>JBAWAB010000243.1:0-3578 GCA_049589035.1 Salegentibacter sp.
ACAGGCTAATTCAAATTAATGAAATAATGAAAAGAAGATTAAATGGAATCCTGACGCTATTGTTGGCGTTAGTGGTGCAAATTACGTTTGCACAAGAAAAGACGGTAACCGGATCGGTGGTCGATGAAGAAGGCTTGCCTTTACCTGGAGTGAACGTGATCGTCAAGGGTACCAATAATGGTACTCAAACAGATTTTGATGGTAATTATAGTATTACCGCTGGAGAAGGCCAGTCCCTGGTCTTTAGTTATGTTGGTTTCACTACCCAGGAGAAACTGATTGGCGCCGAGAACAAAATTGATATTGTTCTTAATATAGATACCGGTACTCTGCAAGAAGTAGTGGTGGTAGGATATGGTACTGCTACGAAACAATCCTTTACGGGTACTGCAACCAAAGTAGATGGAGAAGTACTGAACCGAAAAAGTGTGGCTAATGTTTCTCAGGCCTTAGCCGGGGAAGCTGCGGGTGTTCGGGTGATCAATACATCTGGTCAACCTGGGACCGAGGCTACTATCCGTATTCGTGGTATAGGTTCTGTAAACGGGAACAGGGATCCTCTATATGTAGTGGACGGAGTTCCTTTTAATGGAAGTATCTCCTCTATTAACCCAGCTGATATCGAAAGTACTACTATCTTGAAGGATGCTGCTGCGACTGCTATCTACGGTGCAAGAGGTGCTAACGGGGTGATCGTGATCAATACCAAAGATGGTAAGGCTGGACAGTCTTACGTAGAGGTTGAGGTAAAGAGTGGTCAAAACTTTCAGTTATTGCCGCGCTATAATACGATCAAATCTCCGGAGAAATATATTGAGCTAAGCTATGAGTCTATAGCTAATGAAGGCCAATATGGTTATGATTCTGATCCTACTGAATGGGCAAACGCTTATCTTTTCAGTCGTTATGGGATAGCAGCCAAATATAATATGTGGGGCGTTCCAGCTTCTGATTTGATCGATCCTGCAACAGGAAAAGTAAGAGAAGGTGTTACTCGTCAGTACAACCCTGAGAATTGGGAAGATTATGCATTCCAGTCTTCAAACAGAACTGAAACCAACCTGCGTATGAGCGGAGGTAGTGAAAAATCTACCTATTATGCTTCTGTAGGTTATCTGAATGATGTGGGTTATGCAATTAACTCAGACTTTAAGCGTTACTCCGCAAGATTGAATGTAACTCATAAGGTTAAGGACTGGCTTTCTGGAAGTATGGATCTTGGATACTCTTTGTCTAAATCTAATCAGAATGGTCAGAGTGAAGATTCAGGAAGTGTATTCTGGTTTTCAGATAATATTCCGCCAGTTTATCCTCTCTTCCTTAGAGATGAGAATGGAGATTTTGTAGAAGATCCGATTTTTGGAGGTCATCAATATGACTACGGAAATGGCCGTGGCTTTGGTGCTCTAACCAATGCGATTGCCGACGCTCATTACGATGTGGATCACACAACCCGTCATGAAATTAACGGAAACGGACAGCTAAAAGCTCGAATCATTGATGGTTTGAATTTTGAAACTAGATTTGGAATGCAGTACTACAATAGTAGTTATGATAATCAAAATAACCCGTTCTACGGTTCCGCAGCACAACAAAATGGTTCTATTTATAAAGAAAAGAACGAACTTTTCTCTTATAACTTCCTTCAGTTGTTAAGATATAACAAGAGCTTTGGAGATCACACTATTGAGGCTTTTGTGGCTCACGAGGCCAATTCCTGGGAGAGAAAGACCCTATGGGGTTCGATGTCTAATCTTGTTGTTGCTGATGGTTTAGAATTGAACAACGGCGTGGTTAGCACTCCTCCTGGATCTTATACAAGAGATTATACCCTTGAAAGTTTCTTTGGGCAATTCAACTATGACTTTAATGATACCTACTTCCTTTCAGGGACGATTAGGAGAGATGGTTCCTCAAGGTTCCTACCAGGAAACAAATGGGGTACTTTCGGATCTGTTGGTGCGGCCTGGGTTCTTTCAAACGAAGATTTTATGGCTGATCAGAATCTTTTCAGTAACCTGAAGCTTAAAACCAGTTATGGGAAAATAGGAGAACAAGCAGGTGTGGGATATTACCCGGGATATGATCTGTTTGATGTGAATAACCTAAATGATGAGATATCCCTGTTGTTCGACACGAAAGGAAATCCCGATCTTACCTGGGAAACTTCAAAACAATACCAGGCTGGGGTTGAATTTGGTCTTGGAAAAGTTTTAGATGCTTCGGTAGATTATTATGTGAAGAATACCGATAACCTGATCTTTGACCGTAGAGTTGCTCCTTCTGTTGGTTACGCCATTCTAACAGTAAATGATGGAAAACTTCGTAACAGTGGATTGGAATTTGATCTTACGGGACATATCATTAGCAAAGGAGATCTGTTCCTGGATTTAAGCGTAAACGGAGAGGTTGTGAAGAACGAACTGTTGCAAATGCCAATCGAGCCAGCTACTGGACTGAACAAAGTACTGGATATCGGTGGGGATGAAAATTCCGGGTCTTACTATGGGCGTGCAAAAGGCCATTCAATCTTTGATTTTTATTTGAGAGAATGGGCTGGGGTTGATCCTCAAACGGGGGTTCCTATGTGGAATCAATATTTTGATGATGCCAACGGCAATGGTACTGTGGATAAAGGTGAAGGAATTGCTTCTCTTTTCGAATATCTTAATGATCATCCTGAAAGTGCAGGTTCTATTCAAAAAACCACTACAACCACTTATTCAAATGCAACTCAGAAATTTGTAGGTAAATCAGCCGTGCCTGATGTGAGAGGTGCCTTCAACCTTTCAACAGGATACAAAGGCTTTACCTTAAGCGCCCAATTCCTGTATCAAATAGGCGGGTATTCTTATGACTTTGTGTACGCGAGATTGATGAATAATGATCAGCCTGGAAGCAATAACTGGCATACAGATATTCTGAACAGATGGCAGAAACCAGGGGATATCACCGATGTTCCGCGCTTGTCTAATAACTACGACACCAACGTAACCTCTTCATCTACCAGGTTCCTTACCAAATCAGATTATTTGAGCCTGAACAACGTAAGGTTGGGTTATACAGTTCCTGCTGATTTTACTAAGACGATAGGGCTAACAAACCTGAACTTGTATGTTTCAGGCGACAACTTATTGCTGTTCACTCAGCGTGACGGATTCAACCCTTCTGTAGCTGAGACAGGCGAATCAGATTGGTATACTTACTCACCTTTATCAACTATTACAGCAGGAGTTAGAGTTAAATTTTAAAAAACAGAAATGAAAATGAAGACCAAATTTTATATACCAATCCTTGCAGGAACCCTGATGTTCTCGGGATGTAGCAAAGATTTTTTACAAAAAGAGCCTACTGAGTTTGCGACTAAGCAGCAAATCGACGAGGCTTCGAAAAAGCGGCCAGAGATACAGGCAGGTACTTTGAGAGGGCTTTACTCCTTGATGTATACAGCATTCTCCGGAGGTACCACTAATCACACTGATTTTGGTCATAAAGGGAATGATGTTTTTTCTGATATGATTTCAGGTGACATGATCCTGGCAGGATACACCTATGGTTGGTACCAGGATGTTGTAGAG
>JBAWAB010000244.1:0-5021 GCA_049589035.1 Salegentibacter sp.
TAATGTATTCAGTGCCTTCTTTACATCTTTCCTGGCGATCACTGCGGAAATGTTCCTTTCTGAAGAACCCTGTGCAATTGCACGAATATTGATATTGTTATTTCCAAGGGCGCTAAACATTTTTCCGCTCAGGCCGTGATGGCTCTTCATGCGATCTCCCACAAGGGCAACAATTGCCACATTGTCTTCTATAAAAACCGGCTTGATCTTTTTGTGTTCAATCTCAGGTGCGAAAGCTTCATCTAAGGCCTCTTTTGCGGCTTCAGCTTCGTCATCTTTAACCGCGACACAAATGCTGTGTTCTGAAGAAGCCTGGGTGATCAATACCACATTGATATTTTCCTGATACAGCACTTCGAAGAACCGCTTTGAAAAACCGGGAATCCCAACCATGCCACTGCCTTCGATATTTAGCAGCTTTATGGAGTCGATATGAGTAATGCCGGTAACCCATCTGAAATTCTCCTTACTGGACTTCGAAACGACCGTACCGGCTTCATCGGGTTTAAAGGTATTTTTGATATGGATCTTGATCTGCTTCTCGAGCAGCGGGTGCAGCGTTGGCGGATAAAGTACCTTGGCTCCAAAATGCGAAAGTTCCATGGCCTCTTCGTAAGAAATATTTTGCAGCGGATAAGCCTGGGCAACAATTCCGGGGTTCGCGGTGTACATGCCGTTAACGTCGGTATAAATTAGCACTTCTTCCACATCCAGAGCGCCTGCGATAATAGCCGCAGTAAAATCGGAACCGCCACGGCCCAGCGTACTTGGTACGCCCTGGTCGTTTTTGGCTACAAAACCTGGTACCACAAAAAGATCAGCTTTATGTTCAGCAAAAAAATGAACAATATTGCTGTTGGTCCTTTCATAATTCACCTGCACCTTTTCATTGGTATTTTTACACACGATAAGTTCACGTGTATCAACAAAACCGGTATCAACACCTATGCTCTTAAAATATTCGGTGATAATCAGCGACGAAAGGATCTCCCCAAAACCCGAAACCACGTGCCGCGTTTTATTGGAAAGTTCATTTAGAAGATAAACCCCTTCGTAGAGGGTTTCGAGCCGGTTAAATTCGGTTTTGACGCGACTAAGAATACTGCTCTGGCTCTTTACAGGAATAAGCTCCTTCACTGCTTCGAGATGCCTTTTTTCATTCCGTTCAAGGATCTCTTTATAGGAAATATCTGCATTTGCAGCCAGTTCTGCCATAAGCAGCAGATCGTTAGTTACGCCACCAAATGCTGAGAAAACACTGATAACAGGCCCTTCCTGAAGATGCTTTTGCACCGTTTGGGCCACTAATTTTATTCGTTCTGGAGATGCAAGGGAAGAACCTCCGAATTTGAGAACATTCATGAGAATAGTAAGTTATAATTGAAATAGAAAATGCTATAAAATAGGTGTGGACGGAAAGTTATATACATAATTACCCCAAAGGGGTAATACGGGTAATGATCATGATCATAGCAGTTCCTGTTTCAGAAACGAAATTGCTAATGGTATGAAGATGATTTTTGTTCATGATCTTTCTTAAATCCTGAATAAAAGTATAGAAATTCAGCAGCAAAAAAAACAAAATCCTAAGTTTCTGTGAATTAATATGATATTCTGATTTTAAGCGAAAAAAAATACCCGATTGACAATTCAACCGGGAGATTTTTATTTTTCTTTCAGAAGGATTTTTTACAATCCGCTGATGTAACTGCCGTAGAGATCTTTGAATTGTACTCCTTTGGTAAACCGGTGTTTACTTAGTTTTTTGTATTCCACGAGGCCCCACAGCAAGAACTCCTTCATAAAGTATTTATCATTTTCCGCAATTTCAGGCTGATATTTTTCGAGGAGTTCGTTCAGTGGTTTTACTGAATCTAACTTCTCTTTGTATTCTTTATCTGAAATATCATCGGGCAACTCAAAGCCGCTCTGCTCAAAGAACCATTCTACCAGATCGTCGTAAGGACTCTTGTCTTCGGCTTTCTGAAGTTTTTCGATCTTCGGAAAGTACTGCGGAAAAAGAGTTTTCACAGCGTCACCTATCAATTGAAGTGCAACCGAGGCAGCTCCCTCCTGTTCCCCTTCGTACACAAGTTCTACTTTCCCGGTAATACTGGGAATAACGCCCATAAAATCGCTAAACCTGAGTAAGGTTTTCTCTTCGCCAGATCGCAGAGTCCGCCATTCGGCAGTGCTCAACAGATTTTCGTAGCCGGTAATGCTCATCCTTGCACTAATTCCGCTCTTTTCATCAATGAATTCACTCTCGCGCGCTTCAAAGCTGATTTGCTCCAGCAGGTCTTTGGCCAATTCCGGCACATGTACAATTTCGGCTTGCCGCTTATCCAGCTTTGCTTCCTGCTGCGTGATCACCTTGGCGATCTCGATATTCTCAGGATAATGTGTAAGGATTTGAGATCCAATCCGGTCTTTCAGAGGCGTTACGATACTTCCCCTGTTGGTATAATCTTCGGGATTCGCTGTAAAGACGAACTGCATATCCAGCGGCAACCTCAGCTTAAATCCCCTTATCTGGATATCCCCTTCCTGAAGAATATTAAAAAGCGCCACCTGGATACGCGCCTGGAGATCGGGCAACTCATTGATCACAAAGATACTGCGGTTGGCCCGTGGGATCATTCCGAAGTGAATTACCCGGTCATCGGCATAGCTCAGTTTGAGATTGGCCGCTTTAATAGGATCCACGTCCCCGATAAGATCGGCTACCGTAACATCGGGAGTAGCCAGTTTCTCAAAAAACCTCTCGTCGCGGTGTACCCAGGCGATGGGAGTATCATCTCCTTTGGCTGCAATAAGGTCTTTTGCGTAGCGGGAGATCGGGTTCAGCGGATCATCATTGATCTCTGAACCTTCCACCACCGGCATATATTCATCGAGCAGGCCGACCATGAGCCGGGCAAGCCGTGTTTTCGCCTGACCTCTTAAACCCAGCAGGTTGATATTGTGTTTAGACAAGATCGCCCTCTCCAATTCGGGAATTACCGAAAAGTCGTAACCGTGAATCCCTTCAAAGGCAGGCTCTCCTTTTTTAATCTTCTCCCGAAGATTCTGACGGAGTTCTTCTTTAATACTTCGGCTCTCATAGCCCGATTCCTTCAGTGCTCCTAGGGTCTTGATATTCTCGATTTTCATTACTTTATCTTTTTCTTCGCTCATTACTGCAATTTTTTTAACCTCTTATTCTCTTTTTACGATTGGTTTCATAGTCTTCAAAGATCATTTCCCCTAGTCCTTTAAGACCGGTATAATAGGCTTTGCCCTGGTTGGCGAAAGTGAATTCTTTTACGAAGCGCGTCAGGTAAGGATCCTGAGCGATCATAAAAGTGGTGATGGGAATATGAAGTTTCCTGGCTTGCCGCGCCATCGTGTAGCACTTCCCTATAATATAAGGATCCAGACCCATCGGATTCTTATAGTAAGAACCGTCCCTTTCCCTCACACAACTCGGCTTGCCGTCGGTGATCATGAAGATCTGTTTATTGGTATTTCTTTTGCGTCTCAAAAGATCCATCGCCAGCTGAAGGCCAGCTACGGTGTTGGTATGATAAGGACCTACTTTAAGATATGGCAGATCAGCAATACTAATGGGCCAGGCATCGTCCCCAAAAACGAGGATATCGAGCGTATCTTTCGGATAACGGGTGGTGATGAGTTCTGCCAGGGCCATCGCGACTTTTTTAGCTGGCGTAATACGATCTTCTCCATAAAGGATCATGCTATGACTAATATCGATCATGAGCACCGTACTCATCTGGGATTTATAATGCGTCTCCTCCACCACCAGGTCGTCCTGGGTCATATTGAAATCGCCAATTCCATGGTTGATCTGTGCATTCCGCAGACTCTCCGTCATAGAAATTCTGTCGAGCGAATCCCCGAATTGAAATTCCCTGAAATCTCCGGTATGTTCATCTCCCCTGCCAATATGAGTAGTGCGGTGACTTCCTACTGAACCCTTCCGCAATCTTCCAAAGATCTGGTCGAGTGCCTGCTGCCTTATTGCGCGTTCTGTTTTGGCAGTAATGGCCATCCCTCCATTCCCGTCAGGATCAATTTCTTCCCTGATGTAGCCTTTTTTCTTAAGATCCTCAACAAAATCTTCGATGGTGTAATCTTCATTGGTAAGCCCGTATTCTTCGTCCAGCTGCTTTAGCCAGTCGAGGGCTTCATCAAGATCTCCGGAAGTGTGGGTGATCAATTCCTTGAAAATTTCGAAGAGTTTATCAAAAGGGGTTTTGAAAGGTTCTTCAAACTTATTGAAGACAAAACCTCTCCTCTGCATTTCATCTTTCTTCTTCATACTCTAAAATTAAGCTATTTTGAATACAATTAGAAAGGCAGAAGACCTAACAGAAATTAAACTTTTGTTAACGGGAAGAAAATGAAGTACTAAACGCCACTGCTGCTCTTGTTATACTTTTCTTAAATGCTTTAGTTTTACCAATATTAATAGGAGCTTTGATAAAAATAGTTTTCATGCATCAAAAAATTTGTTTGCTCCTGATGCTTAGTCTCAGTATCTCTATCTCTGGTCTGGCCCAGGAAAAAACTTCTCCTTATCACACCGACTTCTGGAAAGACGGAGCCTGGATCACAGGCGGAGTAGGACTTACTGCGGCAGGAGTTCTAATGATCCAGAACAAGGACGATTTAACCGAAGCAGAAGTGAACAATCGCGACAAGTCTGATATCTGGAAGATTGATCGCTGGTCGGCCGGATATTATTCTAACCGCGCAGATAACCTAAGCTACATCCCTTTTTATGCCTCTTTCGCCCTTCCGGTAGCATTTTTACCGAGCGAAGAAGAGCGCGCTAATTTTGGGCAGATTATGGTCTTGTACCTGGAAACTATGAGTACCACAGGAGCCATGTACACTCTAACGACAGGATTGGTTAACAAAAGCAGACCTTTGGTTTATGATACCTCCCTGCCTTTTGACAAAAGAGCCGAATCAGGAGCCCAGCGTTCCTTTTTTGCAGGTCACACCGCGGCAACGGC
>JBAWAB010000245.1:0-3026 GCA_049589035.1 Salegentibacter sp.
CGGGAATTCCTGGGAAAATTCAACGAGAATTACGGGCACGAAATTACCTTTTTCGAGGCGCCTTTGAATGAAGACACGGCAAATCTCGCCCAGGATTTTAAGGCCATTTGTGCGTTTGTCAACGATAAAATGGACGCAAATACGCTTGCCAGGATCGCCGGGCATGGCATTAAACTTATTGCGCTGCGTTGCGCCGGCTTCAATAATGTCGATCTCAAAGCTGCCGCACAAAACGGAATTGAAGTGAGAAGAGTTCCTGCTTATTCACCACAGGCCGTGGCCGAGCATGCCGTCGCTCTTATCATGACCCTAAACCGAAAAACCCACAAAGCCTATAACCGTATTCGGGAAGGAAATTTTTCTCTGGAAAAACTGCTCGGTTTTAATGTCTTCGGAAAGACGGTAGGCGTGATTGGCACCGGAGAAATAGGGGCCGCTTTTTGCAATATTATGCTGGGATTTGGCTGCAAGGTGGTGGCTTACGATGTGCAAACTTCTGAAGAACTCAGCTCCCGCGGCGTCGAATATCTTTCCCTCGAAAAATTGCTTCAGAGAGCTGATATCATCTCTATTCACTGTCCGCTGGTGCCGCAAACGCGACATCTTATGAACAGTAGCACTTTTGCCCAAATGAAGAAAGGTGCCATGCTCATAAATACCAGTCGTGGCGCGGTGATCGACACACAAGATGCTGTAGAAGCCCTGAAAAGTGGCCAGCTGGGATATCTGGGAATTGACGTTTATGAACAGGAAGAAAATTTGTTTTTCCGCGACCTTTCTGAAAGTATTATTCCTGACGATCTTATCTCCCGGCTCATAGGATTTCCTAACGTACTCATCACCTCGCACCAGGGATTCTTCACCCAGGAAGCCCTGGACCAGATTGCTACCACTACCCTTCAGAATATCAGTGATTTTGAAAAAGGACAGGAAACGGCCAATATCGTCCGGATTCAGAAATAAAGCTCAGCATTAGATTTTATTCCGAAGAGCTTATCTCAATGCTTAAGGTATTCCGCAGAAATTCAACAATTTCGGCTTCTACCACTTCCGTATCTTTCGATTTGATGTCGCTGCCAATAAAATGAGTGCCGGGTGAATCCAGAGGGATCAGCTTTTTGAGGGAGTCGGGTGTAGAAAGCTTTCGGTACATTTCAGGATAGACACTTATCTCAACATGTTCATCTTCTTTCCAGAAGTTTTTATGGTAATACAAGGTAAGAACCGGACACTTAATCTTTTTAAAGGTTGACCGATTCATGACAGATGCCACCAGTACCTGCAGATCGACCAAGGCTTTTGAGGGATAAACAGTATCCCAGTAATGTCTTGCCAGTTCCTCTTCATGGCTGATCTTCTTGTGCTTTCCAACGCCCACCAGTTCTGCAATCTCGTAGCCCCAGGGAGAATTCAGAACAAAACTTCCTTTCTGATCATCCTTCACGTTCGGGGAGAGATTGATAAGCGCGTATACGGAATCGGGAAAGGCTGCCGCCAATTTCAGGGCCAGGGTCCCGCCTGTGGAGGTGCTCATAATGATCACTTTCTTCCCGATCCACTTCCCAATCATAAGAGCTTCTTTAGCAGAAGCCCAGGCAGTTTCTGCTGAAAAATTATCGAGCGAAGCTGGCGGTTTTAATCCGTGACCGGCCCATCGGGATAAGTAAAGATTGGCGTTCAGCGTGTCGGCAATGTGAATATTCACAGGATAGCCGTCACGGTAACTTCCGGCGAATCCATGAAGATAGACTATACTATATTCTGTCACTTCTGCGGAAGCTTCCTGCCAGACAATGCGGGCATGATTATCTTCTCTTACCGGAAAACCTGCTTCCGTTCTCTGCACATAATTCTCAAGCTGTTTCAGATCCTTTGGCAAGTCGGGTAGATTTTTGCTGTAGGTTGGCTTCTGAATGCCAGGTCCGGTAAAATAAGTCACCAGGAGTGCGGCAAGAAAGATCAGAAGGAACCAATAGCGTTTTTTCATACTGAAAAGTTTAGGAAGCCCGAAAGATATGCTTTTTGGAGCAGAACCAATTTTATACGCCCGAAGCTCTCTTCACCTTCGTGATCTCATATATAGCCTACGGAACGATAGCTGTATTCCATAAAAGCCCTTATTGTGGAAAACCTTTTCCCCTGGACATTCTCAATCTAGTGAGAAATGTTTATTTTTGCATGCCCTAATTTCATCTCAATAAAAGCCTCAAAACCACCAAAACAAACCTACGCCCCCCTATGGTTTTAGCCACTGAAAATTTGAAGGAGGAGCTTCATTTTCTTCTTCGCGATCGCGCAGCACTCTTTGATTTTGTTCAGAACGAGGCCCTGGAAGGCCTTTGGTTCCTCAATCCTGAAGAACCTGACACTGTCTATTTAAATCCAAAACTGAGATCGGTTCTTGGCTTTGCGAATACTTCAGAATACCCTGCAGCACACGAGATTTTTTTTGATCCAGATCTGCAGAACCTGCTAGAGCATTCTTCTTCAGAAACAGAAATTCAGTCGTCCCGTGAAATGTCTTTTTTCAATAACCGGAAGAAACGCTGCAGCTTCAATTGCCAGATAAAGGTAATTTCCGAAGAAAACAATAAAAAGCGGATACTCGGATGCCTCACACGGGCATCGGATAGCGAACAGGAAGAGACTAGTCAGCTCCGCAAGATTCAGCGTTATGAACAGATCATCCAGGGCACCAATATTGGTACCTGGGAATGGAACCTGCAGACTGGGAAGGTCATCTTCAATGAACAATGGGCCAACACGCTGGGCTACTCTCTGAATGAAATTAAGCCGGTCTCTCAGGCTACCTGGTCAAAGCTCTCCCATCCCGAGGACATGGAGAAATGTCAGATTTTACTGGACGAACATTTTGCAGGAAAAACGGCCTATTACGAAAGTGAGGCCCGCATGAAACACAAGAATGGAAAATGGGTATGGGTATTGGATCGGGGAAAAGTCGTGAGCTGGACGCCCGATGGTAAACCCGAATGGATGACGGGCTATCACGAAGAGATCACCAGGAG
>JBAWAB010000246.1:0-6603 GCA_049589035.1 Salegentibacter sp.
GTCGTACCTTAAAGGATGCCACGAATGAAGCCATTCGCGACTGGATCAACAATCCGGTGGATACCCATTACATCATCGGTTCGGTGGTGGGGCCGCATCCCTATCCGGATATGGTGGCGAGGTTTCAGGCGGTAATTTCCGAAGAGATCAAAGTTCAGCTCAGGGAGAAAGAATACCGGGAAGATCCAGATTATGTAGTGGCCTGCGTGGGCGGCGGAAGCAATGCTGCAGGAGCCTATTTTCATTACCTCGACAATCCGGAAGTCGGAATAATTGCTGTGGAAGCAGCCGGAAAGGGAATTGACAGCGGCGAGAGCGCGGCTACCTCGGCCTTGGGCAAAGAAGGCATTATTCACGGCAGCAAAACCCTGCTGATGCAAACGGAGGACGGGCAGATCACCGAACCTTATTCTATTTCTGCCGGACTTGATTACCCGGGAGTGGGGCCAATGCATGCAAACCTCTTCAGGAGCGGGCGGGGAGAATTTATCTCCATCACCGATAAAGCCGCGATGGAAGCAGGGCTGGAATTGGCCAAACTTGAAGGTATCATTCCCGCCATTGAAACCTCCCATGCCCTGGCGATCTTTAAAGACCGAAAATTCAAACAAGATGATGTTGTGGTGGTGAACCTTTCGGGTCGAGGTGATAAGGATTTGAACACCTATATCGATTATTTCAATTTGTAAAAACTTCAATCGAATCCACCCGACAATAGAAAAAAGGCTTCGACAGGCTCAGCCTGACAGCTCGAATTCAGACCTCACAGGTTTTAGAAATCTCTGAGGTCTCAGATAAAAATCAGAAAAAATGACAGGAAAAACCTGCTAGAACTGAAAAATTTTGAGAATGAACAGAATAAACAAGAAACTTCAGGAAGACAAAAAGCTGCTTTCCATCTATTTTACAGCCGGCTATCCTGAGATTGATGATACTGTCAATACCATAAAAGATCTCGAAAAAAGCGGGGTCGATTTTATTGAAATTGGCCTTCCCTTCAGCGATCCCCTGGCCGATGGGCCTACGATTCAGAAGAGCTCCACAAAAGCGCTGAAGAACGGGATGACCACGAATAAGCTTTTTGAACAACTAAAAGGGATCCGCGATTCTGTAGAAATTCCGCTGATCATCATGGGCTATTTTAATCCGATCCTGCAATACGGCGTAGAGGAATTTTGCCAGAAATGTGAAGAAACAGGGATCGACGGACTCATTATTCCGGACCTTCCGGTAGATGTCTATAATGAAGAATACAAAGATACTTTCGAAAAACACGGCCTTCGGAACATCTTCCTCATTACGCCGCAGACTTCCGAAGAGCGTATCAGGTTTATCGATTCGGTTTCAGACGGATTCATTTATATGGTGAGCACTGCGAGTGTGACCGGCTCTACCAAAGGTTTTGGTGAAGAAACCAAAGAATACTTCAGAAGAATTGGTGAAATGAACCTGAAAAATCCACAGATCGTCGGGTTCGGCATCAGTGATAAAGAAACTTTTGAAGCAGCAACGGCCTATGCGAAGGGAGCGATTATTGGCAGTGCTTTTGTCAAGCACCTCAACCGGGAAGGAACCGGAAAAATCGCCAATTTCGTCAATTCTGTTAAAGGGATTTAACCTAACTCTAACATCCTTTTAGGAGCACAGCGCCTGCCAAATTCTTATCTTAGGGTAAACCTTTAAAATGAGAAAGTTATGGGAGGACCAATTGAAGATAAACATCACGAAAGAAAAGAGAAAAAACGCAGCGACAATGATCCTTTAAGTGGAGAATTAGGTGATCGCGATGCGGAAAAAAACGATTATGATCCTGAAACAAAAACAATCAAGGATCACGACAAAAAGAAATAAGCCATGGGAAGAGGTGATAAAAAGACCAAAAGAGGAAAAATTGCTATCGGAACCTATGGAAGGCTGCGGCCAAAACGCAAAAAGTTTAAGGTGAAGCCTACTACGGTGGCCGAACAGGAAAAGAAAGAATTGCAATAATCTATTCTAAAAAGAACTCTTTGTATTGGAGAACCCTGAAATCAATAGTATTGAATTCAGGGTTTTTCTTTTTCAGGTGCCTATAGAGTTCCATACTCCCAATGGCACGGTTGGCCGAACCCGAGGGCGCGGTAAGAGAGACAGTCTTTATCAGCCGGCCATCCAGCACAAATTGATGTATCCTGGGTACATCATTAGAAATAACCTTCAGCCTGATATCAGTTTCGATTTCGCGTAAATGTCTGCGGAAAAAATACTCCGGGCCGTTCTTGCTGTTCCCGCCGGTAAAAAGGAGCGTATCTACCTTAGGATGATCCCTCAGAATTCCCGTCATATTCCGAAGCTCTACCTGTTGCATTCCAAGATCGGAAGCATCGATCTTTTCGCGACGGCTACTTTTTACCATGTCGCAGATTCCAATTCCGCGGCTTCGCAGAAATTCCTTACGCTGCTCCACGGCTTCTTGGGTCGTTTCGAATTTAAGACCGAGGTCAAAAATCCGGTCGAGTACGATCCAAAGCAAACCGTCCCTGCTTCCGTAGCAAAAATCGACATCACCTTTCTTTAAATGCCCGCTTGTAAAGCGCGGTGGCGGCAAGGTACCCACAATAAGCTTTGTGGCATTTTCAGGAATAAAATATCCGTAGGGATGGGTATGTAAGAATTTCTCCATTTTCTATTCAAGCACAATTACAAGGTCGTCGGCAAAAAGCATAGTGCCCGTTTCGTGAAGGATTTTCTCTACTTTGCCATCGGTCCTGGCGGTGATTGTCGTTTCCATCTTCATAGCTTCCATCACAAACAGCGGCTCATTCTTTTTTACTTCCTGGCCTTTTTCAACAAAGCACGAAGATAGTGATCCCTGTAATGGTGCGCCAATTTCCTTCAGGTTCTCCTTATCCACTTTTTGATGTACCACCTTATCAACTTTTACCGATTTATCCCTGATTTGTACCACGCGGGCCTGGCCATTCACCTTAAAGAAGACATCTACATTACCGTCCTCATCGGCCTTACCGATAGATAGCAATTCGATGAGCAGGGTTTTGCCGCGGTCCATTTCCACGACGATCTCTTCGCCGATCTCCATTCCGTAGAAAAAATTCTTCGTCGGAATATTGATCACATTTCCAAACTCTTTTCTGAAATTAACGGCCTCGGTGAATACTTTCGGGTATAGTTTATAGGAAAGAAAATCGATCATTTCCGGCTCATTGTGCAAGCTATCTTTAAAGATTCGCTGAAATTCCCCGAATTCTTCCTTAAAATCAACAGGCTCAAGGTGAGCATTGGGCCGGCCAGTGAAAGGCTTCTCCCCTTTCAACACCATCTCCTGTATTTCCTTCGGAAAACCTCCCGGCGGCTGCCCGAGATTTCCTCTGAAAAAATCTTTCACCGACTGTGGAAATGACAGCTCTTCCCCTTTTTTCATCACATCCTGCACCCTCAGATTATTGCTCACCAGGTACTGCGCCATATCGCCAACGACCTTGGAACTCGGGGTTACTTTGATGATATTCCCGAAAAGTTTATTCACTTCAGCATACATCTGGGTGATCTCGTGAAAGCGAGAAGCAAGTCCCAGCGATTCGGCCTGAGGTTTAAGGTTGGAATACTGGCCTCCCGGAATCTCGTGCTTGTAAACATCTGCCGTACCCGCCTTCAATCCGCTTTCGAAGGGATAGTAATATTTGCGTACGGCCTCCCAATAATGGGAATATTCGTTGAGTTTGGATATGTTGAAATCGGCTTCGCGATCGGTCCTGCGGATCATTTCTACCAGAGAATTGAAATTTGGCTGTGAGGTAAGGCCTGAGAGTCCCCCTAAAGCGACGTCTACCACATCTACTCCGGCTTCTATGGCTTTGAGATAGGTAGCAGCCTGGATGGAAGAAGTATCGTGCGTGTGCAGATGAACAGGTATAGAAATCTCAGATTTCAGGGCGCTTACCAGTTCCTGGGCGGCATAGGGCTTCAGCAGTCCGGCCATATCTTTGATGGCAAGGATATGAGCTCCGGCATTCTCAATATCTTTCGCCAGGCGCAGGTAATAATCAAGATTATACTTTTTATTTTCCTTGTCCAGAATATCGCCGGTATAGCAAATTGCCGCCTCGGCAAGTCCGCCGGTATTTTTTCGCACATATTCGATGCAGGGAGCGATGGATTCCATCCAGTTTAGCGAGTCAAAGATCCTGAACACATCTACCCCGTTTTCCCAGGCTTCACTGACGAATTTCTCAATAAGATTGTCGGGATAGGCGGTATAACCCACGCCATTGCTACCCCTAAGCAACATCTGCAAAAGCAGGTTAGGCATAGCCTTTCGAAGTAGACGCAGCCTTTCCCAAGGATCTTCATGTAAAAACCGCAGACACACATCAAAGGTCGCGCCTCCCCAGACTTCCATACTGAAAACTTCCGGATGGTTTTTCGCAAAACCTTCTGCAACCTTCATAAGATCAAAAGTTCGCATGCGGGTGGCCAGCAGACTTTGATGGGCATCCCTCATAGTCGTATCGGTGAAATGAACTTTTTTTTCATTCCGAAGCCATTTTGAAAATTCTTCCGGTCCTTTTTCCTTTAGCAGATCTTTTGTGCCCTTCGGAAAATCTGCCCGGTGGTCGAACGTTGGAATCTGCGGTTTCACCAGTATCACTGATGGATCGGTTTCATGTACATCGGGATTTCCGTTCACGGTAATATCGCCCAAAAAATTGACCATTCTCGTAGCACGGTTTCGCGACCTCCGGATCTCGAACAAAGAAGGATTATTTTTGATGAAATTCACGGTAGCTTTCCCCTGTCTGAATTCAGGATGCTTCAAAATATTGGCCAAAAACGGAATATTGGTCTTTACGCCTCTCACCCGAAATTCGGCCAAAGCGCGTCGCATTTTACGACAGGCGCCGTCAAGCGTGCGGCTGTTGGCGGAAACCTTAACCAGCATGGAATCGAAAAAAGGCGAGATCTTCACTCCCTGGTAAACGCTTCCCGCGTCGAGCCTTATTCCGAAGCCGGAAGCACTGCGGTAGGTGGTGATGGTACCGTAGTCCGGCTGAAAATCGTTCGCCGGATCTTCGGTCGTAATACGGCATTGCAAGGCAAACCCGTTGGTATGAAGATGTTCCTGACCCGCGATCTTTATTTGCTTATCGCTGAGTTTGTAGCCGCCGGCGATAAATATCTGTGCCTTTACCAGGTCGATATTGGTCACAATTTCGGTCACAGTGTGTTCCACCTGTATCCGCGGATTCACCTCAATAAAATAGATGCTTTGGTCTTCATCTACCAGAAATTCGACCGTTCCTATATTATTGTAGTCCACCGCCTGACAGATGTTCAGAGCGTAACGATACAGCTTTTCCTTTACTTCCTGCGCCAGGTCGTAAGCCGGCGCAAATTCGATCACCTTTTGATACCTTCTCTGTACCGAGCAGTCGCGCTCGAACAAATGCACCATATTTCCATGATTATCGGCCACGATCTGCACTTCAATATGCTTCGGATTTTCTATGAATTTCTCAATAAAGACCGTGTCGTCACCAAAAGCATTGCCTGCTTCCCGTTTCGACTCCGGAAAAGCCTGTTTGAGGTCTTCTTCGCTGCGAATCACCCGCATTCCTCTTCCTCCACCTCCCGAAGCGGCCTTCAGCATAATGGGAAATCCTATTTGACGGGCTTCTTTAAGAGCAGTATCTATATCTTTTAACTCTTCCTGATTGCTTTTAATGATCGGTACGTTATTTTTCCTGGCCACCTCTTTGGCTGTCACCTTGTCTCCGAGACTTCTCAACACTTCTTCCTCCGGCCCTATAAAAATGATATCGTTTTCTCGGCACTGCCGGGCAAATTCGGCGTTTTCAGACAGAAATCCATACCCGGGATGGATCGCATCCACCTGGTTTTCTTTGGCCACTGCTATGATCGCAGCGATGTCGAGGTAAGGTTTTACAGGATCGTTATCTTCGCCGATCTGGTAAGATTCATCGGCTTTGTAACGGTGCAGAGAATAGCGGTCTTCATAGGTATAGATGCCGACCGTTCGCAGGCCAATTTCGGTACAGGCGCGAAATATTCTAATGGCAATTTCACCCCGGTTTGCCACCAGAACTTTTTGAATTTTCATAGAATTTCAGGATTAGCGGTTAAGAATTTCCTGAAATTATTAAATATTCTTCAGAAGAATACTGCCTGAAACATAAAAATTGTTAATATTTTAAAGAAAAAAGAGATTTACCGAATAAACACCGGTTCTTCTTCTTTTTCGGTGTACTCTTCACTGAAGCGGTAGCCATCATAATCAAAGCCTTTGATCTCGTCCAGAGTGGTGGCATCTTTATCGATGATATAACGCACCATAGAACCCCGGGCCTTCTTCGCGTAAAAACTGATGATCTTCAACTTTCCGTTCTTGAAATCCTTGAAAACCGGAGAAATTACCGGCACTTTCAGATTTTTTGAATCAACAGCCTTAAAATATTCCAGACTGGCAAGATTCAGAAAAAGTTCATCCTCCTGAAGTTCATCATTGAGAGAATCGGTAACTTTTTTCTGCCAGACCTCATAAAGATTCTTCTTTCTTTCTATTCCCATGGAAGTCCCCATTTCCAG
>JBAWAB010000247.1:0-5253 GCA_049589035.1 Salegentibacter sp.
ATAAACCCGAACTTGAGAATAAACAGGAAAAACCAGAAAAAAATACTCAGGAGGAGGAGGAATGGGCAGACGAAAAGATCAAGGACGCCAAGCCCTTAGAAGCTTCCTTTTAGATCAATTCAGAAGCGGGGAAATTTCAGGAATTTTCTTGATCTGCTCACAGTCCCGGGAAGAGATAGGTTTCTCCACAAAATCCCTTACCACAGAGAATTTCGCGGCTTTTTTCTTGTCCTTTTCGTCAATTGAAGAAGTGACCATGATCACGTGAATCTTATCTTTATGAGGGCATTTCGCGATTTCCTCCAGAAACTGCCAACCATCCATCTCAGGCATATTGATGTCGAGCAGGATCAGAAAATCCTCGTCCGGTTCATCCAATTCCTTCAGAAAAGAAAGCGCATTACCGGCTTTTTTAAAACTGATGGGTTCATCTGAAATGCCGTGGTTTACGATCATTTTCTTCTGAATAAAAATGACAATATCGTCATCATCAATAATAAGGACTTTCAACATAGGTCTGGTTGGTTTGGGATCAAATATCGGTTTCCTCTGTTTTAGTGGCGATTTTTCTGATGATCGCATCTAATTCTTCAGAAGAAGATAAGATATTTTCAAGAATTTCATCCACATCATCAAGATTATCTCGATGATTTTTCAGAAGATCTACTAACCCCATTACTTTGGCCAACGGTGCCCGCACCACATGGGATTGCGTCCAGGCTATCTCTTTCAGCCGCTTATTACTACATTCAATAGCTTTCACGTAATTTTTTCGCTCGGTGATATCCTGCATTGATCCAATCACCCGTTTTGGAATGCCGTGCTTATCGGTTATAAGATAGCTGCGGTCCAGGATGTGCTTATAGGAGCCATCGGCGCAGCGAAAACGATACTCGATCTGAAGATTCTTAGAACCAATCCTGTAAAAACCATTCACACGATACTGCACTGTTTCCCGATCTTCGGGATGTACTCTTTCGTTCCACCAGGCGCCACTATTTTCCACTTCCTTTTCAGAATAACCAAACATTTCAAATAAGGCATCGCTATAAACCATAATATCCCGCTCGACATCGTAATCTGTAATGAGGTCACTCGTCGCTTTAGACACGGTTTCGTAACGCTTTACACTATCCATCAATTTTTGTTCCTGCTTAACGAATTCGGTAATGTCCCGGGAATTAGCTATGATCCCGCCTATAGCCGGGTCGCCGGTCAAATCAGTAGCCATAGTCTCTATCCAGCGCCAGTTTCCCTGACCATCTTTAAAGCGGAAAGAGGGCAATTGTAGTCTCTTCTTTTCCCTCAAAACCGGTGCCAGCTTCAGTAGTTTTGGTGTATCATCAGGATGAATGAAATCAAAGGCATTTCTCCCGAGGAACTTCTCTGCCGGGATTGCCAAAATTTTTTCAACCGCAGGACTTTGATATTGATACACGAAGTTATGGTCAAGAATAGAGATAATATCTGAACTTTCCTGCACCAGAGATTTGAACCGCTGCTCACTTTGCAGAAGTTTAGCTTCGGCCTCTCTCCGGGCGGTTATGTCATGTGCCAGAGTGACCCGTGCTTCCCTGCCGGAATAGGTGATAGGAGAGCTCTGTACATCAACATGGATACATTCTCCATTCTTCTTAAAATGGTTGACTTCGATCCTAAATTCCTCGTGAAGATTTTCGTCTACAATTTTTTCCGCCTTGGGCCGCGTATCTTCACACCAGAGATCACGAATGCTCATGTTGAGAAACTCCTCCTTAGAATATCCGTACATTTCAATAGCGGCTTTGTTGACGCTCAGAAACTTCAGGCTTTTTCTGTCTAAAACCCACATAGGCATGGGATTGGCCTTAAAGATCGTACGATATTTATCTTCCGACTCTTCCATTTTCAGGTGGATCCTTTTCCGCTCAATACTATAGTCTATGCTTTTGCATAACCCGGAAGCCGTAAGTTCATCCTTAAAAAGATAATCGGAAACTCCTTTTGCCAGTGTGTCAATGCCATACTCTTTTCTCGCGAAACCAGTAAGAACAATAACAGGTGTGTTTTTGGCCAATTTCACCATTTCTTCCACCAGAAGATCGGTATCTTTTGCATCGGGAAGAGAAAGATCAAGAAGAACAGCATCAAATGCCCTTTCTGAGCAGAGCATATTTTTAGCTTCTGAAACACCCTTTACCCAGCAGCATTCGACCACAGAATATTCCTCCTGGAGATACTCTTCAATAAGTACGTAATCTCCCGGATTATCTTCTACCACTAGAATCTGCAGCCCCATCTGACTTTTCTTCATCTCAATTGATTTTGTCGCGGAAGTTCTACTGTAGAGGTCCAGAAGTCCTTTATTCTTCTCAAGACCTGGTCGAAATTATTGATATCTACGGGTTTGGTGATGTAGCAATTAGCGTAAGAATTATAACACCTGAGTATCTCATCTTCTAAAGAAGAGGTACTAAGTATGATGACGGGAATAGCTTTTAATTCCTCATCCTGCTTTATTTTGTCCAGGAGCTCATGCCCGTTCAACTTTGGAAGATTGATATCCAGCAGAATAAGATCTGGCCTTTGAGAATATTGGAATTTACCTTTTCTTCTGAGGAAATTTATTGCTTCCCGACCGTCTCTGGCGACATGGATCTCATTTGCAATTTTTCCATCCTGTAAGGCTTCAACGGTCAAAAGTATATCGCCTTCATTATCTTCTACGAGTAAGATATTTACGGGGTTCATGATGTAGGGGCTTTTCGCTGCTAAATATACTAAAATTGTTTTTGCAGGCTAAAATAAAAGGTGCTTCCTGCTCCTTCACTGGATTCCAGCCAAATAGAGCCTCCCAGTCTTTCAATGATCTTTTTGCAGATAGCGAGGCCAATTCCTGTACCTGAAAATTCCTCCCGGCGATGCAGCCGCTGAAACACCACAAAGATCTTTTCATGAAAATCAGAGTCAATCCCTATGCCATTGTCGCTTATGCTGAAAATCCATTCGGAATTTTTTTCCTCTACAGCAATATTGATTACTGGAGGCTCTTCAGTTTTGCTATATTTCAGGGCATTCCCCAGCAAATTGAGAAACACTTGTTGCAGCGGTGTCTTCGAAGAATAGATCACCGGCAGGTTTTTCCAGTTCACTTCTGCTTTTTTCTCCTGGATTGCCTCATAACAAAGGCCGGTGATGTGCTCCATCAATTTATTCAGATCGATTTTCTCCATTTTAAGTTCATTCCTGCCTGCCCTGGAATACGTAAGCAG
Source organism: Salegentibacter sp. (assembly GCA_049589035.1). Classification (GTDB taxonomy): domain Bacteria; phylum Bacteroidota; class Bacteroidia; order Flavobacteriales; family Flavobacteriaceae; genus Salegentibacter_A. Next base: position 3,252 of record JBAWAB010000247.1, read on the forward strand.
GTCCAGAATGATCTGACGCATTCGAATAGCCCCGTCGTAGGCAAAATGGATATATTGCTGTGCCTTGTCGTCCAGTTCCCCTTCATATTTTTTCTGAAGCTGAGAAAGAAAAGCCGTCACCATCCTTAGCGGTTCCTGAAGATCATGAGAAGCTATATAAGCGAACTCTTCCAGTTCCTTATTCAGAAGCATCAATTCATCGGCCCGTAATTTTAAATCGGAATTCAGCTGCTTCAAGGTCCGTTCGTTCTCCTTTAGTTGAGAAATATCCCGAATGGCCCCGATCATTCTCACCGCTTTCCCTTCGTTGTTCCTGATAATGTGGCCGCGTTCCATAACATCGGCGATATTCCCATTTGTCCTGAACATCCTGTATTCCCATTGCCAGCGATCAATTTCAGGGGAATCCAGGCTGGCATGAAGATCTTTCAAAGCTTCTTCCAGATCATCGGGATGCACTTTTTTCTTCCAGTCCTCAAGATTACTTTCTTTTAAAGAGGAGTCATAACCAAAGACCGTGGAATAAGCCTCAGACCATTCCAAAGCATTTTCCTCTATATCCCAATCGTATATTGCCTCGCGGGTCACCTTTGAGAGCAGGTCGTAACGTTCTTTAGCCATCCTGATTTCCTCATCAATCCGCTTGCGATCTGTAATGATCTTGAAAAATACCGAAAGACCTCCTGCACCGGGATAAACATTAATCTCCACCCACTCCCCGCTTTGCTCTATATAATCTTCAAAGAAGATTTTTTCTCCGGTTTTCAATGCCCGCTGATATTTGTCAAAGAATATTCCTTTTTTTTGAAGAGGAAAGAAATTCCAGAGATTCTTATGAAGGATCCGTTCCCGTGAAACTTTGAAAACTTTTTCGGCGGTTTTGTTCCAATACGTCACTTCCCATTTTTCATTCAGGGAATAGAAGCCATCGGTAATACTTTCAAGAATTTCATTTATCCTGGAAGCATATTTTTCCAGTTTCAACTCCTGCTCTTTAGACGATGAAATATCGATAAGCACAGTACTGGTATAAATTTCTCCATCGGTTCCTTCAAAAAGACTGGAGAATACCCGCACCGGAAAAGTTTTTCCATCTTGTCTCAATGCGGTCAATTCGCCGACAACTTTTCCGGTTGCCGCTCTGGCCTTCAGGATCGCTTCCATTTTTCCATCAGAAGCAAACAGGCCTTTGCGCCCGAGCCTTTTGAAATCCTGAAGTTCATAGCTGAACATTTTCCGGGCGACATCATTACAATCAATAATATCTCCCTGGGGACGGGTGAGGAAAATTCCTATGGAAGCGTTATTCAGAACAGCCCTAAGCTGCGAATTTATTTCTTCAGATTCCCGTATGGGGTAAAATCTGAAACGTATAAAGATTCGTTGAACTTCAGCGGAATGATCAAATTGAGGAAGTAGCTCCAGGTACAGGATCTTATCTTTCCCAGCAGATTCTATTTCCAGGTTTCCGGCTGTACCGGAAATAGCCTTCCGAAACTCTGTTTGAAATTTTTTATGAATATCACCTGGCAAACAGGATAGGAAAGAACTTCCTTTATGGGGTGCGTTATACAGAAAATCCTTGAGAACAAACTCAAGGGATTCGCTCCAGGACAACATATTGTAGGTCCTGTCTACAATTAAAAAAAGAGGTTCCGTTTTGTGGATTTTTGAAGGGACTTCCTCCGAAATTCCAGCTGTCTTTTCCGAATTTTCTTTTTCACTTTGCATGGAGCCTGTAGGTCTTAGTCAAAAAATCTTTTGCTCAATCGCACTCCCACTCCGGGATTCGGCGCAGCAACTGAGCTGAAATCTGAAGCCAACTCTAGATTGACATCCACGAAACCATGAACGACAGACAGTTCCAGATAAGTAGAAAGTATCTCGCTTTGGGGTTTAGGAGAACCTCCCTTAGCCCCATAATTGATCCTGTAGCTTGTCAGAAATTTATACGGCAACTTTTCAAAAAGGAGCCCGGTAATTCCGAAATGATGGGCTATAA
>JBAWAB010000248.1:0-2823 GCA_049589035.1 Salegentibacter sp.
AGATCGTAGGTCCGTCTTTGGGTCAGGAAGCGATCGATAGCGGTATCATGTCTTTCCTTATCGCTCTTGCGGTGGTATTGCTTTGGATGATATTCTATTATGGTAAAGCGGGTGCTTTTGCCGATATCGCCCTTTTGGTGAATATTCTTTTCATCTTTGGAATCCTCGCGGGGCTTGGCGCGGTACTTACCTTACCTGGTATTGCCGGTATCGTTTTGACCATTGGTATGTCGGTAGATGCGAACGTGCTGATCTTCGAAAGGATCAGGGAAGAGATTGGGAAAGGTAAAAGCCAGGTTGATGCCATTAAAGATGGTTTTAGCAACGCGCTTTCTTCTATTCTTGATGCCAACATCACCACAGGTCTTACAGGTTTTATCCTGTTGATCCTTGGGACAGGGCCTATCAAAGGTTTCGCTACTACCTTGTTAATTGGTATTGCGACTTCATTGTTTACGGCGATTTTTGTAACCAGGCTGTTCATCGACGGTCATGCGAAACGAGGGAAATCTCTTGAGTTCTCTACTGGCATTACGAAAAACCTGTTTACCAATATGAATACCGATTTCCTTAAGAAAAGGAAAGCTGCCTATGTCATTTCAGGTACATTGATTCTTATTAGTATCGGATCTTTCTTTGTGCAGGGTCTTAACCAGGGGGTCGACTTCATTGGAGGGCGTACTTATACGGTTCGTTTCGATAAGGCTGTTAATCCTACTGCTGTTGAAAAAGATCTTGTGGCTTCCTTCGGAAGTGCCGAAGCAAAAACTTTCGGTCCCGATAACCAGTTGAAGATTACTACCAAGTTTCGTGTAGATGACGAAGGTCCTAAAGTAGATGAGGAAATTCAGACAAAACTATACAACACCTTAAAACCATATCTGCCTTCAGATCTTGCGTACGACCAGTTTACTGCAGGTTCTGATGCAAGAGCACTTGGTATTATGGAATCCATGAAGGTGGGGCCTACCATTGCCGATGATATTAAGAATGCATCGTTCTGGGCTGTATTGGGGTCATTGATCGTGGTGTTCCTATACATCCTGCTTCGATTCAGGAAGTGGCAATTTTCTCTGGGAGCTGTGGTGGCAGTATTCCATGATGTGTTGATCACTCTAGGGGTCTTCTCACTTCTTTACAAGATCATGCCTTTCAATATGGAGATCGACCAGGCTTTTATTGCTGCAATTTTGACGGTAATTGGATACTCGCTGAACGATACGGTGGTTGTGTTTGACAGGATTAGGGAATATGTGAATGAGCATTCTTCCTGGACTCTCGGAAAAACCGTAAATGCCGCCTTGAACAGTACCTTGAGCCGTACTTTGAACACCTCACTTACTACCTTGGTCGTGTTGCTTGCCATCTTTATCTTTGGAGGGGAAAGCATCAGAGGCTTTATGTTTGCCTTGATCATAGGGGTAGTGGTAGGTACCTATTCTTCTCTCTTCATTGCGACACCAATCATGTTCGACAGTGTGAAGAAGAAAGCTTCTATTGAGAAAAAAGATAAGAAGCCAGAGCAGGCTACTGCCTAAGGCTAAATAGGAATAATTATAAGAAGAAAGGCTTTTCCCCCGGGAAAGCCTTTTTTTATGTCCTTTTTTCTGAAGGATATCTTCAGAATTGGTCAAATTCAGGTGCTGTTCTGTGGAAGATAATTTAAGCGATCCTGCTCTTTCTGAAGCTGAAACCAAGGAGGACTGTTCTTCTTTCTGCTGAAGGTTTAAGGGTGGTTTCAGAAGCTTGCGAAAGGGAAGGGAAGAGCATGTCTTCTTCCCTAAAAGACGGCTTAGAAACAGGGAATTTGACCCAAAAGTAAAGCCGGATGAGGAATTCATCCGGCTTCTGTTTTAGTGCAGCTGGAACAGCCTGCAAATGCTATGAAATGTTCTTGTTATTCGGTTCTTTTAAACGTCATTTTGTCTCCTGCTTCCACGCCCCATTGCTCTGCAAGGCCGCCATTGATCTCGAGGATGAACTGAGCAGGCTCATTTGAAGGTAAAGCTGTTTCGTCCCTGGGCTGTGCATTCTCCTGCAGGCTAACAGCCGTACTGTCACTTCCAAAATAGATGATATCCAGCGGAATGTACGTGTTCTTCATCCAGAAATACCGGGGTTCTGCCTTATCGTAGATAAAAAGCATTCCCTGCTCGGTTTCCATGCTTTCGCGGTACATAAGGCCTGTTTCGCGTTCGTATTCATTATCGGCAATTTCGATATCGAGTTGCTGAATAGTATCCCCTGAAGGCTTCATCAGGGTCAATTCTCCTTCTTTCGTGAATGCTATAGGCTCTGTCGTGATATTCTCCTTTTCCTGGTCATCTCCTTTACAGGAAATAAGGAAACTAAAAAGCAACATCAGGCTGAAAAATAAGTTCTGTCGTCTCATGCGGTTCTTCGTTTAGTGGGTCGGTACATGAAGTAGAACCCAGCGATGATAAAAGGAATACTCAGCCATTGTCCGGTATTTAAAAGCCATGTAGCACGTTCCTCAACCTGTGGTTCTTTGATGAATTCGATACAAAAACGCACCGTCCATAGTAGCACGAGAAAAAGCCCGAAGATATATCCCACCTTGAACCTTTTCTCAGTTTTCCAGTATAAATACCAGAGCAACAGGAAGATCAGTAAATAGCAGAAGGATTCGTATAATTGTGCCGGATGCCTTGGGAAATTCTCTCCCAGTTTCTCGAATATCACTCCGTAGTTACTGTGGGTAGGCTTTCCAATGATTTCTGAATTAAAAAAGTTACCGATCCTCACAAAGATCCCGCCGCTGGCCACAGGAATCACAATTCTGTCCAGGATCCACAGTACCGG
>JBAWAB010000249.1:0-7576 GCA_049589035.1 Salegentibacter sp.
AGGATCTTGTCGAAATCTTCAACATCTTCCAGCTCCAGCTGATCGTTCCTTCTCACCGTAACCTGGCAATCCAGGTCTTCAAGGTAATGCACCAGGTTGTACACAAAGGAGTCGTAATTATCTATAAAGAGTATCTTTTTCATCTTAAATATCTTCAGCTATTTCAAGAGCCTTCGTTAAAGCCCCAAGTTTGTTATATACTTCCTGCAATTCATTTTCTTCCACCGATTCTGACACCACCCCGGCACCGGCCTGGTAATGCAATTGGTGATTCTTGCTTACAAAAGACCTGATGATGATCGCGTGGTTAAAATTTCCGTCGAAATCCATAAAACCGATAGCACCTCCGTAGGCATCGCGGTTGACGTTCTCATATTTTTCGATGAGTTTCATGGCGCTGTGCTTTGGCGCTCCACTTAAGGTTCCCGCGGGGAAAGTATCAGCGACCACCTGCATCGTAGGAGTGTTTTCATCTTTTTTGCCGGTGACTTTGCTCACCAGGTGAATCACGTGCGAGAAGAACTGGATTTCTTTATAGGTTTCCACTTTTACCTCATTGCCGTGGCGGCTAAGGTCGTTCCGCGCAAGGTCAACGAGCATTACGTGCTCGGCATTTTCCTTTTTATCGGCGGCGAGCTTTTTGGCGAGTTCGGCATCCTGCTCGTCATTTCCGGTTCTTTTGAAGGTGCCGGCAATGGGATGAATTTCAGCCCGGCCATCTTTTACTACCAGTTGAGCTTCAGGAGAACTTCCGAAGATCTTAAAATTTCCGTAGTCGAAATAAAAGAGGTAAGGGGAAGGGTTCACATTCCGAAGCGCCCGGTAAACATTGAATTCATCGCCCTTGAATTTCTGAGAAAATCGACGGGAAAGCACGATTTGGAAAACATCACCGCGATAGCAGTGTTTTTTGCCCAATTTCACGTTTTCAATAAATTCTTCATCAGTGAGATTGGAAACCGGTTCGTCCTGCCGATTGAAGTTGTAGGTGGCAAAATTCTTGACTTTGATCAGCTGTTCAATTTCTTCAATTTTACTGCTGGTATTAAAGCTGTGATCAAAAATGTACGCTTCATTTTTGAAGTGATTGATGGCGATGATATTCTGATAAATTGCGTAGTACATGTCGGGCAGTTGCAGGTCGCCTTTTTTCTTGGTGATCTCCAGATCCTCAAAGTAGCGCACCCCGTCGTAAGCGATGTACCCGAAAAGTCCGTTATTGATGAATTTGAAACCGGAGTTCTTAGCTTCAAACTTTTTCGAAAATTCCTGTATTTTCTGCGGAATATTTACTTCGGAATCTATGGAAGTTTTGACCTCACTGCCATCAGGGAATTTCTCTGTAATTACCTCATTCTGCACCTTCACTGAAGCTATCGGATTGCAGCAAATGTAGGAGAAACTGTTATCGCTGGCGTGATAGTCGCTACTTTCCAGCAGCAGGCTGTTGGGATATTTGTCCCGAAGCTTGAGATAAACGCTTACCGGCGTAAGGGTGTCGGCGAGCAGTTTTTTGTAAGTAGTATTAAGTTTGAATTTCATCTTGAAAATATTGAATAAAAAAAGGCTTGTCGTGAGACAAGCCTTTTGTATGATTTTATACTATAGCAGTGTTAGTTCACGACGTTCGGACGTAAATTAAACCACCACCAGGTATTTGCTATTCTGTTTTTCATTGCTTCAAAGATAGAAACCAATGTGAAATAAAAAAACATTTTTTAGAAAAATAAATCCCGACCTGTGAAAAGCCGGGATTTTATATCTTAATTTTAGAATTTCAAAGTCACCTGAAGGTCGAAATTATCATAGATAGTTTTGTCTCCAAGATTGTCAAAGAAACTGCCAGATCCATATCTCACATCATACTTTGTGCGGTCTACACTAAGGTTTGCAGTGGCTGTATCTCCTTCCCAGTTCAAATCGAAAGTAATGGGTTGGGTTTTGCCTTTGATGGTGAGATCTCCCACTACTCCATAAGTGTTTCCTGATTTTTTGGAGGCATCAGTGATCACCAGCTTTGCGGTAGGGTGATTTTCCACGCCGAAGAAATCATCAGATTTCAGGTGGCCTTCCAGCTTTTGTTTGTAATCTCCTTCAAGATCGGTAACGTTAATAGAGGACATATCGATAACGAATTCGCCTCCCAGGATCTTATCGCCATCCACATTTAGATGACCATCGCTGAAGTTAATGGTTCCCTGGTGAGACCCTGTGACTTTTTCTCCCTTCCAGTGAACTTCACTGGCCTTGACATTCAGCTGCTTGGTGATTGTTTTAAAGGCGACAGTAGATAATATGATTACTGAAGCCGCAGCACCTTTTAAAAAATTCTTTTTCATAGCAATTTTTGTATTAAATTAAGTGGAATAATTCTTCTTTGTTTTTTCTGACTTTGGGAGCATGTTGCATGCTGTCTTCCTCGCTTCGATAGCCCATTGTGGCAATCACGGCCGTGGTTAGACCTTTTTCTTTCAATCCCAGAATCTCATCGTATTTTTCTGCCTGGAAACCTTCCATGGGGCAGGTGTCAATTCTTAGATTGGCAGCTGCGGAAAGGAAATTTCCCAAAGCAATATAAGCCTGATTCGCCGTCCAGATAGTTTGCTCTTCCGGAGAAAGTTTAAGAACGGTGTTTTGCAACATATCTTCCAGCCCTTTAAGGTCGGCACGACTTATATTTCTTACGCGGCTGATGTTTTCCAGGTAAGAATTGATGTGACCTTCATCAATGCTGGTGTAATTGGCAAATACCAGCAGGTGAGAGGAGTCGGTTATTTGCGGCTGATTCCAGGATACTTCCTTCAGTTTTTCCCTGGTCTGCATATCTTCAATCACGAAGACTTCGTAAGGCTGTAATCCGTAGGAAGAAGCCGAAAGCTGGATGCTGTCCAGTACAGTAGCTACCGTTTCCGGATTTAATTTCCTGTTGGGATCAAATTTTTTGGTAGCATAACGCCAGTTGAGATTTTCAATAAAATTTTCCTTTTCCATAACAATTTTTATCCTCTTAGTTTATTCATCAATTTATTAGCAATTTTCAATTCGTCTTCATCCAAATTGGCTGTAAGGTCTTTCTCGGTGGAATCGATGACCGGATCAATTTTCTTCAAAATTTCCAGGCCTTCATCAGTGATAAAGATTTCGATCTTTCGTCGGTTTTTTGCGCATACCGTTCTTTTTGCCAGGCCTTTGCTAATGAGCTTATCGACCAGTCGGGTAGTATTGCTCATTTTTGCGACCATTCGCTCCTGAATTGTGCACAAATTCGCCGGATTTCCTTTTTGACCTCGCAGAATGCGCAGCACATTGAATTGAGGTAGGGAAACGTCGAAAGGCTTAAGCGCCTCCGCAAGTTTCTCGTTCATATGATTGGCCGTGACCGTAAGGTTCAGAATTAATCTTCTGCTTTCCGGTAACTGATTCGTGGTTTTGATAAGCTCCTCAATATTCATTTGTCCTTACAACATTTGTATGTACAAATATAAGACTAACCTTCGGAAAATGCATCTTAAGGGGATGTTAAATTTTTTTTATCTATGTTTTGTGTATTTCATCTTATAAACCTGTGCAAGTTTTGTAAACTTCTGTTAAAGATTATACAGCCTATTTCTTCCTGTTTTAAATTCGGCGACCTCAGGAATAATCTGAGGAATACGATATTAAACTCTCTTGTTTCAAATACTGAATTTTGGTGACACGCAGTTTTTGATAAGACGGAAATGAAAACATTGAAAATTCTTACAGTTTTGACCTTGCTCGTCGCCTTCACCGCTTTTGCTTTTAAGTCGGATATTCTTGAAGAAAGCGGAAAAGCTAGCTGTGGTGAAATTGGGGCTCAGGCAGCCCGGTTTCGGCTGATGGATTGCCGAGGAAAGAAATGGGGCTTTGATGACTTCCCTGAAGCCAAAGGTTTTATCCTCGTCTTCACCAGTAAAAAATGTGCTTTTTCCCGGGTTTATGAGAAACGCATTGCTAATCTGAACAAGAAATATGGGCCGAAGGGATTCCCTGTGATTACAGTTGATCCTCTAATGGAGTCCTTCGTTCTTCAGAAACAGAAAGGAAAAGAACAGCAAAAGGAGAGGAACTATCCATTGCTGGCCGATCCCGGCGCTGCTATTTTCAGAAAATATGGAGCCGATAAAATTCCCCAGGCTTTTGTCCTGCACAGGAAAAACGGAAAAATGATTATTGAGTACAAAGGAGCTATAGATAGTCACTACAGGCATTCATCTTCTGCGAAGCAACAGTATGTCGCCAGTGCAGTAGATGCTCTGCTGAAGGGTGAAGAGATGGCAATCACTTCTACACGTTCCACGGGTTGTCCGGTTCCTTCCTCCTAAACAGAATTTAAGATTGTCCCTTTATACTTTCCAAGTTTTTTTACCTTTAAGGCCTAAATAAAAAAATCTATGAAAGAACTATCACAAGACGAGTGGAAAGAACAGGTTGAGAAAGACGATAAGGCTGTTATTCTTGATGTGCGCACCGAGCAGGAAGTAGAGGAGGGCTATATTCCCAATGCAAAAAATATAGATATTTATAAAGGACAGGGTTTTGTAGATGAGGTTGAAAAACTTGATAAATCGAAGAATTACTATATCTATTGCCGTTCAGGGCAAAGAAGTGCCCAGGCCTGTACGCTTCTTGACCAGATGGGCTTCAATAACACCTATAATCTGTTGGGTGGCTTTATGAAATGGGAAGGTGAGACCGAAGAAAAGTAATTTCGGTATCCTTTACGAAGCCTGGAAATTATAAGAACCTGAAGAGCACCTTGTTAAGGTGCTTTTTTTTATGGAGTATACGTTCCTTCTGTTTTTAACGTTAAAAAGATATGGGCAGATTCTTCTATTATTTTATATAATTGATATATTTACCCGCAAAGTGCTGACCAATAAATATTTTTCTATGAACAAAACCTTTTTGCTGATCGTTATTGGTATTTTTTGTTTCTCATATTCACAGGCTCAGGAATATAGCTTCGGAATCAAGGGGGGCTTAAGTTACGCGATGGGCGGACAAATTACAGGGAACAATTCTACAGCGGGTTATTTTGATGGTACTGTGGAAGCTAATCCCGATCTCGGTTTTCATGGTGGTGTTTTCTTCCAGCTGAAATTCGGTAAATTCTTCGTCCGGCCTGAAGCTTTATATAATACACTAAAAACGCAATTCGATTTTCCCAGTAAAACTTCAGCCTATGAAGTGGAAAAGCTGAGTATTCCACTTTTGGTGGGGTATAATATCTGGGGACCCATAGATATTTATGCCGGACCTGCTTATGAAAACGTGATCACTTCCAGTCTTGAAGGTACAGAGCCTGCAGACCAGGTGATCGTTACCCAGAACAGTCCGCTATCTGCCCAGGCAGGAGTCAAAGTCAATTTTGGACGTTTTGAACTGGATTTGCGATACGACCGAACCTTATCAACTAAAGAACCACAGCCTCTGGATATCATTAACAGTGAATATGGTATTAATCGTGCTACTTTTGATGACACCCGTCTAAACCAGGTCCTTGTAAGCTTAAGCTTTAAGATTGGGGATAGTGAGCACAGTACAAGAAGACGTAGCGGCCGTGGTTGTTATTTTTAAAAGGAACTAACATCATTGCATGTGTCGTCCTAAAATAGGTTGACAGTTTTTAAATAAAAAATTGAGATGAACCTGTGGAGTTTTCTTCACAGGTTTTTTCATGAATAAAATTAGGTGTTTTCATCTGAAGACTCAAGTGTGGCCTATAATTATTATAGGTCTCTATTGATTCTCTTACCAGAAGTTCGAGTTCTTTACCTGTATTACATTTGTTGATAAGAAATTCTTGTTTCAGGATTCCGTTTACCCTCTCTGCTAAGGCGTTTTGATAACAATCGTATCCGTCAGTCATTGAAGATTTAATTCCGCTTGTCTTGAGACCAGATTGGTAAATAGCAGAACAATATTGTAACCCCCGGTCAGAATGATGGATCAAAGGCAAGGATGTTTTTCTTTTAGTGACCGCCATCTCTAGAGCCTTTACGACATTTTCTGAAGACATATCATCGCTGATCTGGTAACCCATGATCTTTCTACTAAAAGCATCAGTTACCAGGGAAAGATAATGTGTGCGTTCGCAACTCTTGATGTAAGTGATGTCACTGACAAAATACTCTTCAGGACGTGTTGCTACAACATCTTTCATCAAGTTCGGATATTTTTTTAACCAATGCTTGGAGTAGGTGGTTTTAGTATAGCTTTTGGCAGGCTTAATCAACATATTCTCTGATCGCAGATATTGAAAAAGTCCATCCCTTCCAATCTTAATATTAAACTGCTTAAAATCATCTTGAAGAAGGTAATACAATTTACGGGTTCCGAGCCTCGGCATTTTTCTGCGGATCTCGTCTACCATGGGTTTGATCAAAGCCAGTTCTTTAGCTCTCCTCTCATAGCGACTCTGTTCCTGATAAATGGCCTGTCTGCTTATCCCAAACAATCGACAACAACGGGAGAGACTTACTTGTTTTTGTTGTCGGATGCCCCAGATTGTTTGGGAGAATACTTTTTTCTAATGGAAGTGCCATACTGCTTGTCAGAGATATCGATCATCTTATTGAGGATCTCGTTTTTCAACTTCTCATCAGATAGTTCTCTCTCCAATCTTTTGATCTTCTGGGCTGGTGTCTCTTTGGATTTATGCATGATAATTCGGCTTGGTTGGCTCCAGTCTAATGTACCATGTTTTCTTAACCAAACCAATACAGTGCTTCTTCCTTGAATACCATAGGTCTTCTGAGCCTGTTTATAAGTCAACTCACCTTTTTCTACCTGGGAAACCACTGCCAACTTAAAGCCTAAGTTGTAATCCTTCTGGGTTCGCTTAACTCTTTTACTTGTTGAAGATTTCATAAATAAGTCGATTTGTTGTCAACTCATTTCAGGACGGGTCATAAGAATAAAAAAAGTCGGGAGAGTATCCCGACTTTTTTAGTGTAGATCAAATTTTCTTACCAATCATCGGTCCTGAAAGGAGAGGCGGGTAGATTTTCCGAGTTATAAAGATTTGCCGAATCGGGATTGTCGGCCCAACCATACCTTACTGCTGTAGGATGTTCAATCTCAGGGCTGTGGACAATAACCTGATTCCCTCTGATTTCGGCATCTGCCCAGACGAAGTTGTGGTCCTCACCTGCAATAGCGAAGCCTTTCAGTTTTCCTCCTTTAGCGACCAAACCTTCATCAGTATTTTTAAAGGAGATTACAATCGAATCACCACTCACCTCAAAAGATTTGTACAACGGGCCGCCGGGTACCACATCTTCTCCATAAGCTACTTTTCTTGCCGCCTGAGCCAGGCGATCACCTACGGCTTTTTTGTTCAGTGGGTGAATATCGTTCCACTCTCCAATATCAATAGTCACTGCCATTCCGGTGTTTGGAACCGACAGAGTCTGCGTCTGTGCCTCCCTTAAACGAGCCCAATTACTGTCTTCTGGGGTGTCTTTGGATTACATAAAATTTGCCAACTGAACAAACAGGAATGGAAAATCCCCCTGGTTCCATTTTTTTCTCCAGTTTTTGATCATGGTTGCGA
>JBAWAB010000250.1:0-12030 GCA_049589035.1 Salegentibacter sp.
GGAGCATTTGCTGAAAAAGGAAAAAGTACAGGCGATCAAAGACCATGTTATCGAAATTCGCACAGAATTTAACGCGAAGTTCGATGAGGAAATGGAAGAGAAAAAAGAAGAATTTCTTGCCGATGGGGGAAATATCATTGACTTCCACTACTCCACTCCGCTAAAAAAGCGATTCAATTCGCTGTATTTCGATTATAAGGAGAAACGAAATCGTTACTACAAACAGCTAAAACAGGACCTCAACGAGAATCTTTCAAAGCGCCATGAGATCATCGAGGAGCTCAAAGGCCTTATTGATGTTGAGGAAAATGTAAATACCACCTATAAACATTTCAAAGATCTGCAGGATCGCTGGAAAGTGGCAGGGCCTATTCCGCGTGACAAATACAACGATGTCTGGAATACCTATCATCATCACGTTGAGAACTTTTACGATTTTCTTCACCTCAACCGCGAGTTCAGAGACCTTGACTTTAAGCACAATCTTGAGCAAAAGCTCAAAGTGATCGACCGGGCTGAAGAGCTGGTGCTGGAAGCGGATACCAACCGCGCTTTCCGGGAGCTGCAAATGCTTCATAAAATGTGGAAGGAAGAGGTTGGTCCTGTAGCCAAAGAGTTTAGGGAAGACATCTGGGAAAGATTTAGTGCAGCGACCAAAAAGATACACGACAAGCGTCAGGAATACTTCCATAAACTCGATGAGGAATTTGAAAAGAATTGGGAAGCCAAACAGGAAATCATTGGGAAGATCAGGGAGATAGCAGAGCAGGACTTCAATAGCCACGGAAAATGGCAGCAAAAGATCAAGGAGATCGAAGCCCTAAGGGAAGCTTTTTTCAAGGCCGGAAAGGTGCCGAGAAGCAAAAATGAAGAAACCTGGACCGAATTCAAGCAAACCGTTCGAAAATTCAACCGAAAAAAGAACGCGTACTATAAAAACCTGAAGAAGCAACAGTACGAGAATCTTGAAAAGAAAAAAGAACTTATACAGATTGCCGAAGACAATAAAGACAGCGATGACTTTAAAACCGTTACCCCGCTGATGAAGAAGATCCAGAGCGACTGGAAAAAAATTGGTCATGTGCCCCGCAAGGACAGCGATAAGGTGTGGAAACAATTCAAAGCTGCCTGCAACCATTATTTTGACCGGATGCATGATAATCGCAGCGATGAGAACAAGGAAGAAATGGAAGCTTTCAACCAGAAGAAAGAGATCCTGGACCAGGTGCGAAGCCTGGAGCTAAGCGGCGATAAAAAAGAGGACCTGCCGAAAATCAAGAAATTCATCGAGGCCTGGAAAAACACCGGAAGGGTGCCTTATAACAAACGCTTTATAGAGGGCAAATTTAACAAGGCTCTTGACCAGTTATTCAACAAACTTGATGTTGATCACACCAAGGCCGAAATGCTTAAATACGAGAACAAGGTACAGGCGCTGAATGATGCCGATGACGACAAAAAGATCCAAAACGAGCATTATTTCCTTTCTAAAAAAATAGAGGAAACAAAAGCCGAGATCAGGCAGCTGGAGAACAACCTGCAATTCTTCTCCCATGTTGATGAGGAAAATCCTTTAGTTAAGGAGGTGCTGAATAATATTGAAAATCACAAAGGTCAGCTGGAAGTCTGGCAAGAAAAGTTGCGTAAGATCAAATCGCTTTATTAAAAAGAAAAAATATGCCTTGCAGTCTGTGCAGTGGAAGAACCCTGGAATTCATAGAATTTGAAAACAGGAAATACTTCCAATGCACAAATTGCGGGGCTGTTTTGCTTTCGCCCGCCTGCTATATCCCCCGGGAAGCTGAAAAACAGCGTTACGAATCTCACAACAACGACGTTAACGACCCCGATTACCAGAAGTTCGTTAGTCCTATTACCTCCCGAATTTTAAAAGATTTTGGGCCTCAGCATCAAGGCCTGGACTTTGGCTGTGGCACGGGACCGGTAATCACTTCAGAACTCGGTAAAAAGAATTACAAGGTTTCGCTTTACGATCCCTATTTCAGGCCGAATTCTTCGGTGATGGAAAATCAATACAATTATATTATTTGCTGCGAGGTAATGGAGCATTTTCACGAGCCCGCCAAAGAATTTGAAAGGCTCTCTTCCCTCCTGGTTACCGGGGGCAAGCTTTATTGCAAGACCTCACTTTTTTCAGAGGAAATAGACTTCAGAGACTGGTACTATAAAAACGATCCTACCCATGTGTTTCTTTACACCCGCGAAAGCCTGCAATGGATAAAAGATCATTGTGGTTTTAAGAGCCTGGAAATTTCCCCGAAGCTCATCGTTTTCGGAAAATGATCAGAGGGCTTTAGCCTCATTCCAGAAAACATCCATTTCGGCCAGGGTCATATCCTTGAGGGCCTTGTTGTTTTCCTTCGCTTTTTCTTCCAGGTATTGAAACCGCTGCATAAATTTCTTATTAGTGCGTTCCAGGGCATTTTCGGGATTCACTTTCAGGAAACGGGCGTAGTTGATCATGGAAAACAATACATCGCCGAATTCGGCTTCTATCTCGTCTCTGTTCGATTCTTCCACTTCGTGCTGCAGTTCCCCCAGTTCTTCCTGAAGTTTTTCAAAAACCTGCTGCGGTTCTTCCCAATCGAAGCCCACTCCGGCCACCTTGTCCTGTATCCTGTTGGCTTTGACCATAGCAGGCAGAGAACGAGGCACCCCTTCCAGCACACTTTTCTTTCCTTCTTTCAGTTTGAGGTTCTCCCAGTTCTTTTTTACTTCCTCTTCATCGGCAACTTCTACGTCCCCGTAGATGTGCGGATGGCGCGCTATCAACTTTTCGCAGATGCTGTTGCTCACATCGGCAATATCAAACTCCCCGGTTTCACTTCCTATTTTAGCGTAGAAAACAAGATGCAGCAATACATCTCCCAGCTCCTTTTTAACTTCTTCCAGATCTTTGTCCAGAATAGCATCGCCCAGTTCATACACTTCCTCGATGGTAAGATGCCGAAGCGATTCCATGGTTTGCTTGCGGTCCCAGGGACATTGCTCCCTAAGCTCATCCATAATAGTAAGGAGACGGTCAAAAGCCTTAAGTTGTTCTTCTCTTGAATTCATAGCAGATTGCAATTTCCGTAAAAGTACGGGATTCAAAAGAAATCTCATAACCCGAAGATCAACCAGAGAAGCCAGACCTCACAGGTTTCGAAAACCTGTGAGGTCTGTTATTTACATCAGGATTCTTTAAATTTCTGACATAAAAAAAGCTTCCCAATTTCTTGAGAAGCTTTTGAGGGTGGAAGACCGGGTTTCCCTCGACAAGCTCGGGACAAGCTTCTCACCCTTTTATCTATTTCTACAGTAGATTTCGGACACAAAAAAAGCCCCCAGATTTCTCAGGGAGCTTTAAGGGTGGAAGACCGGGTTCGAACCGGCGACCTCTGGAACCACAATCCAGCGCTCTAACCAGCTGAGCTACAACCACCGTTTAATTGCGGTTGCAAATGTAAGTGATTTCTATATTTCCGCAAAGATTTTTTATTAATTAAATAAGATCAAAAAGCGAATCGACTGCAACATAGCGTTCTACGGTAAAGCCTTCGCCATAGTCGGTATTGATGAGCCTGCCCAAGTCTCTGGCACGATAATCTATGCTATCCAGAAAGTTACTGCTGGAAATTGGAGTCTGGGGTTCTTTGCTGTTCTCATCATAGAATTGGCTGCCATAGGCTTTTACCGAAGCCATTTTTTTATCCATATATCCAGAAATATCCACTACCAGATCAGGAACCAGGTTTTTCCACTGGATATAATGATATACATGCTTTGGCCTCCAGGCTTCCTGATGGTTGCCTTCAAACATGGTTTCGATCCTTCTCAAACCGCTTAAGAAGCAGGAATCGCTTACGAGGCTGGCACCTTTTCCATGATCGATATGACGGTCGTCTACCGCATTGCAGAGAACGATCTCGGGCCGGTATTTCCTGATGATCTTGATCACCTCCAGTTGATGGGCAACATTGTTCTCGAAAAAACCATCGCTGAATTCCATATTATGACGCGTCTTCACGCCCAGGATCTCTGCCGCAGCTTTGGCTTCCTTATCACGAATTTCGGGAGTTCCACGTGTTCCCAATTCCCCGCGGGTAAGGTCTACGATTCCCACTTTGTGGCCGCGGTCGACCTCTTTTGCAATAGTTCCTGCGCAACTCAGCTCTACATCATCGGGATGTGAACCTATTGCCAAAATATCTAATTTCATATAATCTTTTTCTTTTTCACCGGTTGATCTTTTCCAGACCCTCCTTATGCTTAATTTATTTTTTAATTTCCGCCAAAGCCTCTTCTATATCTGCCATAATATCTTCCTTTTCTTCGATTCCAACTGAAAATCTCAGCAGCCCGTCTTTGATTCCCTGCTCCTCCCGTTCTTCCGGTGTCAACAGTCCGTGAGAGGTTTTTGAAGGAGAAAGTATGGTCGATTCTACGCCGGCAAGGCTCATCGAAGATTTTATCAATTTCAGCTTTTTCTGAAACTCACCGGCATTAAGACCTGCTTTAAGTTCAAAGGAAAGCATTCCGCCGAAACCCTTCATCTGGGCAACTGCTATCTCGTGCCCCGGGTGAGATTCCAGACCCGGATAATATACTTTTTCCACATCAGGATTTGACTGCAGCCACTCTGCCAGGGCCATGGCATTTTCATTTTGCGCCTTCACACGTATCCCCATGGTCTTCAGGCTCCTTTCCAGCAGCCAAACGGTATAGTCACTCAGGCTTCCGCCAAGATTCTTCGCCATCTGGAATACCGTATTGATATGTTCTTCCGAAGAAATCACCGTTCCGGCCAGGATGTCACTGTGCCCGCCCATATATTTGGTCGCCGAATGGATCACCACGTCAATTCCAAAATCAATAGGATTCTGATTCACAGGTGAAGCAAAGGTATTGTCGATCATGCTCACCAGTCCGTGTTTTTTAGCAAGCTCAGCAACGGCTTTTATATCGGTAAGACTGAGCAAAGGATTGGAAGGAGTTTCGATATAGATAACTTTGGTATTCTCCTTCAGTTCCTTTTCGAAGGCCGCTGCGGAATTATCACCTGCAAAAGAATATTCTACCCCAAATTTCTCGAATTCCTCTACTACCAGGTTGCTGGTGCCGCCATAAAGACTTTTCTGAAGCACCACGTGATCGCCCTGATGCAGGAAAGCCAGCATTGCCGTACTCACCGCGGCCATTCCGCTACCAAAGATGAGAGCGGCTTCGCCATGTTCAAGCGCCGCCATTTTTTTGGCTAAAGCTACCTGGTTGGGAGTGTTGAAATAACGCGGATACCGCTTCACTTCAACATCTTCAAAGGCATAGGAAGTTGACATATAGAGCGGAGAAACTGCTCCTTTGAATTGTTCGTCTTCAAGTTCACCAACATGAGTGCATATGGTGTTGATCCCTTTGGGTTTATTCATAAAGTACTATTTGGTTCAAAATACAAAGTTCTAAATTACTAAGAATACTTTAAACCCTTCTCTTTTGGATGGCCGAATATCTAAAGCATACACTTTGTAAAGTATAGTTAAAGCTTAAACCTCTTTTCCCGAAAAAAGCCCTTATTTGGGTATCTTTAGGCAACTTTAAAAATTTTGCTATGAAGAACATCAATGCCTATGCGGCTAACACAAAAGATTCAGATCTCAAGCCATTTAATCTGGACCGGCGGGAAATACTTGCCGATGACGTTAAAATTGATATACTCTACTGCGGTGTATGCCACAGCGATATTCATACCGTAAGAAACGATTGGGGAAATTCACAATATCCTGTAGTGCCGGGTCATGAAATCATAGGAAGAGTTACCAAAGTAGGGGAAAATGTTTCTGAATTCAAAGAAGGTGATCTTGTGGGAGTGGGTTGCATGGTAGATTCCTGCCAGGAATGTGCCTCCTGTAAAGATGATCTGGAACAGTATTGTGAAAATGGATTTGTAGGCACCTACAACGGGGAAGACAAACATTTGGGCGGCCACACTTATGGGGGCTATTCCGAAATGATTGTTGTGGACCAAAAATTTGTGCTTAGAATCCCCGAAAATCTCGATACCAAAGCAGTAGCCCCTCTTCTATGCGCGGGTATTACTACCTGGTCTCCGCTACGACAGTGGAATGTAAAAAAAGGAGATAAAGTTGGCGTTATTGGTCTTGGAGGTCTTGGCCATATGGGAGTTAAATTCGCTCATGCCTTGGGTGCACACGTCGTAATGATCACCACTTCCCCTTCAAAAGCTGAAGATGCGAAGGAACTTGGTGCCGATGAAGTGCTGATTTCAAAAGATGAGGAGGAAATGAAAAAACATGCGGGAAGCTTTGATTTTTTATTGAATACTGTTCCTGTTGGTCACGATACCAATCCCTATATTAATCTGCTAAAAAGGGATGCGACCATGGTACTGGTTGGGGCAATAGATTCCCTTGGTGTTCATGGCGGTGGCCTGGTGATGGGAAGAAAAAGAATAGCCGGTTCATTGATTGGCGGCATTAAGGAAACACAGGAAATGCTCGACTTCTGCGGAGAGCACAATATTGTTTCTGATATAGAAATGATCAATATTCAGAATATCAATGAGGCTTATGAAAGAGTCATTAATTCGGATGTCAAATATCGATTCGTTATAGATATGGAATCTTTAAAAAATTAATTTCTTTTTAAACCTGAACCGGCTTCTTTTTCAGATAAGATAATGGAAGCCGGTTTCTTCTTTTACCATCCTTCTGCTCCAAAGACTTTTCTATCTTTACGCTACAATCACACAAAAGGATCAGAAAATGAAATTATTGTTCACCAACATACAAGAATTGCTGCAGGTTCGGGAAAACCCCGTCAAAAAAGTTTCCGGAGCCGAAATGAAGGAACTACCCACGCTCAAAAATGCCTGGCTGCTTGTAGAGAACGACGAAATAAGGGATTTTGGAAATATGGATAAGCTCCCCGAAATCAATGCCGACGAGGTCATTGATGTCAGCGGGAAGATCATCCTTCCTTCCTGGTGCGATTCGCACACTCATATAGTTTACGCTGGAAACCGTGAACAGGAGTTTGTTGACCGCATCAACGGTCTTAGTTACGAAGAGATCGCCAACCGCGGTGGCGGAATTCTGAACAGCGCCAAGACCCTGCAGGAAACTTCGGAAGAAGAGCTTTACCGGCAATCGGCAGCACGGCTGGAAGAAGTGATAAGCCTGGGAACGGGTGCCGTAGAGATCAAATCGGGCTACGGACTTACCGAAGAAGCTGAACTGAAAATGCTGCGGGTCATCAAAAAGCTGAAAGAAAATTACGACCTGCCCATAAAGGCCACCTTTTTGGGTGCACATGCCCTTCCGAAGGAATACAAGGAAAAACCTTCAGCCTATCTGGATCTGGTGATCGGAGAGATCCTGCCGAAGGTTGCAGAAGAAAAACTGGCAGAATACATCGATATTTTCTGCGAAAAAGGCTACTTCAGTGTAGAGGATACCAACCGTTTACTTTCCGCAGCAAAGAAATACGGGCTGCGTCCTAAAATCCACGTGAATCAGTTCCACGCGATCGGAGGTATTCAGGCTGCAGTCAATCACAACGCGTTGAGTGTGGATCACCTGGAAGTAATGAATCCGGAAGATATCGAGAGCCTCAAGGGCAGCGAGACCATGCCGGTGGCTGTCCCTTCCTGCTCTCTTTTCCTCAGCATTCCCTACACCCCGGCGAGGGAGCTCCTGAATGCCGGACTGCCCCTGGCTCTGGCTACCGATTTCAACCCGGGCAGCACACCCAGCGGCAATATGAACCTCGTAGTTTCGCTCGCCTGTATCAAGATGAAAATGACTCCCGAAGAAGCCATCAATGCGGCGACCATCAACGGGGCCTACGCCATGGACCTCAGCGAAACCCACGGCAGTATAAGCAAGGGTAAAAAGGCCAATTTCATCATTTCAAAGAATATTCCTTCCTACGCATTTTTGCCTTACGCATTCGGCACAAATTCCATTGAAACAGTGTATCTTAATGGGAAGAAAGTGAAATAACATGGAAAGCATAAAATTTTACACCGAAAAGAACCTCAGGAATTACTTCAGCCACCGGGAAGGCGAGACTAAATTTGGAGAAAAGGTCCAATTCATTAAAGATCTGGAGGAACTGGAAGATCACAGCTCGAAATTCGTCATTTTTGGCATTCCTGAAGATATCGGGATTAGGGCTAACCACGGTAAATCTGGAGCGGCAGGTGCCTGGCAGGAATGTCTGAAAGCACTGCTGAATATTCAGCACAACCAATTTACCCATCCCGAAGACCTGATTGTTCTTGGCGAAATCGACTGCCGCGACCTGATGGAAAAAGCATCTTTTATTGACGAAGATGATCCCAATTATTACCAAAAGCTGGGAGATCTCGTCAAAAAGCTGGATTCGGTGGTGAGCAATCTCATTGAAGAGATCATTTCCGCAGGAAAAATTCCGATCATTATTGGCGGCGGCCATAACAATGCCTTCGGAAATATCAGGGGAACTTCCAAAGCCCTGGAAAAACCTCTGAATGTTCTGAATATTGATGCCCATACAGACCTGAGAAGGCTGGAGCACCGTCACAGCGGCAATGGCTTCAGTTTTGCCAAAGAACAGGGCTATCTTGGAAAATATGCTGTCTTTGGATTACATCAGAATTATACGCCACAGTATATCTTTGAAGATATGGAAGCTTCTGAAGTTTTTCATTTCCACCTTTACGAAGATCTGCTGCTTATGAATTTCGAAATGAGAATAGCATGCTTCAACAGTCAACTACAGTTTGTAAATTCAGGCAAATTCGGCCTGGAGATCGATTGCGATGCTATAGAGAATTTTCCCAGTAGCGCACAATCTCCCTGCGGCTTGAGCATTTCAGAAATAAGAACATTCATAAGGTTGGCAAAAGGCAAAAACTGCAGCTACCTTCATCTCTGTGAAGCGGCACTCAAACCCGGAGAAGAGGCTATGGTGGGTAAAACGCTTAGTTATTTTGTTTCAGATTTCTTGTCGAAAGACATTATTATGGACAGCAAAAAACAGGAACTGCATTGATCAGCCGTTCGTGGTGAAACCGGGGTAACAGGTCATTCCACCATCTACAAAGATGGTAGTGCCATTGACATACTCCGATTCATCGGAAGCGAGCCAAACAGCGGCGCTTCCAATATCGGCGGGCATCCCGATCCTCTTGTAAGGGATCAGATTATTCAAACGTTGCAAGGCATCTGGAGTTTCCCAGGCCGGCTTGTTGATTGGCGTCTTGATTGCTCCGGGGGCAATACTGTTGCATCTCACTTTATAAGGGCCGTATTCCTGGCAAATGCTCTCCATCAACATCCTGATCGCTCCTTTTGAAGCAGCATAATTGGCGTGCCCTGCCCAGGGAATGATCTGGTGCACGGAACTCATGTGGATGATTTTTCCAAGTGATTCTGATACCTCGTGCCGCATGCCCCGTCGCAGGAATTCAGAGATGGCTTCGCGGGCGCAAAGAAATTGTCCGGTGAGATTCACGTCAATTACCATCTGCCAGTCTGCCATGCTCATTTCGTGCAAAGGCGCATCGCGTTGCAAGCCGGCATTGGGAATACAGATATCCACGGTTCCGAAGTGTTCAACCGTTTTTTTGAACATTTCCTTCACCTGGTCTTCCTTGCTTACGTCACATTTAATGGCGATCGCCTCACCAGAAGGGCTGCTTTTGGAGATTTCATGGGCCACCTCCTCGGCCTTTTCAGGATTACTGATATAGTTCACTACCACATTTGCACCGTCACGGCCTATAGCCATAGCCACGGCCTCTCCTATTCCAGAATTGGCGCCGGTTATGATGCAGGTTTGACCGGCAAGTCTCTCATTTGGTTTTTGCATTTCTTAAAAGTTTCAAGAGTTCTCCCGAGAAGCTTCTGATTTAAACTTCTCTCTTTTCTTCGTTTTCCACGGCAATTTCCCTTCGATCTCCAGTTCGATAGACAAGCTTAAAAAAGTCCGGATGAGTACAATTACTCCAAGGGCCAGCACCCGATCCATCGTAGGTTCAGTCACTACAGTGGCAATGATATCCCCGGCCACAAGGATTTCCAGGCCCAGCAAAATACCTTTTCCAAGTTCCTGCCTTAGAATTCGGTAAGAACGCGGTTTGCTTTCCTGAAGATTAAAGATGAATTTTCCCAGTGCCAGGATCGTCCCAATAACGATACTCGCCACTCCGGCAGCTTCAATGATCCTCGCGATATTGTCGATGTAAATTTTTAAATTATCCATAGTTCAAGATCGTTTGCCACCCTGAAATTATAAAAAATCTTAGCCTCTGCAGAAGCTTTTAAGAATGTTTATGATTTTGATAACTTCTGATAAACACCATTGGTCCAGCCAAAACCATCCTGCGTGGGATATTCACCGCCCCCACTTTCCTTAGAAAGATCTTCCACATTGTATTTTTCCAGCATCTTATAGGTATTGCCGTATACCCGTTGATTAAGCTGAAGCCAACGCTCCTGGATCTCATTGGCCAAAACATCTTTTTGATAGTTCCGAAGTCCTTCTATGGTGATATATTCCAGCGGAGCCCACCCATTAGGCGCATCCCATTGCTCACCGGTTTCGTTCGGAGTTGTCACTACGCCACCGGGCCGCAGGAAAGTATCCTCAACCGTATCAGCCACTTTTAAAGCCTGTTCGTTGGTGGGAATGTTGAAAAAGAGCGGATATAGTCCTGCCAGGCTGAAAATTCCGGTGGTTTCATCGCTTCGGAAATTATAATCAAAATAGAAATTTTTCGATTCTTTCCATAGATACTTCTGAATAGCAGCCTTTCTTTGGGCCGCTTTTCCGCGGAATTCTTCGGCTTTCTGCTGATTTCCCTTTACTTCGTAAGCTTTGGCAATGGTCTGCTCAAGATTGAAAAGCAAGGAATTGAGATCTACCGGAACAATATCGGTTGTATGGATCGTGCTAAGCTGAAATTGGCCATTTTCACCCTTGCTTAACCAGCGGCTGGAAAAATCCCAGCCCGACTCGGCAGAAGCACGAAGGTTGCGGTAAACTTCCTCTTTTGTAAGCTGCGGGTTCATAGCCACGGCTTTTTCAGCGGTCTTCACATCTTCACGGTAGCTTTCGGGGCGTGGAGCCGCAATATCATCATAATACCGGTTGAGGATTTCCCCATCGGGCATACGCACCACCCGGCGAAAAGCTTCATTTTGGTCATTTAAATTTTCAATTCCGTTCATCCAGAAATTATATTCTTTTATGAGGTATTCCAGATAATGAGCGTATACCTGCTCCCCTTCCGATCCTGCCAGCAAACCGACCATGCTTGCATAAAAGGGCGGCTGGGATCGTCCAAGATAGTAGGTACGGTTGCCGTTGGGAATAAAACCATACTTGTCGATGAGATAAGAAAAATTGTCGATCATATTTTGGATCGTTTCGATCTCCCCGTCCTCCTGCAGCCCGAGCATGGTGAAATAGCTGTCCCAATAATAGATTTCCCTGAACCTCCCGCCGGGCACGATGTACGGATTGGGCAAGGGAATTAGAGTTCCGGAAACCTGCTCGTCGGCAGGACGCTTGAGCACCTTCCAGAGTTTGGAAATATGAGTGTTTACTGAAGAGGAATCTGTTACGTAATTTCCGGTAGCCTTCGGAATTTTAAAATTTTCATTCAGAAATTCAGAAATATTCTCTTCGGTTTTCGGCTTCAGTTTTCGATAATCTTTCCGGATCTCGTTCACATCACGCAGCGGCACGGCATCAACAAAAGTCTTGCTGTCGGAGAAAAGTTCGCCATCGGCCTGCACATCATAAAAAAGATCTCCATAGAGCTCGTTGGGCGGAAGGATCTGTACCTTTTTTTCTTCGGTAGTGGCTACTGAAGAGCAGGCGGTCACCGATAGAACATAAAAGATCAGCAGGAATTTTTGTGATAATTGTTTCATACAGACAGTTTTAATCAGCAGATGCTATTATTTTAGTTAAAATAGGAAAAGTTTGAACAAAAACCTGCGCTGCCGGCAAACATTGGCA
>JBAWAB010000251.1:0-11381 GCA_049589035.1 Salegentibacter sp.
CATGAAGAGGGTGCCGAAGCACTGAATATTGATGAGTTATACGATGTGTGTATTTCAAAATATCTTGTGGTAAGTCCGGCAGAGAATACCGTTTATTTTAACACTTGGGGAGAAGGAGTCATTTCGACCTGCGGATATGTTCCAGATGGTTGTATGGATGATTGTTTTATCGGTTTTGAGATGTCGCACTTTGAATGGATGTAAGCTGCACAAAAAACGAGCGGCCGCAATTTGTTTTTGCGGCCGCTCTCTCTAACTAATCAATAATTACAATTATCTGAGTCGGGGAAATTTCTCCGGATCAGTTTCGTGCATTATCCCATATATTTTTTCGAAAATATCTTCGGCTGATGGCTTTGAGAAATAATCGCCATCGGTGCCATAAGCAGGACGGTGTTCTTTAGCCGTTAAAGTCTGGGGTTTGCTGTCCAGGAATCGGTAACCGTTCTGTTCATCCAGGATCTTTTGAAGTATATATGCTGAAGCCCCACCCGGTACATCCTCGTCAATAACGAGTAATCGGTTGGTTTTTTCGAGGCTTTTCACAATATCGTGGTTCAGGTCGAAAGGCAGTAAAGACTGAACGTCAATAATTTCAGCGTCAATTCCGACTTCCTGCAGTTCTTTGGCAGTCTGTTCTACGATTCTGAGTGTAGAGCCATAGGAGACAAGTGTAATGTCTTTTCCTTCTTTCAATGTTTCTACCTGGCCGATAGGGGTTTTGAACTGCCCAAGATTGTTCGGCATTTTTTCTTTGAGGCGATAACCGTTAAGGCATTCGATCACAAGAGCCGGAACATCCAGTTCCAGAAGGCTGTTGTAAAATCCGGCGGCTTTGGTCATATTTCGCGGTACCAGGATATACATTCCACGTAGCAGGTTCAGCAAACCTCCCAGTTGTGAACCACTGTGCCAGATACCTTCAAGGCGATGGCCGCGGGTTCTCACGATAAGCGGAGCTTTTTGCTTTCCTTTTGTGCGATATTGCACGGTGGCGAGATCATCGCTCATGGTTTGCAGCGCATACATCACATAATCCAGATATTGAATTTCGGCAATGGGACGAAGGCCTCTCATGGCCATTCCTATTCCCTGGCCCATAATAGTGGCCTCGCGAATTCCTACATCGGCAACACGAAGTTTTCCGAATTTCTTCTGAAGTCCTTCCAGTCCCTGGTTTACATCGCCAATCTCCCCGGAATCTTCTCCGAAGATGAGCGTTTCAGGCCTTGTGGCAAAGATCTGTTCAAAGTTATCACGCAGAATGATTCGGGCGTCAACTTCTTTTGCATCAGTATCATAAGTGGCTTCTGTTTCTTCGACTTCAGGTCGTTCTACGCCATAAAGGTGGCTGCCGTAGTCTTCTTCTGCCTCTTTAAGAAATGCATTGATGTACTCCAGGAGTTGTTGCTTTTCTGAAGATTCTTCGCCACGTAAAAAACGCAGGCTTCGTCTGGCAACAGTAAGCACATCCTTTTTCAGTGGCTCTTTGACTTCCTTCAGTTCTTTAATAAGTGGAAGGAGTTCATTCTTTTTATCGCTGTTTCTGGCAACCGCGGTAAGCAATTGAAGAAGTTCTTTTTGCTTTTCCCGCATAGGGGTGAGGTAAGCGGTCCATGCAGCTTTTTTTCCGTCGCGCACCTGTTTCTTGATGTCCTTTTCGATTGCATCAAGATCTTCGTCACTACTGAAGTCATTTTCTATGATCCACTCGCGGAATTTACTGTTACAGTCGTGCTGCTTTTCCCAGGCCAGCCTGTTTTCATCTTTATACCTCTCGTGAGAACCAGAAGTAGAGTGCCCCTGCGGCTGAGTTAGTTCTTTTACATGGATAAGGACCGGGCAATGTTCATTCCTGGAAATATTTGAGGCGCGCTCATAGGCTTCTACCAGAGCCACATAATCCCAACCGTTCACTATGATGATCTCATAACCTTTTTCATCTTCGTTGCGCTGGAAGCCCTTCAGAACCTCTGAAATATTCTCTTTTGTAGTCTGATGTCTTGCATGGACTGAAATCCCATATTCATCGTCCCAAACGCTCATCACCATAGGCACCTGCAGTACGCCGGCCGCATTGATGGTTTCCCAGAAGTGGCCTTCGCTGGTGCTGGCATTTCCGATGGTTCCCCAGGCTACTTCGTTTCCATTATCTGAAAATTTTTCAGTATCAATACCTTTTACATTCCGGTAAATTTTAGATGCCTGGGCCAGTCCCAGCAATCTCGGCATTTGACCAGCGGTTGGGGAGATATCGGCACTGGAATTCTTCTGTTGCATGAGATTTTTCCAGCTTCCGTCTTCATTAAGGCTGTGGGTGGTGAAATGCCCCCCCATTTGCCTACCTCCCGACATAGGTTCGTGCTCTATATTGGAGTCGGCGTAAAGGCCTGCAAAAAATTGTTCAATGGAAAGTTCATTGATGGCCATCATGAAAGTCTGGTCGCGGTAGTAGCCCGATCTCCAGTCGCCTTTGCGGAAGGCTTTTGCCATTGCGAGTTGCGGAACTTCTTTCCCATCGCCAAAAATCCCGAATTTGGCCTTTCCGGTCAGGACTTCTCGTCTTCCCAGTAAGCTGCATTCGCGACTAGTGACGGCAATCTTATAATCTTCTAAAACCTGGGCTTTAAAATCTTCAAAAGAAATGGAATCCTTAGTCTGTGTTTCGCTTTGCATGAACTTGTGTTTGTTGGTAACAAATGTAACGAAAACTATGATTATATACAATTCATTATTTTTCGATTATTTTGAATTATATTCATTTACACCTGTTTATTATGAGGTATTTTAAATTTAAGCATGGTTAAAGCCGTGCTTTTTGTGAATAATATAATTTACTTGAAAATAAACAGAAATGCAAGGCCCAGACGTAAAACGGGGGTTAATACCAGCGTCGGGTAAACAATTTGATCAGGGTGTTTAGGTCAAGAGAAACGATAAATCTTATCTTTTGATCATAATTGGGCTGCGCCACTTCCCATCCAAGGCTGGAATAGACGGGGAAAAATACCTCAAAATAATCTTCAACGAGGCTTACTCTTAACCCGCTGTCAAAAAGAGGAACTGCATCATGATTTTTGTTTTTGACTAATCCTACGTCGCTATAAGCAAAGATCCATCGCCAAAGATTCGTGCTCCCATTCAGGGAGATCAGCCATTGGTTGGCGTAGGCGGGTTCCAGCTTCGATTTAAAACCGCCTTCAGCCATGATGATCTGCTGACTGAAAAGTCCGCTGCCCTGGCTTCTTCCGTAGTAATTATAATCGAAGAGATAATCGGTAGGCCGGTCCAGGGCAAAACTAAAATAATCGGTGTCTTCGGTATCGCTGTAGAGAAAAGTTCCGGCATACATTCTGAAGTTGATTTGCCGGTTGTTTCTGAAAAGTTTTCGGTATTCCAGGCTGAAGGAGACTTTACTGAATTTTTTAGCAAGCTGATAATCAAAAGAAGCCGAAGAATAGTCGGCCAGATGCGGATTGCTGTAACGGTAATGCACATCAAAGACCCCGTAATTTGGCTGATTTACCGGCTTTAGCGGATCAATGTCGCGCCTCACATTCACGCTGCGAATAACTAAAGACTGGCGTTCGTTGTCTCTTAAATATTTATTTCTGAAGGAAAAACTCAGGAAAGGCGTGTATTTTTCATAGAACAGGTTATATCCATAGGAAAAACGGTTGCCGCTAATCCCGTAATTGATGGCATAGAGTTCCTGGTTCTGAAACTGCTGCGTGTAGGCAAGAAATGCCGAACCGACGACCGTCTTGCTTGTAAATCCATATTTTGGAGCAATCTTAAAATTGAAATTCTTGGCCAGGATGGTTTTATTGTAGACTTTGGGCCCGATCGAGAGACCATCATAAAGGTTGTAGTCAAACTCGGGCATAAAGAAAAGCTGCGTATACCTGGGATCTTCCACATCCTGCAGCAACCGGAACTGCAGCGGCTTATCCAGCAAAGTGGTTACCCCTTTATAATTGTTTCGCTGATTGAATTCAGGGATTTTCTGCTCATAATTGAGAGCGAGCCGTTGAATATTTTTTCTGGGGATCCTGACGGTTGTAAGGGAATCTACATCTTCAACCCAGGTTTTGTAAACGATATTACCGTCATTTAGACCATATAGCGAAACCGGAAGGCCATTCTTTGCCCTGTTCTTGATCGTGACATACAACGAATCTGGTGTTTTCTTCAGATTTTGAATTTTGAAATCGATCTTTTGATTCGTCTCTACATAATCCTTGAAGAACCAGGAAATGTTTTTATCAGCATTCTTTTTCAGGACCTCCCGAAAATCCTGTTCGGAAACTGGCTGGAGCTTTTTCTCGTGGTAAAACTCAGATATAGATTTGTTCACAGCATTGGTAGAAAGAAAGTTCTCGAGATATTTCAGACCCACCCCTGCCTTGTAGGCATTAGCAATATTGGTATTAAACTTTATAAGTGAATCGCGAGGGGTAATAAGGCTTTGTTCAAGATTGAGCCGTGCAGAATTCATGTAGAGAAACTGGTACTGATCGTTGAACTCAAGATCGGCAGCGTGGAACCAGCGAACCCCGATCACATCGCTCAAATTCCCGATAAGTTTCATCTTCGGATAATAGGTATCCACATAATCCATCATCAGGGAGACCAAAATCGCGTCATTCACCCATTGTTCCTTTCTCGGATTCAGCAAAAGTGTATTCTGAAGATAATAGTTGGTGATCGTTTTCAACTGCTTGATGTCGTACTGAAAACCATCGGGAAAAGGACGAATAAAGCCCGGTAGTTGGTTGAGTCCGTAAATAGGGCTTCCGAGGTAATCTTCACGGGTCACGAAGAGTGAGTGGTGAGGATATGGCCCCAGTCGTTTTTCCAGAAACTTGAGAATGCGGTCGAGAATAAGATTTCTGATGGCCGGTTGCAGATCATTTTCTTCAACATTGGTGAGAATGTCGTGCTGATCGGTCTCTATGCGCTCAAAAATATAGGTGTGTGTGAGATATAGTTTTTCGCTTACCCTGTTCTTTCCTTCCAGCTCCACCGATTTAAAGCCGTTGATCGTTTTGGTGTCTATAACCTTCAGTGCCGAGGCCACATAATAGTTGGACGGCATGTGGAGTGTGATCTTAAGATCAGCCGGTGGAGTAAATTCGTCGTTAAGGTTTTTGTTGCTGTAGAGCTTCCATTCCTTGTCAAAAACCGCCGGTGTCATATACCAATAGCGCAATTTGAAATTGTTTTGCGGATCTACTCCATACCTGGTGAACTTTTCACTGGGAATGTGTACAGTATAATTCAGTTTTAGATCGACAGACTCTCCCGGCTTCAGGGGCTTTTGAAGATCGATCTTCACAATATCGGGGTGCAGGAGCGGTCTGTTCCAATGAAGATCTTCCCCCTGCTGCGATCTGATATAATAGATACTGGTGCCGCCTCTTTCCTCTTCGGAAGCAAAGTGGAACCGTCTCATATATTCTTCGGAAAAACGTCTTGCCAAAGGAGTGATCTTGCTGCTGAAGGCATTTATCCAGTCATTCAGATAAATTTCATTCAGCTCGCTATCGCTCGAATTCTCGTAATGAATATCCTCCTGGATATGAAGAAAGTGATTTTCTTCGTCCAGCTGAGCGCTAATATTTAGGGATTTTTGCCCGAAACATCCACATGTGCAGCACAAAAACAGCAAAAAACCGGAAAAATATCTCAAAGGAAAATGAAATTATTGCATAAGCAGTTCAGAAATAAATATAAGGAACTTTACCTGCCCGTTGCAGGTAAAGTTTTTAGAAATTTGGACTGAGGTTATATTCTTCGTAAAACTTGTTGAGGATCTCGATCACTTCATCTTCGGTATCTACCACCTGCACGAGGTCAATATCGGCTTCGCTGATATTCTGAAAACTGTCCAGAAGAGTGGTTTTGATCCAGTCGGCAAGGCCGCCCCAGAAATCACTTCCCACCAGGATGATCGGAAATTTGTCGACTTTGTGGGTCTGGATCAAGGTGATGGCTTCAAAAAGCTCGTCCAGAGTTCCAAAACCGCCGGGCATCACCACAAAACCCTGTGAGTATTTTACGAACATTACCTTTCTCACGAAGAAGTAGTCGAAATCAAGACTTTTGTCACTGTCTATATAGGGATTATCGTGCTGCTCGAAAGGTAGTTCAATGTTAAGTCCAACGGATGTTCCACCGCCAAGATGCGCTCCTTTGTTTCCGGCTTCCATAATCCCGGGACCACCGCCGGTGATCACTCCGTAGCCATTTTCTACTATCTTTTTGGAAACGCGTTCTGCCAGTTTGTAATACTTTTGATCAGGTTTGGTACGCGCCGAACCAAAAATCGATACACATGGGCCTATCTGGCTCAGTTTTTCGTAACCATTTACGAATTCACCCATGATTTTAAAGATTGCCCAGGAATCGTTTGTCTTTATTTCATTCCAGGCTTTATTTCTTTGACTTGCTCTCATTCTTTATTTATAAACTTCTTTGATTATTGTAATTCTTTTTTGAGGAATTTGGCCGTATAGCTTTTCCTGTCTTTCGCGACTTGTTCGGGAGTGCCTTTGGCCACCACTTCTCCGCCATTCTTTCCGCCTTCGTAACCAATATCGATAATGTAATCGGCCATCTTTATGACGTCCATATTATGCTCAATGATAAGGACGGTATTTCCTTTATTGGTCAGCTTATTCAAGACTTCCATCAATACCCTGATGTCCTCAAAGTGAAGTCCTGTTGTAGGCTCATCAAGGATATAGAAGGTATTTCCGGTGTCGCGTTTGGAAAGCTCGGTAGCCAGTTTGATACGTTGGGCTTCGCCTCCCGAAAGCGTCGTGCTTTGCTGGCCAAGAGTGATGTAGCCAAGCCCCACGTCCTGTATTGTCTTCAGTTTCCGGTATATCTTCGGAATGGGTTCGAAGAACGGAGTAGCTTCATTAATGGTCATTTCCAGCACATCGGCGATCGATTTGCCTTTGTATCTTATCTCCAGCGTTTCTCGATTGAAGCGCTTACCCTGGCAGGTTTCACATTCTACATAAACATCTGGCAGAAAATTCATTTCAATGACGCGTAAGCCGCCTCCTTTACAGGTTTCGCACCTTCCGCCTTTAACATTGAAACTGAATCGGCCGGGTTTATAGCCCCTGATAAGCGCTTCCGGAGTTTTGGCGAAAAGGCTTCTGATCTCTGAAAAAACGCCGGTATACGTTGCGGGATTCGAGCGGGGAGTCCGTCCGATAGGTGATTGATTGATGTCGATGACCTTATCTATATGATCAAGACCTTTGATACTGGTATATGGCTTCGGAACTTTTACCCCGTTAAAATAATGAGCATTCATAATAGGGTAGAGGGTCTCATTGATCAAGGTTGATTTTCCGCTACCTGAAACCCCGGTTACGGCTATCATTTTCCCGAGAGGAATCTTGATCGAAACATTCTTAAGATTATTTCCTGTAGCTCCCTTTAATTCGATAGATTTTCCATTGCCTTTGCGGCGTTTAGCGGGAACCTGGATCTTTTTTGAACCATTGAGATAGGCCGCCGTAAGCGTGTCATGCTCTTTCAATTCTGAAGGAGTGCCTTCGCTGATAATCTCGCCGCCATGTCTTCCGGCCCGCGGGCCAATATCGATCACGTGGTCGGCACGTTCTATCATATCCTTGTCGTGTTCTACTACGATTACCGTATTTCCGATATCGCGAAGGGAAGTGAGCGAATTTATCAGCTTCTCATTATCTCTTTGATGAAGCCCAATGCTGGGTTCATCAAGAATGTACAGCACACCGACCAATTGAGAACCGATCTGAGTTGCAAGCCGAATTCGCTGGGCCTCGCCTCCCGACAGAGATTTTGAACTTCGGTTAAGGGAAAGGTAGGTAAGTCCTACATCGACCAAAAATTGTATCCGGGTTCTTATCTCTTTGATTACCTCGGAAGCAATGGCATTTTGTTTTTCACTAAGATGGCTTTCAAGATCTGAAAACCAATCGGCAAGATCGCTGATGTCTTTATTGGAAAGTTCAGCAATGTTACTTCCGTTGATCTTGAAGTAGAGTGATTCTTTCTTCAGGCGGCTGCCGTTACAGGTAGGACACTCGATCTTGTCCATATATTCCTTGGCCCACCGGCGCAGGGAGGTAGAGTCGTTATTATTGTAGGTAGTTTCAATAAACGTAGCTATTCCCTCAAAATCGATCTTAAAGTCGCGGGTAATTCCAAGCGCCTTTGATTCCTTGGAGAATTTTTCCTTACCTCCATGGAGGATCATTTGCAGGGCTTCTTCAGGGATAGAAGATATAGGATCACTCAGTTTGAAATCAAATCTTTCGGCGATAAGCTCGAGCTGAGAAAAGATCCAGTTTTTCTTTTGAGGACCTTGTGGAACAAGGCCTCCGTTTTTTATCGATTTTGACCAATCGGGAATGATCTTGTCAATATTCACCTTGTGCAGTGTTCCAATACCATTACAGCTTGGACAAGCTCCTTTTGGTGAATTAAAGGAAAAAGTATTGGGTTCAGGATTGGGATAAGAAATACCCGTAGTTGGACACATCAGATTTCTACTGAAAAACCTGAGCTGGCCGCTTTCCTGGTCCATGATCATCAGCACGTCGTCACCGTGATACATGGCAGTCTTTATACTTTCTTCAAGTCGCTTCTGAGAATCGGTCTTTTCATCTATTTTCAACCGGTCGACTACAATTTCAATATCATGAGTCTTATAACGATCCAGCTTCATACCTTTTGCGATATCCCGTACTTCTCCGTCGGTTCTTACTTTTACGAAGCCTTGTTTTGCAATTTGCTCAAAAAGTTCACGGTAGTGTCCTTTCCGGGAACGCACCACGGGTGCAAGCACAGAAACCTTTTTGTTGCTGAAGTCCTCAATAATAAGTTCCCGGATCTGCGCATCGGTATAGCTCACCATTTTCTCCCCGGTATTGTAGCTGAAGGCTTCGCCGGCCCGGGCAAA
Source organism: Salegentibacter sp. (assembly GCA_049589035.1). GTDB lineage: Bacteria > Bacteroidota > Bacteroidia > Flavobacteriales > Flavobacteriaceae > Salegentibacter_A. Next base: position 8,969 of record JBAWAB010000251.1, read on the forward strand.
CAACAGCCGCAGAAAATCGTAAATCTCGGTGATCGTTCCTACGGTACTTCGCGGATTTTTACTGGTGGTTTTCTGCTCTATAGCGATGACGGGGGAAAGCCCATCTATCTTATCAACATCGGGCCGCTCAAGGCCGCCAAGGAATCGCCGCGCATAAGCCGAAAAAGTTTCAATATAGCGGCGTTGGCCTTCGGCATAAATGGTGTCGAATGCCAGGGAAGATTTTCCGGAACCCGAAAGCCCCGTGATAACAACTAATTTCTCCCTGGGAATAGTAACATCAATATTCTTGAGGTTATGGACCCGCGCCCCCAATACCTCTATGTTTTCTTCCGTTTTGGTCATATTTTTAATCAAGGGCGCTAAGTTACTCAAAGTGTTGCTAACTAAAAAGGAAGGCTCTTTCTGTATGTGTTAATAATGATGTAAAATTACCGGCAATGGCTGGAATTTTCTTCAGCTGAAAAGAAAAAAATGAAAATGTAATTTAGCACTCTTAAATCTTGTTAATTCCTGTTATTTAAATCATAAAACTGTTCTTTGTCAGCAACTTATTGCTTTTTGTCGTTACTGTAACTACTTGTGAGTCAGTGCAATATTACTTTAAATTTTGGTGAGGAATACATATTTTCCCTTATATTTGAAATATTCATTGTTCTCCCAAACCTCTATTTTTCTCCCCAAGATTTCCATAATTCCTACATGCGTTTTTGGTGCTATTGCCCCGTTTGTTTCTGTTTTTAATTTGATGACCTAAGGGTGATCCAAAAATGTGATGCGTGATGAATGATAAAAAACAATTGCTGGTAATTAGCACGAAGCCAGAGTTGATAAAGACTCTTAAGGAAGGCCTGAGCCTCCACTTCGAGATACATGTAGCGAATTCGGTTCACACGGGTTATAGTGTGGCCCTGAATTTACTTCCCGATCTTATTCTCCTGGATCAGTCTTCCCTCAAGACCACCAAAAGCCTTAAAAACCTGTCGAATTTCAAGAGTACCCACTTCCTGAACAGATGTTGGTTGATGATGTATGCTGAAGAGGAGCGTAAACAGGAATTGGAAGGCGCGTATAAAAATATTGTAGATGAATTCTTCTATGATTCCGATTCAGGAAAAAGCCTCTGCGGAAATCTGATCAAACGGGTCTTTTCCAGTTTTTCTTTATCCAACTACTGGAAAGATTCCTTTTTAGGGCTATTTAATCTTATTCCCAAGCCAGTCCTGTTATTGGATCAGGACGAGGTGGTTGCGATCAATGATGCCTTTAAGCAAACCTTCAGGATCAGTAAATGGGAAGGATTGAAGCTTACTGATTTTGTGAACTGTGAGAATAAAGTAAAGGTAAAGGCAAGTCTTCGGAATTTTGCGAGGGGTAAGCACCTCAAGGCCAGTACCAAAACTTCCCTGCTGCTGAAAGACAATAAAGAACGGAATGCTAAAATAAGTTTTTCAAAGCTTAACAAGAATCATGGCGATCAATTTATAATGATCATAGATTTTACCGGAGAAGAAAGTCTCATTAACGACAAAATAGGAACCAGCTCTGAGCTTGTTGAAAATTGTTTTGAGGAGAACAGCAAACTCCAGGATTTCAGCTTTACTAAGAGAGAGAAAGAGATCATTGAGCTTCTTTGCAAAGGCTATAAAACCAAGGAGATTTCTTCAACTCTTTTTATCTCCCCTAAAACTATAGAAAAGCACCGTTCCAATATTATCAAAAGAACGAATTCAGATACCATTCTCGAAAGTATAATCTATGCTCTTAATCATAATCTCATAGATATCTCGGCGCCCTAAGAGAGTTTAACGTTCTTTTATACGGGGAAACCCCCATAGCTTCCGCTTCTTTTTGTTCCTACATTTATGTGGAAATAAGATAGTCACCCCACTTCTTCTTATTTACTAAACAACTTACCCCAATATCTGTCCCGGACATTGACCTTTTTGTTATGCGTATATGCGAGGTAATTGCCTCTTCTAGAGGTTTTGCATAAATATTTATTAACCATTCAAACTTTTATTAACCTAAAAATTATTCTTATGAAAAACTTTAAAAACTACATGGCTTGTATTGCAGTTTTGGCTTTACTATTTAGTTCCTGTAGCAAGAATGATGTGCCGCAGGCAGACAATCCTGCTTCAGATCAGGTAGCAGTCCTTTCTTTTGGGCCGGTACTAAATGATATGCTGAACAAAGCAGTTTCAAAACAGGCGATGGAGCTTCCAGCCTGTTCTGACACCACCCCGGCTTATGCCAGAATATCCTTATCCTATGGCGATACGGATGTTGATGTGGTTGTAGAAGTTTTAAGCGATGAAAATGGCCTTTTCACTGCTTATGACGATGCCCTGGAAATTCCTATTCCGTCGGGATCTACTACAGTGAGTGTGACCCTTAATGATTTTTGGGT
>JBAWAB010000252.1:0-5301 GCA_049589035.1 Salegentibacter sp.
CACCTCGAAGCTTACAAGCAGCTAAGCGCCTTTATGGAAGCACAGACAAACAACAAAAAATAACAGAGATGAGTTCAGAATATAAAGATTTGAAACAGGAGTGCTATGACGCCAATATGCAGCTGGATGCGCTCAATCTCGTGATCTATACCTTCGGAAACGTAAGCGCTGTCGACAGAGAAAAAGGTGCTTTTGCCATTAAGCCAAGCGGCGTTCCCTATGCAGATCTGAAACCTGAAGATATCGTGATCCTGGATTTTGACAACAACATCATTGAAGGGGAAATGAGACCTTCTTCAGATACCAAAACTCACGCTTTTCTTTACAAGAACTGGGAAGAGATCGGTGGAATTGCCCATACACACGCGACCTATTCGGTAGCCTGGGCGCAGGCGCAAAAAGACATTCCGATCTTCGGAACCACCCATGCCGATCACCTTACGGCTGACATTCCTTGTGCGCCTCCAATGCGAGACGATCTTATTGAAGGGAATTATGAGTACAATACGGGAATCCAGATCCTGGATTGTTTCAAAGATAAGAAGCTTTCGTACGAGGAAGTACAGATGGTGCTATTGGGCAATCACGGACCCTTTACCTGGGGCAAGAATGCGGCCAAGGCGGTGTACAACAGCAAGGTACTGGAAGAGGTGGCCAGAATGGCCTATCTCACCCTGCAGATAAATCCGCAGGCACCACGACTTAAGGATTCTCTCATAAAAAAACACTACGACCGTAAGCATGGTAAAGATGCCTACTACGGCCAGAAATAACATATTAAACTTATAACATTACATCAAAATGATGAAGCTTGACATTGAAAATAAAGAGATCTGGTTTGTAACAGGAAGCCAGCATTTGTATGGAGAAGAGACGCTGAAACAGGTAGCACAGAATTCTGCCGAGATCGTGAAGGGGCTGAATGATTCTAAACACACTCCGCTTAAAATTGTCCATAAAGATACCGTAAAAACTCCCGACGAGATCACCCTCTTATTGCAGGAGGCGAATTCTAACCGAAACTGTATTGGGATCATCACCTGGATGCACACGTTCTCTCCCGCGAAAATGTGGATAAACGGCCTTGGTTTACTCAAGAAACCCATTTGCCATTTACACACCCAATTCAATGCTGAAATCCCGTGGGGCAAGATTGATATGGATTTCATGAACCTTAACCAGTCTGCTCACGGCGATCGGGAATTCGGTTTTATGATGACCAGGATGCGCAAGAAAAGAAAGGTGATCGTGGGTCACTGGCAGGAAGAGCGGGTTCAAAAGAAACTCGGCAACTGGAGCCGGGTAGTGCTTGGATGGGATGAACTTCAGCATCTGAAAGTAGCCCGAATCGGGGATAATATGAGGCAGGTAGCCGTTACTGAAGGAGATAAAGTGGAGGCTCAGATGCGCTTCGGAATGTCTGTGAATGGATATGATTCTTCAGAAGTTGTAGCGCATATCGACAAAGTTTCAGAAGACAATCTGAACAAATTGCTGAAGGAATATGCCGAATCTTATAACCTTTCCGAAGCCATACAGGAAGGCGGCGAAAAAAGAGATTCTTTGGTAGAAGCTGCCAGGATCGAATTGGGGCTGCGCTCTTTCCTTGACGAAGGTGGCTTTAAAGCTTTTACCGATACCTTTGAAAATTTAGGAAAGCTGAAGCAACTTCCGGGAATTGCAGTTCAACGTCTTATGGCCGATGGCTATGGCTTTGGAGCTGAAGGTGACTGGAAAACGGCTGCAATGCTACGCGCTATGAAGGTGATGAGCTACGGCCTGGAAGGTGGAACTTCTTTTATGGAAGATTACACCTATCATTTCACTCCGCAAAAGTCATACGTGCTGGGATCGCACATGCTCGAGATCTGTTCTTCTATTGCCGACGGAAAGCCTTCCTGCGAAGTGCATCCGCTTGGAATTGGAGGAAAAGAAGACCCTGTGCGCCTTGTTTTCAATTCTCCGGAAGGACCTGCCATCAATGCTTCGCTAATTGACATGGGTAACCGTTTCCGCCTTATTGTAAACGAAGTCGAGGCTGTAAAACCTGAAGAAGACTTGCCAAACCTGCCTGTGGCAAGGGTGCTTTGGGATGCCAAACCTAACCTGGATGTTGCTGCTACTTCCTGGATCTTAGCCGGAGGGGCCCATCATACGGTCTATACCCAGGCTGTGACTACAGAATTTATGGAAGATTTTGCTGATATTGCAGGAATAGAACTGCTCGTGATTGATGAAAAGACCACGATCAGGGACTTCAAAGATAAGATCAATGCCAATGAAGCTTATTACCATTTGTTTCAGCATGGTATGTAATTAACCTAAACAAACCTAATTATGAAATTATTAAAATCTGGCTTTTCTCTTCTGCTTGTGCTTTGCCTCGGGCTTTTCGTGCAATGTAAAAATGACAAAAAAGACTCTTCAGAAGCAGAAACAGCCAAAGCTAAAACTGAAAGACCCGCTATGAAAAAAGAAGATTTCGGCACTACGCCCGAAGGTAAAAAAGTAGAACAATATACCCTTAAGAACGAAAAGGGGATGGAAGTGAAGATCATCACCTACGGGGGAAGAATCACTAATCTTACCGCTCCCGATAAAAACGGAGAGTATGAGGATGTTGTTCTCGGCTTCGATTCTATTGAAGATTACGTAAAGGATAATCCCTTCTTCGGAGCACTGATCGGTCGCTACGGAAACCGAATCGCCAACGGAAAGTTCACTTTAGATGGAAAAGAGTATGACTTGGCTAAAAATGATGGGTCTAATCATCTTCACGGCGGGGTGCGAGGCTTTGACAAAGTTATATGGACCGCTGAAGAGACTCCCGATAGTACAAATTCCCTGAAACTTACCTATACCAGTAAAGACATGGAAGAAGGCTATCCCGGGAATCTGGATGTGACAGTAACATATACGCTGAACGATGACAATTCTCTTGATGTGGATTATGAAGCCACTACCGATAAGAAGACCGTTGTAAACCTTACCCAGCATTCCTACTTCAACCTTACCGGAGATTTTTCAAACAAGATCCTGAACACTGTGGTTGAAATAGATGCGGATAAGTTCATTCCGATCAATGAAACCCTGATTCCTACCGGAGAAATAAAAGATGTTGAAGGAACTCCTTTCGATTTCCGTCAGCCGAAAGCTATTGGCAAAGAGATCGAAAGTGATAACCAACAATTGAAACGAGCCGGTGGTTACGACCACTGCTGGGTGCTAAATGATCAGGACAGCGGCGTTCGCTTTGCATCTTCAGCCTACGATCCTGAAAGCGGAAGGTTTATGCAGGTTTATACCGATGAGCCCGGATTGCAGTTCTATACCGGGAATTTCCTCGACAATACACTTCCTGCCAAAGGTGGTGGAACTTACGCTAAAAGATCTGGTTTCTGTATGGAAACCGAACATTATCCCGATTCACCTAACCAGAAAGGTTTTCCTTCTGTAGTACTTAATCCGGGAGAAAAATACAGTTCTCACGCAACCTTTAAATTCTCCGTAAAATAATATGCAGACTTTAGATACTTTAGACTGGATCACCATCGGCATTTACTTTGGCGTACTGGTGGGGATCGCCATTTGGGTGATCAGGAAGAAACAATCGAATACCGAAGATTATTTCCTTGCGGGAAGAAATGTGGGGTGGTTTGTTGTTGGAGCTTCCATTTTCGCTTCCAATATCGGTTCGGAACATGTGGTGGGACTTGCCGGAGCCGGAGCCGGGGATAAATTACCGATGTTGATTTACGAGATTCAGGCCTGGGTAGTTCTCATCCTGGGATGGGTTTTCCTTCCCTTCTATGCCCGAAGTGGAGTGTTTACCATGCCTGAATTCCTTGAAAAAAGGTTCGATGCCAAATCGCGCTGGGTACTTTCTGTCTTTTCAATTATCGCATATGTGCTTACCAAGATCTCTGTAACTATTTATGCAGGAGGGGTTGTGGTTTCGGCATTGCTGGGTATTGATTTCTGGACGGGAGCTCTTGGGACAGTAATCCTTACCGGGGTTTATACAATTCTCGGCGGTATGCGTGCCGTGGTTTATACCGAAACCTTGCAGGCTATCATTCTCGTACTTGGTGCGGCAACTCTTACCTTCATAGGTCTGGATAAAGTTGGTGGATGGGAAAGCATGACCAACACCATTGGTCCTGAATATCTCAATATGTGGCGGCCCGCTACCGATCCCGATTTCCCATGGCCGTCTTTGTTGATAACCAGTACTATTGTTGGGATCTGGTACTGGTGTACCGACCAGTATATCGTGCAACGTGCCCTCACCGCAAGGAACATCAAGGAAGGTCGTAGAGGGACTATTTTTGGAGCAGTATTGAAACTGCTTCCGGTCTTCTTATTTCTTATTCCTGGGATCATTGCTCTTACTCTGAAAATGCGTGGTGAACTGGAATGGGATAGCCCGGATCAGGCATTCCCTGTATTGATGAGCAACTTATTGCCTTCAGGACTTCGCGGACTTGTTGCTGCAGGTTTGCTGGCGGCCCTTATGAGCTCTCTGGCATCGGTATTCAATTCATGTTCTACACTTTTTACAGTGGATATTTATAAGAAATTGAGGCCAAATACTCCCGAAAATAAACTGGTAAGGACCGGACAAATTGCCACGGTTTTCATCGTAATTATCGGGATCATCTGGATTCCTATTATGGCGAATATCTCTGGTGTTCTTTACGAATATCTGCAAAGTGTACAATCTTACATTGCACCTCCGATTACGGCAGTTTTCCTTCTCGGAATTTTCTATAAGAGGATCAATGCACCTGGAGCTTTTACCACTTTGGTGGTAGGTTTAATTGTTGGAGCACTTAGGATTGTGCTGGAAATCACCAAAGAATCCTTTGCGCATGATAGCTTTCTATATTATCTCGGCGACATGAATTTCCTTTCGTTTGGAGCATGGTTCTTCCTTTTCTGTATCATTTTGATCGTGGTAGTGAGCTTGCTTACTCCTGCTCCTGCGAAAGAAAAAACCGATAATCTTACTTTTCAGACTATTTCTGAAGAAGAAAAAAGGAATAATAAAACCAGTTATAACTGGAAAGACATTGTAGTCTCCATTATCGTCCTTGCAATTGTTGCCGGAGTGATGCTCTTTTTTAACGGGAACTAAGACTTCCTGAAATTGTAGAATTCTAAAACAGAATAACATGAAATTTTTTATAGATACCGCTAACCTCGACCAGATCAGGGAGGCTCAGGCTTTGGGTGTTCTTGACGGCGTAACTACCAATCCTTCGCTTATGGCTAAGGAAGGCATTACCGGAAAAAATAACA
>JBAWAB010000253.1:0-2690 GCA_049589035.1 Salegentibacter sp.
AAAAAGATCATAAGCCATGAAGCTGAAATTGAACCCGTCTTCCGGAAAGGAGAGGTGAAGGCGATCCTGGTATTTGAAGAAGGCTTCAGTAAAAATATGCTGGGAGAGCAGCAGGCGAAGGTGCAGGTGCTCACCGATGCCACCGATCCCAATACGGCCAATGCTATTTCTAATTACGTGCAGGCGATTCTGAAAAATTATCAGGCCGGGATTAACGGGCAGGTGCAAATTCCTTTTCAGATCATTCCGCAGACGAGTATGGTTTTTAACAAGGAGCTGCGAAGCGTTTTTATGTTTGTCCCGGGTATTATGACAGTGATCCTCATGCTGGTTTCGGCCATGATGACCTCTATCTCTATCACCCGCGAAAAAGAACTCGGCACTATGGAAGTATTGCTGGTTTCGCCGCTCAAGCCTTTGCTGGTGATCGTGGGTAAGGTGGTGCCCTACATTTTGCTTTCGGTCATTAATGCGGTAGTGATCGTGGTGCTGAGCATTACGGTCTTTAAAATGCCGGTGCAGGGAAGTTATTTTTTGCTGGCTGCGGAAAGCATCTTGTTTATCATCACTTCGTTGTCCCTCGGAATCCTGATCTCGACCATCGCCAAAACTCAGCAAACGGCCATGATGATCTCGCTGATGGGACTGATGCTGCCTGTGATCCTGCTCTCAGGATTTATTTTTCCCATCAGCTCAATGCCATTGCCATTGCAGTGGATAAGCAATATTATTCCGGCGAAATGGTTCATCCTTATTCTGAAGGGGATTATGCTGAAAGGAGTTGGCCTTAACTATTTATGGAAAGAAACTCTTATCCTCCTTGGAATGACGATTTTCTTTATAGCGGTGAGTACAAAGAAATATAAACTAAGGCTGGAGTAATGAGAATCATTCTTTTCATCATACAAAAGGAATTCAGGCAGATCTTTAGGAATAAAGCCATGCTGCCCATCATTTTTATCCTGCCGCTGGTACAGCTACTTATCCTGGCAAATGCCGCTACCTACGAGATCAAGAATATAAGATTTTCCTATGTAGATCATGACCACAGCCCTTCTTCACGTGCTCTTGCTCAAAAGTTTGAGGCTTCAGAATATTTTGAAGTCGTCAACCAATTTCAAACGAAGAAGCAGGCAGATGCCGAAATGTTGAGGGGTGACGTGGACGTAATTCTTGAAATACCGCAGGATTTTGAGCGGCAACTGATCAGGCAGCAGGCGGTTTTCCTGGCAGTGACCGTTAATGCTATTGATGGAGCTATTGCCGGAGTGGAGAATGTGTACATAACCCAGATCATCAGGAATTTCAGCAAAGAAATACGGCTGGAAGTGCAGCATTCCTCAAAACCGGGACAAAAAATAATGAATATTGAGTCTATACCTTCCTTTTGGTATAACCAGACGCTGAACTACAAGATCTTCATGGTGCCCGGAATTCTCGTTATTTTGGTCACTATGATCACGCTATTCCTATCGGGGATGAACATTGTGCGGGAAAAGGAGATTGGGACACTTGAACAGATCAACGTCACACCCATTAAGAAATACCAGTTTATCATCGGTAAATTATTTCCATTCTGGATACTGGGGCTGGTATTGCTAAGCGTGGGGCTGGCGATTGGCTTATTGATCTTTAATGTGCCGGTAGTGGGAAGTATCTTCCTGATCTATTTCTTTACCTCGTTTTACCTCCTGGTTGTCCTGGGGATGGGACTTTTTATTTCAAATTTCACCGAAACCCAACAACAGGCTATGTTCATCTCCTGGTTCTTTGTGGTCATTTTCGTGCTTATGAGCGGTCTCTTTACTCCCATAGAAAGTATGCCGAAATGGGCGCAGCTAACTACGGATTTTAATCCGGTGAAATATTTCGTGCAGGTTATGAGAATGGTGATGTTGAAGGGCTCAGATCTTTCGGATATCTTTCCGCAGCTCCTTCGCATCATGATCTTTGCGGTGGTGATGAACGGCCTGGCGGTGTGGAGTTACAGAAAGGTGAAGTAGCGATTATTGATAACCTGGAGTAATATTTAACTGAAACAAAAAAAGTGATGCGCCGCATCACTTTTTAAAAAGTCGGGATGACAGGATTAACTAGCCCCTCCCGAACCATCAATAAATACAGTACTTTCCTTAATTTTCTTTTCTCCAGGTAACCGAATAGGTAACTTTAAGATGAAATAACCCTTCAAAAATAGAAAATTATTGATTAATCTTTGAGGGGGTTGTCCAGTTTTTTCTGTTGATTTAAAACATAATTCTCCAATAAATTTAAGGCAGTTTCATCCTTTTGTGGAAATTGTTTAGTCAATCCAGACTGGGTTTTTTTATTGGAATGGGTGGAAATAATTTAGGATAGTTTTCAGTTGTGATTGTTCTTTTATTTGAGCCTCAGTTTCAATCCTAGTTTCTCATTGGATATATCTGGAGGCCGAATATTCGGGCGACCTCTCTCCGGGGCCACGTGTTTCAATCCTAGTTTTTCAGTGGATATATCTGGAAGTTATTCTTATTTACGGGTTAGGTGAGGACATTTTCCAGTTTCAATCCTAGTTTCTTATTGGATATCTCTGGAAGCCATTGGGCTTTTTCGTCATGTAAATATTCGTATCATGTTTCAATCCTAGTTTCTTATTGGATATCTCTGGAAGTGGATTTGGAGGAGTAATATATTTTTCATCGGTGCTAGTT
>JBAWAB010000254.1:0-17970 GCA_049589035.1 Salegentibacter sp.
CGGGAATAGCCATTTTGAGTATCGGTCATGAAAGGCACAAAAAGAATGTTCATGCCTTCTTCGGCAAGAATGCGGGAAACCTCAGGAAATTCTATGTCGTAGCAAATCAAAACACCAATCTTACCACAGTCGGTATCAAAGGTTTCCAGCTTGCTGCCACCCTTCATCCCCCAGGCGGATTCTTCGGCAGGAGTGATATGCAGTTTTTCATAGCGCTCATAGCTCCCGTCCCTGCGGCACAAATAGCCTACGTTGAACATATGCTCCCCGATAACCTGTGGCATGCTGCCGGTAATGATGTTAATGTTGTAGGTTATGGCAAAATCACGGAAGGTCTGCAACAATTGTTCGGTATAGGATGAAAGGCCGCGAATGGCTTCAGCTTCGTTCAGGTGATTGAACTGGGCCATGAGCGGCGCATTGAAAAGTTCAGGAAACAAAATAAAGTCACTCTGATAGTCACTTACCGCATCTACGAAGAATTCAATCTGGGAAACCAGCGCCTCATAATCCTTGAACAGCCGCATCTGCCACTGCACCAACCCCAGCCGCACCACCGTCTTGGTAGTATCGATAAGTTTTTGCGATTTGGTGTAGTAGATATTGTTCCATTCCATCAACACCGCGTACTCCTTACTTTCGGAATCCCCCTGCAGATAACCTTTAATGACCTTCTTTACGTGAAAATCATTGGAGAGCTGAAAGGAAAGCACAGGATCATGAATTTCCTGTAATTTCACCTTGTCGATGTATTTTTTGGGAGTAAGCTCCTTGGCGTATTTCGAATAGTTTGGAATCCTTCCGCCGAACATGATCGATTTCAAATTCAGCTGTTCACAAAGTTCCTTGCGCGCCTCATAAAGACGACGACCCAGGCGCATGCCGCGATATTCCGGGTGGATAAAGACATCTATTCCGTAGAGAACATCGCCGTTCTTGGTGTGTGTCGAAAAGTTTTCGCCTCCAAGAATGTCATCGTAGGTGTGATTTTCGTCGAATTTATCGTAGTCGACAACAATGGAAAGAGCACAGCCCGCAATCTTGTTATCGATCACGATACAAAATTGCCCGTCGGGAAATTTATTAACCAGGGTACGGATTTCGGCTTTGCTCCAGTACTCATCGGGCATCTTGTGATAACTCTTGATCATAGACACCTTCAATTCCTCATAATCCTGCACCTGCAGGTTCCTCAACTCAATCTTCGCCGAATCCAACACTTTTTTCTCCATTTTATACTTTTCGTTGCGAAGATACAGCGGAAATAAATGAATTTGAAATCTATTGATAAAATTCAGAAGATGAGGTTAGAAGGCCTTGAGCTATATCTCACAAAGCTTGTGCTTAATAGCAAAGATCACCATACCAATGCGGCTTCGCACCTGTAACTTCTGAAAAAGGCTCTCTCGATAGCCGTCAATGGTCTTGGGGCTAAGGTTCATTTCGTCGGCGATTTCTTTGTAGGTTTTTTCGGTACAGGCCAGGGAAAGGAACTCCATCTCACGGCGCGTGAGGTCGCGCGAAATTTTCTGAATATAAGTATCCTGAAGACTTTCTTCCATTTCCTCACGGCAGTAATAGCCGCTTTCCATAACGTCTTCAAGAGCGACGAGAAATTCATCCGGTTCAATATCTTTGAGCAGATAACCCCGGCAACCATATTCTACCATTTTGATGATGGTCTCCTCATCGTGTTCCATAGTGAGTGCGATCACTTTTTGTTCCGGATGGTTTTTCGAAAGCCAGGACATAGTTTCGATGCCATCCATTACCGGCATACGCACATCCAGCAGCACAATATCGGGTTTGGTGTGGTTGGCCTCAATGTAATCTACGAATTCCCGACCGTCCCGGCAGACCTTTGAAACCTGGTAATCCTGAAAGGAATTGATAAGTCCCTGCAGGGATTGAGCAAAGAGGTTGTGGTCATCAACGATAATGATCGTTCTGCTCATTTTGTTTAATTTTGGTTGGGTAGCTTAAATATAAGGAAGTTCCGCCATTTGAAGAAGAATCAAGCCTAAAGGAAGAGTTAATTATTTCGGCACGTTTCTTCATGTTAAACAAACCGGAACTTTTTTCGACTTTTTCCACATCAAAGCCGTTCCCATTATCTTTAGCCGTGATCTGCAGTTCCCCTTTCTTATAGAAAAAATTTACAGACAATTTGGTGGCTTTGGAATGCTTCAGCACGTTGGAGAAAAACTCCTGCAGAATGCGGAAAAGAATAATAGTATCCTCTTTAGGCGGAAAGATTTTTTCACCTTCCGAAGAAAAAGAAGCTTCAATAACATTGAGCCTGTTAAAGCGATCAATTTCATTAGTAACCGAAGCCTCCAGCCCTGCGTACTCGACTACATCGCTGTTCAGAGATTTTGAAAGCGCCCGCACTTCCTGGAGAGAACTGCCGACAATCTCTTTCAGTTCATGTATGGAACCGGGGCTTGATTCTGCCGGAGTCCGCGCCAGGATGTTCAGCTGTAAATTAGCGACCGAAAGTAACTGCCCAATATTATCGTGTAATTCCCAGCCCACGTTCTTAAGCGTCTGCTCCTGTATCTCCAGCCGAGACCGGATAATCTCTTCTTCGTATTGCTTCTGAGCTTCGTATTTTTCTATGAGTAATTTATTCTTGCGCTTCTGGAAAGTGATGAAGAAAATGATGGCAAAAGCCGTCAAAAGAACAATGACCACAATAAAGTAGATCAATAGTAAAAGTTCTTCCCTGGCAAGCATGTGGTTAGTTTGTAGAGCAATATTACGGAAAAATTTCGGCTCTCAATATTTTAAGCTGTCAAAGGCCTAATTTCACTACTGTTTCCCGGGATCTTCGGAAGTCAAAGCAGAGCTTTTTTAACGGTCCAATTCCTTGAAAGTCTCCACCTGCTTTCTATTTGGCAGCAACTTCAGTGACCCTGAAAAATAGAGGAAAACCACACCAAACCAGGAATACAAAAAGATGTTGCTATAAGCGTTCACCAAAGAATACAACTCCACAAAGGCAGGGCTTACCGAAAGCTTAAAATATCGAAAATAGATGTAAAAAGGCGTGATCATCAAATGGAAAATAAGGAGCGCTACAGAAAAATAAAAGCTGATATCCTTCGAAACATAGAGTATTTTTTCACTCCTCAAAATCTCATCATAATAACCAATAATGCTTAGAAGAATCAGGAAAGTACCGGCCATGGTAGTATAGGCAGAAAGGCTAAGCATTAACACGTCACTAAAAATAAGGTTCAGTACAGCCGTAAGAATAAAGGCAAATATCAGGGTCTTCAGTATTTTCCTGAAGCGGGGCCGGGAAAGTTTCGTCCTGAAATAGTTCGCATAGAACGCGTAACTAAGGATCAGGTAAGGATTGAAAAACCAAAAATTCTGATGCCACAGGCCCTCGCGCAAATAATTGAGATCTTCATGTAAGTAAAATATGTAAGGCAACCATCCCAGGCTTTCCACGATATAGGTTAGCAAAAGGAAACAGGCAAAATAGAAGTTGGCTCTGTCATCAGGTTTTTTTTTAAAATAATAAAAACCACATACGGCAGCTGCTCCTTCCAAAAGATAAGCCAGATATATAACATCATTGATCATGTGGGAGAAGTATCGCGGGTAACATATTTAATTTGCTTATTCACATGGGAGTTTTCAATTAGTTCTATCCGCACGATAGGTTCCTCCAATGAAATTATTTTCGGGATTTCTGCTAAGGCAGGAAAGGATTCTAAGATTTCTTTGAATCCTTTTGTTAAAATTAGAGATTAAAGTAGATATACCACCATAGCAACTGGAAAAGGGGGAAAAATCCCCCTTTCTTACGACTTGCAGTAAGCCCGTCTTTTTGGAGCTGGATGCTGTCGGGCGCAGTAGATGAGCGCAAAAATGTAGACCCCATACATAAACACAGCGCTTATCTGTAGAATCATGGAGTGAAGGCTAATAAAAGCCGGACTGCTAGCGGTAAAATAACTATTGTAGATATACAGCGGGGTAACCACCAGGTGCCACACAACAGCAGCTATAGAAACATAAAAGGCCAGGCTTGAAAACACCTGCAGTATTTTTTCACTGGTAAGCATCTCATAATAATATGCTCCTATGATAACAGCCAAAACTACAGTGCCACTCATAGAAGTATAGCTCGACATAGCCGTCATAAAATTTCCTTCGATGAAGAAGCTGATTATGGAAGTAATAATATAGAGAATAAGCAATCTCTTCAGGATTTTTTTTAGCCGTGCCGAATGTAGCTGGGCAATAAAGAAATAGCTGTAGCAACTGTAGGAGATGACTTTGTTGGGATTGGCGATCCAGAAATTGCGTTCAAAAAGAGTTCCTTTGATAAAGCTCAGGAACTGGTAATGGTTGAAATAGGCTATAAAAGCATAACTGTTAATGGTTTCGATGGCAATAACCCACCAGAGAAAGCCGACAAAGAACTTTTCAGATCGGGTATAGTCGGCTTTTTTGAGAAAATAAAGGCCGGCGATCGCGGCCAAAAATTCCATTAAATTGCCCAGGAAGAGCCTGGAAAAGTAAAAATGAAGCAAGACTTAGTAGTTTAATGGTGGCCAGCCGTTTTGCATATCGTTTAGAGGTTCTATATCGTAATTGTTGTCGCCGGTGTTTTCCCCGCTTTCTTCATAAACCGCCGATCCTTTTTCTTTGGTGGGAGCAAGAAAGACCGTAGCATAGCTTCTTTTCTTTTCGGTGCCGGCATAAGCGCCGAGATAGATGCGAATCCCAGGTTTCTCAATGCCTTGTTCCGCAGATTTCTCCTTCACGTAAGCCAGGTATTCCTCAAGCTCTTCCACGCTTAACCAGAATTCGCGGGTATCGCGATAACCCTGCCCGTTTTCGATCTCTTTGCCACGGGTTTCTTTCCAGTTCTTCTGAAGGCCACGGGCATCTTCAACATCGATACATTTTGATGGTTTTTCCATAATTAAAGGTTGGTTTGGTCAGTTATTTAAATTATAATTTGGTTGCACTTAAGTTCTCTTTCAAGCCTGCCTGCAGCAGGCTCTCCAATTTTCCAAAATCGCATTTCAAGCTGTTTGAAGTTATTGAAAGTGGCGTTCCGTACGCTTTCATATTTGCCCGCATAAGCCCGGCTTTCATTCCGCTCTTAGATCTTTCAATATATTTTTCGGGATCTACCAGGTCTATCAACAGAAATTTTGTGGCCATCACCCGTTTCTCTCTTATCTCCGAAATATCTCGCCATTCAATTAGCCCCACATTTAAGGCGTTGGAGTTATCTGTGATTCCAGTTTTACTAATGATCAGTCCCACTTTAGTCTCAAGTAATTTTTTAATGGCTATAAATCCCGTACCTCCAAAAAAGAGCACTCCAAGTATACCAATGCCTTTAATCAGCAATGGGTTTCTCAGGAAAACTAAGGGCATTTCCCGAAATTCATCAGTATTGTAAAAAATCGTGATCCCGCCTATAACAAATAGCAGAGAACCAATGAACAGCAAAAATACTTTTGTTTTACTCAAGGGAATTTCGATCTCTTTTTCCATATTTTTTTTGTTTGATCCTGCAGAAAGCAGCTTCTTAATAGTTTGTTAAAATTAACGATTTTAACAAAGAAAACAAGTCAAAGCAT
Organism: Salegentibacter sp.; assembly: GCA_049589035.1. Lineage (GTDB taxonomy): Bacteria > Bacteroidota > Bacteroidia > Flavobacteriales > Flavobacteriaceae > Salegentibacter_A. Next base: position 5,616 of record JBAWAB010000254.1, read on the forward strand.
GAAAAAGGGGAAAATTCCCCTTGTTGTAGGTACTTCTTTAAGATACTTTTACAAAGTCATTTTAGTTAGCTAAAGTGTTTTGGGGCAAAAAAGTGCTGTCAAAGTGTAGAATACTATCTGGTAGGGCATTTAGTATATAATACACATGCGACGGCACTTTTTTATTGTATTCCTTCCTCAAAACCCTCTTCCCGCACTTTCCGGAATTCCACCTCATCGCCGATCACCTTCTGCGCGAGGCTATTGATCCCATTTTCACTAAGCTGCAGCACCCTTGGGTACCCCCCGGTTGTCTGGCAGTCTCTCATAAGAACGATCAGGTTGCCCGACGGAGTCAATTGTACGCTTCCCGGAACCACCGGCCCGGTTATGATAGGCTCAAGCTGGTTCTCCACCTTTTCCTGAAGCTGAATAGCCATACGGTTGTTGTTCTTATCTACCGAAAAGGAACTGTCCATCAGGTGCACCTGCTGTTCTTCATCCAGAAGATGAAATTCGGGGCCGGCAAAGACGTCGATCTCCGGGGTCTGTAAGTAATGGTCATCAACCCTCAGCGAAGAGTAGGTTTGAGAAACCTCAGCTTCCGAAGCTTCATAAGGCAACCTCATCCCGTTCTCCAGCCTGAAGTTCTCTGTGACCCCTTCATACCAGCTGCGGCTCTTCATGATTTCTTCGGAAAGAATTCCGCCGGAAATAGCCATAAAAGTACGGCAGCCCACCTTACGGCGCCCAAAGGATAGCTCGTCGCCCGGTTGAATTTCAAGCACCTCATTATTTTCCACAATTTCGCCATTGATGCGCGGGGAGAGATCGGCGCCACTCAAAGCGATTAGGGTCGCTCCTGAAAACCGAAGCTTTGGTCCCATTTGGGTGATCTCCAGTACCGCGGCATTTACAGAATTCTTAAGGATAAGATTCGCGGTTTTTGAGGCATAGCTATCCATGGCTCCGCTCCCTGGCACTCCAAATTTTCTGAAACCGAATCTTCCAAAATCCTGTACACTCGTGAATAATCCTGGTTGTAAAACTTCAATTTCAGCCTTCATAGATTTCATTTTTAATCATGAAATTTCCCGTGGAAATCTCTTCGGAAATTGCCTCAAATTCTTCTTTGGAGACTGCATAAAATTTTAGTTTATCCCCGGCTAAAATTTCACAGGGAGGAAAGTGGTTTCTGTCAAAAACAGGCACCGGACAATTGCCAATAATCTGCCATCCGCCCGGACTCGTTTTTGGGTAAATTCCGGTCTGCTTTTCGCCTATTCCCACGGCCCCTTTTTCGACCTTTAAACGCGGCTCATTTTTACGGGAAATTTGCAGTCTTTCATCCAGGCCGCCGAGATATAAAAATCCGGGTAAAAATCCGATGAAGTAAACGGTATAAATTGGCAATGTATGCAGTTGAATAATTTCAGAAACCGGCAGCTTTTTTTTCCGGGAAACAAGCTCCAGATCCAACCCGAATTCTTCATCATAACACACCGGTAAATAAAAAATCCTGGATTTCCTGTTTTTTACTATCTTCGTCCTGTCCAGAAGCTTTCTGAGGCCTGAAACCTCAGTATAGACATCCTCTATAGTTGATGTATAACTAATTAATAACGAGTTATATGTATTTGTTACCTCAACTTTTTCTTCAACTAAATAATTTTCAAGTTCTTCCCGAACACTGAGCACTTTCTGAAGGACAATTTCAGAGATCTCAGGTTCAAATTCGAGCAGAATTGCCCGCTCCCCCATCGGCATTATCTTCGGAAATTCTTCTTTCATGTATTCTTTATACTGATGTTTCTTTCGGTAAAATTCTCATGTAAAAACTGAAGGATTTGAACCGAATTTGGAGTGTCGCTATGCACGCAAAAAGTGGTCGCGTGGCACTCGATATCACGGTCGTTTTTACACCTGATTTTACCCTGAGAAAACATCCGGTACAGATGCTCAAAAACGGCTTCTTTTTCGGTGATCAAAGCATGTGGTTCAGAACGTGAAACAAGGCTGTAATCTTCGTTGTAATTGCGGTCGGCAAAAGCTTCCAAAACCACCGGAATTTTTCCTTCAGCAAGACGCGAGATTACCGATCCCGGAGGAGCAAAAAGGGTGAAATTCTCCTCGAATAAAAGCATGGTTTCGATGATGATTTCTGCTGTTTTTTCATCCCTGGCGGCATCATTGTAAAGAGCGCCATGAGGTTTAACATGAGTGAGCTGAGAGCCTTCAGCTTCGGCAAGTTCCTTCAGACTTAATATTTGTGCTTCCAGAGACAATTTCAGGTCTTCGGCAGAAATCTCGATGCTGTTCCTTCCGAAGTTCTTCTTATCGGGATAAGAGGGATGCGCCCCTATCTCGACGTCATGCTCTATCGCAAGATCGATGGTGTGTTTCATTGTTTCCAAGGTGCCGGCATGTCCACCACAGGCAATATTGCAGGCCGAAATGAGCGGCATGATTTGAGCATCATTTTCGCCACCCTCGCCGAGATCGCAGTTAATGTGTATTTCTTTCATAGTTAAAAGCTTTGTATAACCGTATAAACTGATTTTATTCCAAGGAAAACAGCGATCCCTATCACCACCAGGGCAAGAAGGTTCTGTTTTAACGAATTTCGATATTTTCCGAGCACCGCTGCCCGGTTCACTACCCAAAATAAAAAAATAGCAATAACCGGCAACAAAATACCATTGGCAATTTGGGCAAAACGGATAATCTCTACGGGATTCAGCTGAAGCGAACTAAAGAAAACGCCCAGCAACAGCACCGATGCCCATACCATCCTGAATTTAGTCGATTTAAGATCGCCTTTCCAGCCAAAGCAGCCTTTTACCACATAAGCCGCCGCCAGGGGCGCGGTAATAGCCGAGGTAATTCCAGCTGCCAGAAGCCCTATAGCCATAAAAATACTTGCAAAATCACCAAAAAGAGGTTGCAGTCCCTGGGCGAGATCGGCGGCATTGGTTACGTTACTTACCTTGGCAGCAGCCGCACAAATGACGATGGCCATAGAAACCACGCCCCCAAGAATAATAGCTAGGCTAAGCTCCTTTCGCGCTACCGGTAGAAAGGAGGCATCTTTCCATTTCTCGCCGACCAAAGAAGCATGCAGAAAAAGGTTATAAGGGACTACCGTGGTCCCCACCAGCGCGATGATACTCAGGATTCCCGCAGACACGTTGGCAGGAATAAACCCCTTCAGGATCCCTTCCAGGCTTGGGCGCGTAATTATAGCTGTAAATAAAAAGGAAAGGCTCATCAGCAAAACCAATCCGATGAAGAACCTTTCCAGGCTTTTATGATTTCCGAGGTACAGCAAAACAAAAGCGAACAAACCAATAAGCACACTCCAGAGATTGAGCTGAAATTGGCCAAAACTAAGCTGCTGTGTTCCAAAGACGGATTCCAGCCCCAGGACGGCGCCAGTAATATTTCCGGCTTCGTAAGCCGCGTTTCCTATGGCAATTGCCGAAAAGATAAGAGCCAGAGCTAACATTCGAAGCAAAGGAGATTTTAGTTCCTGCCTGATATTCTCACTAAGGCCTTGTTGGGTGATCAAGCCCAGCCGGGCAGACATTTCCTGCAATACAATGCAGGATACTATTGAAAGTACCAATGCCCAAAGCATGCCGTAACCAAAATCCACACCCGCCAGGGTGCAAACGGTGACCGTCCCGGGGCCAATGAATGCCGCCGACACCAGTACGCCCGGCCCCAGCTGCTTCAGAAAACTTTTCACTTTTCCTTTTTCGATTCCTGCAGGGCATAAACCGCAAAGGTGCCCAGCCAGTGGCCGCCTTCATAGCTGTCTCCCACCAGGTTTGGAAAGGAAGCCGCAACGTGTTTGTTAGCCAAGGCTTCCAGATGCCCAAGCTCCTCGGGATATACCCTTGCCAGTCGATAAAACACCCAGGCGCGACTAAAATTGAGTCCGTCAAGATGAACCAGTTTACCATCGGTGCGGTCAGAAACCTCTCCTACATCCACATCAAAATCCTTGTTTTTGAGCTGCGGCATAAAATCATCCAGCCAAAGACTAAAAGCGTTCTTCGGAAGCACACGACTCATAACATCCACTTCTTCAAGGCAGGGCGAAAGGAAATCGAAACCGCTGGGCTCCCAGCTAAAGGGACAGCTATTATCCTTAAGATAGAAATCGCGGGCCCTTTCAGAGATCATTTTCTTTAGCTCTTCATTATTGGTAGCCTGTGCATAATCATAGGCAAGGCTCAAAGCGAAAGCGGTATTTTCGTGCTCACCCACCCTGATAGGATAATTAAGTTTTGGCAGAAAGGTCATGAAATTCTGCACCATAAGATCGGTAAGCGGCTGCAAATTCTTTTCCAGTTCCTGCCCGAGCGGATCTTCCCAGGTATGCAATTCTTCGGCCAGCTTCAGCAACCATGCCCAGCCATAGGTGCGTTCGTAGGTATCACTTTCTTCCCGCTTAAAATAATTTACTTCACCCTGAATATTTTCCGCAGACAAAGATTTTTTAAGCGTCTCTCGAATCTCCTTCTCCTTATCGAGATCAGGAAACTGTTTTAAGAGGCTCACCAGCGTCCAATGGGCATGAACCGATGAATGCCAGTCGAAACAGCCGTAAAAGGCCGGATGCAGCTCCTTAGGCTCTCCCATCGCCTCTTTATTCTCCAGGGTCTGTCCAAGTTTATTGGGATATTGGGTATTGATACAATCAAGCGGAAGCTGCGCCAGCTTATTGGCTTCCTTCACGCCGAATTCCACTTTTTCTGTATTCAGAAAATTTTCCGGCATAATATCTTCACTCACTGCGGTATCGGTTTTAGTATCAGACTGGTTGCCGGTATTATCGGGCTCTTTGCCCTTACAGCCGACAACGAGGATTGCAAAAAGAATAAGGATCTTCTTCATTGGTATATTGGGTTGTGCTGTTAAAGATAGGATTTCTAAGAAAATAAAAATGTTTTGATCTTGTTAAAGCGCGGGAACAACATAAGGCGTGGGTCGTGAAAAAGAAGATCAGCCCAGCCAGCCATCGCGGTCCAGACTGCGGTATTGAATGGCTTCGCTTAGATGATTTCCGCAGATACCTTCAGAAGCATCGAGATCGGCAATTGTTCGCGCAACCTTCAGGATCCTGTCATAAGCCCGGGCAGAAAGACTTAGCCGTTCCATGGCCGTCTTCAGCAGCTGCTTTGAAGAATCTTCCAGGGCGCAATACTCCCTGATGTGCTTCACATTCATTTGCGCATTGTAATGTACATTCTCAATTTCAGTAAACCTTTCGGTTTGAAGCTGCCGTGCCCTGGTAACCCGTTTCCTGATCTCGCTACTGCTTTCGCCCCTTCTCTCTTCGCTCAGTTTCTCAAAAGGTACCGGAGTGACCTCAATATGGATATCGATACGATCCAGCAACGGCCCGCTGATCTTGCTCAAATAGCGCTGCATCTCGGCCGGAGAAGACGTTAAAGGCGCATCGGGATCATTAAAATATCCGCTGGGACTCGGGTTCATACTCGCCACAAGCATAAAACTGGAAGGATAAGTTACTGTGAATCTGGCCCGGGAGATCGTCACTTCCCGGTCTTCCAGCGGCTGCCGCATCACCTCCAGTACGCTGCGTTTGAACTCCGGAAGTTCATCAAGAAATAAAACTCCATTATGTGAAAGCGAAATCTCGCCCGGTTGCGGATAAGCCCCGCCACCGACAAGGGCGACGTCTGAAATGGTATGATGTGGACTGCGGAAAGGGCGCTGGGACATGAGTCCAACACTCTCCTTCACCCTGCCTACCACCGAATGAATCTTGGTCGTCTCCAAAGCTTCATGCAGCGTCATGGGTGGCAAAATACTGGGCAAACGTTTGGCCAGCATGGTCTTTCCCGCACCGGGAGGCCCAATGAGAATAAGATTATGACCACCGGCAGCAGCGATCTCCATGCAGCGCTTGATAGATTCCTGACCCTTGACATCGGCAAAGTCGTGATCGGGATTATCGATGGAATTATAAAATTCTTCGCGGGTATTGATAATGGTTCTCTCCAGTGGCTTCCCATCGTGAAAAAAATCGATGACCTCAGTGATATTATCGACGCCGTAAACCTCCAGGTCACTTACGATAGCAGCTTCCTTCACGTTTTGCTTCGGAAGGATGAACCCCCTAAAACCTTCTTCCCTGGCTTTTATTGCAATGGGTAAGGCCCCTTTTATAGGCTGGAGGCTTCCATCCAGGGATAGCTCACCCATAATGATATATTCTGAAATATCTTCGGCATTAATCTGGCCTGAAGCAGCAAGGATGCCCAGGGCAAAAGTCAGGTCGTAGGCAGAGCCTTCTTTCCGCAGATCGGCCGGCGCCATATTCACAATGATCTTCTTTCCGGGAAATTTGTAAGAGTTATTCTGAAGCGCGGCGGCTATCCTGAAGCTGCTTTCTTTTACTGCATTATCGGGCAAACCAACCAAGTGATAACCTATGCCTTTGGCCACATTGACCTCTACCGTAATTGTAGTTGCTTCCACTCCAAAGACAGCACTCCCGTAAACTTTTACCAACATGAATTGAAACTTTTTCTGAAGGTACTTTATTTTGGCTAACTCTGCATGCTTATGTAAGTTACGCCCTTCAAAAAAAACAGGAGATACTATACGGCCTTTTTGGTGAGACTTAGTTCTGTACGAACTTTTCCGGTCTTATTGGCAGTCTTGTTCAGAAAGATTGAAAATGTTGTGCCATCCTGTTCATTGCTTTCAAGCTCAACGTGACCACCGTGAGCCATGGCCACGCTCTTAACGAGGCTAAGGCCAATACCCCAGCTTTGCATATGATTAGGTTGGTTTTGGTGAGACCGGCTGAGGAATTTAAAAATGCTTTTCCGGCTGTTTTCAGGAATAGGTTCTCCAAAATTGTGCACGCTTACGATCACCTCGTCGCCGCTATCTTCAATCTTTATACTTACAGGTTGTTCAGAATCTCCATATTTAACGGCATTGGATACCAGGTTCTCGACTATTCTTCTTATTGCTGTACCATCAAAAACTCCCTTGATCTCCTTCTTTTCTGTCTGAAATTTGATCTTTGCAGCATAGATCTCGGAAGCCTCGTAATAAACCCACTCAACTTCCTTTACGACGTCGATCTCTTCAAACTCGAGAGTCATTCCTTCTCCAGCCTTTACCGAGATAGCATCAAGCAGCCCTTCCAGTAGTCCAAGCGATTTCCTCAGACTTTTTAAGCCCATTTGCCGAAGACTCTCCAGTTTTTCCTGGTCTTCGCTGTGTCCCATAATATCCAGGGCGAAATAGGCAACCGAAATAGGAGTGCGGATATCATGCGCAAGGGCCCCCACCAGTTTCTCCCTCATCTCCTGCATAGAATTACTAAAAGATCGGGTAGAATTGAGCATTGCATTTTCTATCGTATACTTCAACACTATGCCCACTTCACGCGTGTAACAGTCCTGTTCCATAAGAAGCCCCGTTAAGATGCGGTGAAGAACAATATATTCCTCAAGAATCTGCTCTGCCGTATAATGTGAAGTGGCAGCCCGATGACGACCATGATCCAGGCTGTTCCTGATAATCTCTTCATATTGCTCATACTTCTTGATCTCACCCAGAGCTTCATACCTTTCCAGGATATCGGCAATATCGTCCAGGAGGTTGGGAAGCTGATTTCTAAGTGCAAGATCACTGGAATCATTGGAAGCAGGAATCTGAACCCTGATCTCTTCTTCCCAGGATACCATCAGTTTCTCTATGTTGCTTCTTATTACATTGGCAGCCAACCTCATAAACAGTAGTTTTACTTATAAAATTAACAATATTACACCTTTTTTGCAAGAAATTTAAACACCTTCATCTATGCCCGGCCAGAGCAATAAAAAAAGCCCTGCAGTTCGCAGGGCTTTTTCATATGATTTATAACTCATTAACTATGCCTTGAGAACATGACCCCGGTAATAGTCGATAATACCGTCTATAGGTCTTCTTACAATATTTCCGATCTCGATCCCGTAAGGCTGAGCAACGGCGCGAATGATATCTTCACTAAAATAGGCTATAGTACCTATGAAGTGAACCGGTACATTCTGTGCCTGTTTATAGCATAGCACGCGGGAGTGCATAAAATCGGTGATCCCTTCGTGCACCAGCTTGTAGAAATAGCCATTACGCTCATTACTGAAGATGAATTCAGCAAAAGATGCGAGATAGGTATTTGGATTTTCCCTGCGGTACAGGTTCTTTTTGATCTCGTCGGAATCAACCTGGAACTTCTCTTCGAATTTGGTAACCAGTTCCGGAGGCATTCTTTTATAGTAGTAGTCCCTGATTAGTCTTTTTCCGAAGTAATTTCCGCTGGCCTCATCCATCAAAATATATCCGAGAGAGTGAACCGCCTGGTGAATGTCTTCCCCATCAAAATAGCAGCTGTTAGAACCCGTCCCAAGGATGCAAACGATCCCCGGCTCGGTAGTAGCGGCGTAAACTGCGGCCACCATATCTTCTTTCACCAGTACGTCGGTAGCATTTACAAAGAATCTTGCCAAAATAACTTCCAGGACCTTCCGGGGAGTTTCGGTACCACAACCGGCACCATAAAAATGAACTCTTTCAACTTTTTGTTTTACCCCGTTTAGATCGTCGTTTTCCTTTAAACGCTCTTCTAAAACAAGTTCCTGAAAGACTGCCGGATTAAGTCCTTTTGTCCGGGTTTTGAAAACTTCATTTCCTTCGGCATCCAGCAAAATCCAGTCACATTTTGTAGAGCCACCATCCGCTATTAATATCATGAGTTAGAGTGTGATTAGAGAAAAAGCCTGAAAAAACAGCCTCAGATCATTATAATGAATAATCCTACAGCACGATTTTTCAGGCTTTTATAACATATTATAAAGAAGCTATATGTGCTGCCAATTCTACTAATTTGGCAGAGTAACCATATTCGTTATCATACCAGGCAACTAATTTAAAGAAATTATCGTTCAAAGCAATCCCTGCCCCTGCATCAAAATTACAGGTATGAGCGTCTGAAACATAATCCTGGGAAACCACGGCTTCCTCAGTATAAGAAATCACTCCTTTGTAAGCTCCGTCAGCAGCTTTTTTGAAAGCAGCCTTCACGTCGTCGTAAGAAGCAGATTTCTCTGTTCTCACAGTAAGGTCTACCACAGAAACATCGGTAGTTGGTACCCTAAAAGCCATCCCGGTAAGTTTTCCTTTTAATTCAGGAATTACCTTGGTTACGGCTACAGCAGCTCCTGTAGAAGTTGGGATAATATTGGCGATCGCGCTTCTTCCCAGTCTGTAGTTCTTCTTAGAAGGAGAATCTACGGTGAATTGAGTAGAAGTACTTGCGTGCACGGTAGTCATCAAACCTTCAACGATCCCGAATTCATCTTCAATTACTTTGGCAAGTGGCGCCAAACAGTTGGTAGTACAAGAAGCGTTGGAAACAATAGTGTCTTCAGGTTTTACGTCGTTGTGGTTCACACCCATTACGAACATAGGAGCATCTTTGGAAGGAGCTGAAATGGCTACTTTCTTGGCTCCGGCCTTAAGGTGAGCTCCGGCGCCTTCTTTATTGGTAAAAATACCTGTACATTCCAATACAACATCAACACCCACTGCATCCCATTTAAGGTCTTCCGGATTGCGTTCAGCCGTTACGCGGATAGTATTTCCGTTCACAACAAGGTTTCCGTCTTTTACTTCAACGTCTCCTTTGAATTTTCCGTGAACTGAATCATAAGTTAACAAATATGCCAAATGCTCTACGTCTAATAGGTCATTGATGGCTACTACTTCAACATCGCTGCTTTGAGCCGCTATTCTAAAGGCAATTCGCCCGATACGGCCAAAACCGTTAATTCCAATTTTTGTACTCATCTTTCTAATTTTAAAATTTAAACAGAAGTGATGTCTGCCACCCTTCTTAATTCTTTATCTACTTTTGCTTCGCCTTTGATGGCTTCTTCCAGCGGAACGAAAACCACCTTTTCGTGGTGAATTCCCACCATTTGGTTAGTCTTGCCGTCCAGCAAGCCTTCTACAGCTCCTACGCCCAGTTTACTAGCCAGCACCCTGTCGGCACAGCTTGGGGAACCACCCCTCTGAATGTGGCCCAATACCGAAACCCTGATCTCGTAATCATTAAGATTCTCCTCGATATATTCGGCCAGTTCAAAGATGTTCTTTCCACTCTTCTCACCTTCAGCCACCACAATAATACTGGAGGTCTTACCAGACTTCCTGCTCTTTCTCAGGGATTCCAGAAGGCGTTCTGTTCCCAGGTTTTCTTCAGGAATAAGGATCTCTTCAGCGCCGGCACCAATTCCGCTGTTCAGCGCAATATCGCCTGCATCGCGACCCATTACCTCGATAAGGAAAAGCCTGTTATGAGAACTGGCGGTATCGCGAATCTTGTCGATCGCTTCCACCACGGTGTTCAGTGCGGTATCATAACCCAGAGTATAGTCGGTCCCATTAATATCATTGTCGATAGTAGCAGGGATTCCCACCAAAGGAAAATTATGTTCCTGGCTGAAATACACCCCACCGGTAAAGGTTCCGTCGCCGCCGATCACCACCAGGGCATCAACGTCGTGTTTCTTTAACTGGGCATAAGCCTTAGCTCTTCCTTCCTTGGTCTTGAACTCCATGGAGCGGGTAGATTTGAGGAAGGTTCCACCTTTATTTATTATGTTCCTTACAGAACGGGCATTGAGATCTTCAAAGTCTCCTTCAATAAGCCCCTGGTAACCTCTGTACACTCCTGCACATTGTAATCCGTAATAGGAGCAAGCCCTTACTACCGCTCTAATTGCGGCATTCATTCCCGGAGCATCTCCTCCGGAAGTTAGTACTGCGATTTTGTCTATTTTCTTAGCCATCAGGCCAAAGCTATTTTAATTCAATAAGATAACCTAATTTTCCAAGAAACTAAAACGATTTCGGTTGATAACTAACAAAAAGAGCCCATTTTATTGGGCTCTTTTTAATAAATTATGATTTTTATCATATTTTTAATAATAATTTATACTCCCAGGGCTGCAGATCCATTTTTTGCCCCTCCTGAATTGTAAAGGTACTATCCTTTAAATAATCCCGGAATTCCCCCTGAAGCTCAATGTCGAAATGAACCGGTTTTCCAGTGAAATTCCCGATGTAAACCACCTCTTTGCCGTCTTTTGATCTTTCAAAGGCCAGTACCTTTTTCTCTGCGGAAGTTTTCACCGCAATATAATCGGCGGCGTCTTTCCCGCCATTCAATGCAGGATTGCTGTTCTTCAACTCTCCCAGCTTCTGCAGAAGCGGCCACATTTCTCCTTTTTTATGCGGAATACTGTCTTTTTCGAAGAATTTCAGCCGCTTGTTCAGGTCGTATTCCTGCCCGCTGTAAATAAGCGGCATTCCCGGAATGGTATAGGTAAGTGCCAGCATGGCTTCCGAAGCATTACCCAACCTTTCTTCAACAGTACCGCTCCAGGAATTCTCGTCGTGATTGGTGACGAAATTCATCAAAATGTCGTCTTCCTGGTACGTAGTGTCGATCTTCTTCATATACGCATCATAATCTGCAGCATTAGCCTTGCCCTGGGCGATGTCATTCATTAAATGAAGGCCCTCCCAGTTGTAGCCCATGTCGAAGGCGTGGTGAAAGAGATCTTTGTCTTCACTTTCGGCAAGCATAAAAATGGGCTTTTCCTGCTTGATCTCATCTGCGACATTCTCCCAGAAATCGGTAGGGACATTTCCGGCAACATCGGCCCTGAAACCATCAATATCGAAATTCTCTACCCAATATTTCATCTCGTCTCCCATAGCCTTGCGCAAGTCGGGATTGTCGTAATTGAGATCGGCCACATCGGTCCAACCCCAGGGCTTTCCGGTCTCAGGATTCAAAGGATCGGTAATCTCGCCTTTGTCGTTCTTGGTGTAATATTCCGGATGTTCCTTGATCCATGGATGGTCCCAGCCGGTGTGATTTGCCACCCAGTCTAAAATCACGTACATCCCGTTTTCGTGAGCGGTATCAACCAGCTCCTGGAAATCCTCATCGGTACCGTAATCCTTGTTCACCGCAGTATAATCGGCGATGGCATAATAACTCCCCAGGTACTTTTTGCGCTCCTGCGGATCCTTGATATCTTCAATAGACTTATCGGCCGTCGCTTTCCGGTTCTTCATCGAAATCGGATAGATCGGCATCACCCAAATGATCTTCACTCCAAGCTGCTTGAGCTGCGGAATATTTTTGGTAAAAGCGTCAAAAGTACCTTCGGGCGAGTATTGGCGAATATTCGCCTCATATATTACCGCCGACTCGAGGACGTCGTCGTCAATCGGCGCAATTTCCTGCTGCTGAGCTTCTGCAGGTTTAGGT
>JBAWAB010000255.1:0-1834 GCA_049589035.1 Salegentibacter sp.
AAGGATTATTATCAGCAACTTGAGAAGAGATCAGGGAAGGGGAACGAGTAGTTCACTGCACAATAAATTTCTATAGTAAAGCTGCCTTCAAAGGCAGCTTTACTTTTTCAGAAATAATTCGAAAAAAGATAAATGTAAATTAAACCATTACTGCTTTTAGTTATCTAAAAGACAAGGAGAAAGTTTGTTCTCCCACCCTAATTAATCAAACATTACTTCTTTTCATGAAATTATTCCCGACCCTGCTGCTCCTGCTGGTGAGCCCGCTGGTTTTTTCCCAGAACTTCGAGATCACCGGAAAAATTCTGGACGAAGAGGGCCAACCTCTCCCTTCAGCTACGGTCTACGTTCAGAAGGTGGTCGACAGCAGTCTGGTAACCTATACGATCTCAGAAAAGGACGGCAGCTTTGAGCTTTCGGGAAAGAGCGATATAAAAAAGGCCAATCTCTTCGTTTCCTACGCCGGCTATCAGCCTTACCGGAGACAGCTTGACCTCAGCGAAAAAATGAATCTTGATCCTATTGCCATGGAGGTGCAGGACAATACGCTCGACGAGATCACGGTGATAGGTGCCGGCAGCCCTGTGACCATCAAAAAGGACACCCTGGAATTCAATGCCAATTCTTTCACCACCCGCCCCGGCGCTAACCTGGAGGATCTTATGAAGAAACTGCCCGGTGTCGAGGTCGATTCCGACGGGAATATTACCATCAACGGAAAACCTGTTTCCCGGTTCCTGGTAAACGGCGAGGAATTCTTTGGCAGCGATCCCAAGATCGCCACTAAGAACCTACCCAAGGAGATCATTGAAAAAGTACAGGTGACCGATACCAAGACGAAATCGGAGGAATTTACAGGGAAGCCTGGCGATCCCGATAATAAAACCGTGAATATCACCATTAAAAAGGACCGGAACAAAGGCTACTTTGCCCGCGCCACCGCCGGCGGCGGCACCGATGATCGCTACGAACTCAGCGGCATCGGCAATTATTTCAAGGACGATCTGCGACTAAGCGTGCTGGCTAGTTCTAACAATATCAACAGCTCGGGCTTTAGCTATGACGAGGTCTACGGAATGATGGGCCGCAGCGCCGGGCGCAATGTTTTTGGCGGCAATGGCGGCGGTATTACCAAAGCCGAAACTGCCGGCCTCAACTTCGTTAATAAATGGCATGATAAGCTGCAGATTAACACCGACTATTTCTTCGGAAGAAACAATACCGACAGAAGAACGGTGATCGCCCGCGAAAACATCCTGCCGGACGGCCGCTATTTCACCAATTCCGAAGACGTGAGTAATCTCCTGAACGATAGCCACAGGGCCAACGCCAGGTTCGAGGTGGAATTTGATACCCTCACCCGCCTTTCGATAAGTCCACGGCTGAATGCCAACTTCGGAAAATCTGTCCGCGAACGCTCGGCGGAATCCCTGGACGAACAAGGCAATCTCATCAACAACACTCAGGTTATGGATAACGAGGATCTGAAAGACATCGATTTCAGCAACGATATAGATTTCATCAGGCGCTTTGGCGGTAGGGGTGCTTACCTGCAACTGCGGCTTTCCAACGACATGAGCAGGCAACAAAACGACAATTTTCACTATTCCGAAAGTAACTTTTTCCAGAATCCTGACCAGGAGAACCAAATCCAGGACCAGTACATCAATGAAGATGAAGATGAGGACCGCTATTCGGTGCAGGTGAGTCAGCGCAGCGTGCTGGCCGACGATTTTTTCCTCGACCTCTCCTATGATTTCGATTATTCTGAATCTACCAACAAACGCTATGTCTATAATGGTCAGGACGGAAGCTACGACCAGCTCAACGACCT
>JBAWAB010000256.1:0-11480 GCA_049589035.1 Salegentibacter sp.
AGGCCATTGCCAAAGCCCTGGAAGATTAGACTTTCAGAAAAACATTTCCGCAGAAAAAAATATCAGGGAGTACTGGCACTCCTTTTGAAGTTATCTTAGTCCAAAATCTACTACTGCAATGAAAAAAATACTTTTATATTTCCTCCCCATAATCCTGATCAGCTGTGGCGCTCACCAGCAGAAAGAGATCGAAAGTGCCCATCCCATGGAATATGCCAACAGCATCACCCCGGGAGAGCTAAAAGAACATCTTTTCACCTTTGCAAGCGATGATTTTGAAGGCCGTGAGACCGGTGAGCCGGGGCAGAAAAAGGCTGCAGCTTACCTGAAGCAGCAATACCAGGAAATGAATATTGCTTCACCATTGGGTGGTGATGATTATTTCCAGGAGGTCGATCCCAGCTACTTTAGAGGCGACATTAAATCGACCGAAAATGTGGTGGCCTTTATTGAAGGCAGCGAAAAACCGGAACAGGTGGTGGTGATCTCTTCCCATTACGACCATATCGGGATCAATGACGACGGCCAGATCAACAATGGCGCCGACGATGATGGATCGGGAACTGTGGGTATCCTGGAGATCGCCCAGGCCTTTAAAAAAGCCGTTGAAGATGGCTACCGCCCGAAACGCAGCATCCTTTTTCTGCACAATACCGGAGAGGAAAAAGGCCTCATAGGTTCGAAATACTACACCGATCATCCTGTTTATCCATTGGAGAACACGGTGGCCGACCTCAACATAGACATGATAGGCAGGGTCGATTCCACACATGCGGGAAATAACAACTATATCTACCTCATAGGCAGCGACAAACTGAGTTCGGAATTGCACGCGTTAAGTGAAGATGTAAATTCAGAATACACAAAGCTCGACCTGGATTATCGCTACAACGATGAAAATGATCCCAACCGCTTCTATTATCGAAGCGACCACTACAATTTCGCCAAACATAACGTGCCGGTAATCTTCTACTTCAACGGAGTTCATGAGGATTATCACCGGCCAACAGATACACCTGACAAGATTGATTATGAAGCTCTGGCAAAAAGAGCGAAACTGGTATTTCTCACCGCCTGGCAAATCGCCAATCGTGATGCGCGTTTAGTGGTTGATAAGGCTGCGGAATAGATCGAAAAATCAAGCCCCTGAAGAAGGCGCTCTTTTTTATAGGTCTCTAATTATTATTTGATTTTACGGATTCAACTTCTCTATGAGACTTCGAAACGTCAGTATTTCTGTGGTCTTTACCTTACCAATTACGAGTAGATCTTTGTCCCCTGTTACTAAGAAATCTGCTTTTCCGTCAACTGCCAAATTAGAAGAAAATTATCTTTAGGATCTCTACAAATATCCATTTCAGATGATCTTTATCAGTACTGCATATTGATCAAAGATACCTAGAAGCTTTTCCACATCTTTCCTGGAGAAGAATTTTTTGAATTTCGGTCTTTCAACCACTTCTATAAATTCTTTTAAAGATTCTTCGGAAAACAAAAAGGTGACTTCCTTTTCTTGAACCAATTTGTCAATTTCTACGAAATCATTAGAGATCAAAAAGCTACTCCATAAATTAGTATCAAGGATTATCTTTTTATTTTTCATACCGTGATTTTCTCACGTTTTCGACCTCTTTGGTTATTTCATCCAGGCCGATTTCCTCTGAAGAATTAGACCTCATTTCCTTAAGAAGATGGGAAAAATCTGATTTCTTATCTTTTTTTATTTTGATTAAATTTAGATCTGCCAGATCTTTTAATAATTTCTTAGCTTTTGGGTTCAATATGTCAATACGGATGGTTTCCATTTCATATTTTTTATAAAGCTAGTGAATTATTTTCTTTCCTTGAACATGTCATATAAAACTGACTATAAGAAAGTTAAGCTTCTGAAAACGCTAATTCTTATCCTCCAGTAAGGGAACAAACCTGAATTCTCCGAATTCTGTCTTGTCGAATTCCTTAGCCGACTTCCTGATGAACAAGGTCATCACCTGCACCTCATCTCCTACGGGAATTACGAGACGGCCTCCCACCTTCAATTGCCCCAGCAGATCCTTCGGAACGTATGGCGCTCCGGCCGTCACAATGATCTTATCGAAAGGTGCGTATTCAGGAAGACCTTTGTAGCCATCGCCAAAACTGAGATATTTGGGGCGGTAGCCAATTTTAGCCAAAAAGAGCTTGGTTTTTCGGTACAGTTCGCGCTGCCTTTCGATGCTAAATACTTTTGCCCCGAGTTCGCACAGCACAGCAGTTTGATAGCCGCTTCCGGTACCGATTTCCAGCACCAGATCGCCTTTGGATATTTCCAACAGTTGCGACTGAAAAGCCACGGTATAAGGCTGAGATATAGTCTGATCTGCGGCGATAGGAAAAGCCTTGTCCTGGTAGGCATGATCTTCAAAACTGCTATCCATAAAGAGATGACGCGGAATCTTCCCGATCGCGTCGAGTACCTTTTTATCGGTGATCCCTTTAGTAACAATGGTCTTCACCAGCTGTTGTCTTTTTCCTTTATGTCTGTAGGTATCCTTTAGCAATTTCGGCAGTTTTTCAGCGGTAAAAATAGTCAAAGAATCCCGAAACGGGCAAGCATTCCGCAGCCGGATTATAACAGAAACTTACAAAGTATTTACAATCAAAATGCTATTTTTGTGAAAAATGCAATAATATGCTCAAAGCAGGAGTACTTGGTGCAGGACACTTAGGAAAAATACATTTGAAACTTCTAAATCAATCCGATGAATACGAGCTCGTCGGGTTCTATGATGCCGACGAGAAAAATGCGGCGAAGGTTTCCGCAGAATTCGGTTATAAAAAATTCGACAGTCTCGACGGTCTTATCGAAGCCGTAGAGGTGGTAGACGTGGTCACTCCTACCCTTTCCCATTTTGAGGTAGCCAAAAAAGTGATCAGCCGTGGCCGGCATCTTTTCATAGAAAAGCCTATCACAAATACTTTTGAGGAAGCTGAAGAGCTTATCCGCCTTGCCAAAGAGCACAACGTCAAGGGGCAGGTGGGCCATGTAGAACGCTTCAATCCCGCTTTTCGGGCCGTGGTTTCGCGCATAGAAAACCCGATGTTCATCGAGACGCACCGCCTGGCAGAATTTAATCCGCGTGGCACAGATGTACCCGTGGTGCTCGACCTCATGATTCACGATATCGACGCCATTTTGAGCGTGGTAAATTCCGAAGTAAAAAGCATCAATGCCAGCGGAGTATCCGTGATCAGCGATACGCCCGATATTGCCAACGCCCGCATCGAGTTTGAGAACGGCTGTGTGGCCAATCTTACCGCCAGCAGGATCTCTCTCAAGAATATGAGAAAATCGAGGTTCTTTCAGCGCGATGCTTATATTTCAGTAGATTTTCTGGAGAAAAAATGTGAGGTGGTGAAGATGAAAGACGCTCCTGAAAATCCTGATGATTTTGCCATGGTGCTTCAAAATGCCGAAGGAGTCAAAAAACAGATCTATTTTGATAATCCTGAGATTTCTCCCAATAATGCCATTCTGGACGAGCTGGAGACCTTCGCCCAGGCCATCAACAACGGCTCTACACCTATTGTGACCCTGGAACAGGGAGCTAAAGCCCTGAAGGTAGCCAACCAGGTAATCGAGAATTTCAGCAAATAATTAAAACCACACACACAATGAAAAATATAGCAGTAATTGGTGCGGGAACTATGGGGAACGGAATTGCCCATACTTTTGCACAATTCGGTTATCAGGTGAACCTGATAGACGTTTCCAAAGAGAATATCCAGAAGGGTATGGATACCATCGGCCGTAACCTGGACCGGATGATCGCCAAAGAAAAGATCACCGTAGAACAGAAAAAGGAAACGCTAAACAATATTTCTACTTATACCAGCATTCCTTCGGGAGTGAAGAAGGTAGACCTGGTAGTGGAAGCTGCCACCGAAAATGAAGAGCTAAAACTCAAGATTTTCAAGGAACTCGACGAGCAGTGTTCCGAAGACACCATTCTTGCGTCCAACACCTCTTCCATTTCTATTACCCAGATCGCTTCAGTGGTATCCAATCCGGAACGGGTGATCGGGATGCACTTTATGAATCCGGTGCCCGTGATGAAACTTGTGGAGATCATCAGGGGTTATAATACCAGCAATGACGTGACCAAAACCATCATGGATCTTTCGCTGGACCTCAAAAAAGTGCCGGTAGAAGTGAACGATTATCCTGGTTTTGTGGCCAACCGCATCCTGATGCCGATGATCAACGAAGCGATAGAAAGCCTTTACAACGGCGTAGCCGGAGTGTACGAAATAGACACGGTGATGAAACTGGGAATGGCACACCCCATGGGGCCGCTGCAACTGGCCGATTTCATTGGCCTTGATGTTTGTTATTCAATCCTTGAGGTAATGCATAACGGTTTCAAAAACCCGAAATACGCGCCCTGCCCGCTATTGACCAACATGGTGCGCGCCGGAAAACTCGGTGTGAAATCTGGCGAAGGCTTCTATGATTATTCCGAAAGCAAGAAAGCCGAAAAAATTTCAAAACAGTTCAAATAAAAGCTTTGCTGAAAGGCTTCAGGAGTATTTCCTTCTGAAGCTATTTCAGCTGAATTTCTTCAGAATTTGGCAAATATCACCCCCTTTAAAGCAGTACGCCCGGTGCGGGCGAAGGCAGGCCTGGTGGCCTCACGCAGCTATGAAGACTACAGCGAGGCCGAACTCAGGGCCCAGCTGGATTACAATCCGTATTCCTTTCTGCACATCATCAATCCCGGCTATAAATTTCAGCATAAAATAAAGGGCGAACAGCGTTTCCAGATGGTGAAGAACCGCTATCTCGAGTTCAGGGAAGAAAATACCTTTATTCAGGACGAGGAGCCTTGTTACTACATCTACAAGATCCAGGCCCGCGGGAATACCTGCTGCGGAATAATTGCCGCGGCCAGTGCCGAGGATTACGAGAAGAATATCATCAAAAAACACGAAGACACCATCGCCGATCGCGAAGTACTCTTCAAGGAATACCTGAAAATAGTCGGTTTTAACACCGAGCCTGTGCTCCTCACCTATCCCGACAACCCGGTGATCAACGAGGTATTTTCAGAAACAATGAAGATGCGCGCCGAGTATGAATTCGCGACCTACAATAAAGAGATCCATTATTTATGGAAGATCTGCGAACCCGAAACCGTGGAAAAGATAAGGGCAGAATTCGATAAAATGAACTGCCTTTATATCGCCGACGGACATCACCGCAGCGCTTCCTCTTACCTGTTGGCAAAAGAGTCTAAAAAGGAGAATCCGGCGCATACCGGTAAGGAGCCCTATAACTTCTTCATGAGCTATCTAATCGCCGAAAGCAATCTGCAGATCTACGAGTTCAGCAGGCTGGTGTCCGACCTCAACGGTCACAGCAAAGAAGAGTTTCTGATCCTGCTCGATGAGTGGTTTCGAATAGAAAATCGCGGTTTTGAAGCCTACAAACCTTCAAAAAAGCACCATTTTAATATGTACCTTGACGGCGAATTCTATTCTTTATACCTGCGGAAAACGACTTATGAATTCAGCGATTCTTTAAGCAGACTGGATCCCTATATTCTGTATCAGAAGATATTGAAACCAATTCTCGGGATCGAAGATCTTCGGAATGACAAGCGCATCACCTATGTACACGGCCGCAATGATCTTATCGAAGTGAAGACGCGTATCGATAAAGGGGAGTTTGCTGTAGGCTTCGGAATGTTGCCCTTAAGCATCGAGGAAATGAAGAATATTGCGAAAGAAAACCTTACTATGCCCCCAAAAAGCACTTATATCCTGCCAAAATTGCGCAGCGGCTTGACTATTTACGAATTTTAACGGAAATTGAAGACTTCTTCTGAAGAGTTACGCTTCCGCTGATTTTTCCACTAAAAAAAGAAGACGAATGAGCATTGCAGAGAATATTAAAAAATACAGAGAAGAATTACCCGAAGGTGTAAGCCTGGTCGCCATCTCCAAGACTAAGCCCAACGCCGACATTATGGAAGCGTACGAAGCCGGGCAACGTGCTTTTGGAGAGAACAAGATCCAGGAGATGACCGACAAGTGGGAAGATCTGCCCAAAGATATCGAATGGCATATGGTAGGCCACGTACAGCGCAATAAGGTGAAATACATGGCTCCCTTTGTTGGCCTGATTCATGCAGTGGATAGTCTCAAATTACTGAAAGAAATAAATAAGCAAGCCAAAAAACACGACAGGACGATCCGATGTTTGTTGCAGATCAAGATCGCCGAAGAAGATTCGAAATTCGGGATTTCTGCCGGCAAAGCTGAAGAGATTCTTGAATCTATAGAATATCGCGAGTTTGAAAACGTTGAGATCATAGGTCTAATGGGTATGGCAACTTTTACAGAGGACGAGCAGCAAGTTCGGGAAGAGTTTGATTACCTAAGCTCAGTCCTAAAGGACCTGCAGGTAAAATTCCCGGCTTTGAAGGAGCTTTCCATGGGCATGAGCGGCGATTACAAGATCGCTGTTGACTGCGGAAGCACGATGGTTAGAATAGGAAGTAGTATTTTTGGCGAACGTAATTACAATTAGAAAGAAGAAGATATTTGTACGCAATAGTTGACATAGAAACCACCGGGGGGAAATACAACGAAGAAGGAATAACCGAGATCGCCGTTTATAAATTCGACGGGCATCAGGTAGTAGATCAATTCATTAGCCTGGTAAATCCCGAACAACCCATACAACCTTTTGTGATCGGGCTTACCGGAATCAATAATGAAATGCTGCGCAACGCACCTAAATTTTACGAGGTGGCCAAGCGAATTGTAGAGATCACTACCGATTGTGTGCTGGTGGCGCATAATGCAAAATTCGATTACAGGATATTAAGGACCGAGTTCAGAAGGCTAGGCTTTGAATACGAGCGAAAATCTCTTTGTACGGTAGAGCTTTCGAAGAAGCTCATCCCGGGTCAGCAATCCTACAGTTTAGGCAAACTCGTCCGCTCCCTCGGTATTCCCCTGAGCGACCGGCACCGCGCCAGCGGCGATGCACAGGCTACCGTCAAGCTTTTCAAGATGTTGCTAACAAAAGACCTGGAAAAGGATATCCTGAAAAACATGGTTCGGCTGGAACCCAAAAAAAGTATCGACACCAAACTGGTCTACATTCTCGAAGAATTGCCCAGCACTACCGGTGTCTATTACCTGCATAATGAGGAGGGCGATATCATTTACATCGGAAAGAGCCGAAATATCAGGAAAAGGGTGAACCAGCATTTCACCAATGATCATCCCAAGGCAAAGGAAATGCAGAAAGAGGTTTCTACGGTTTCCTATGAAGCAACAGGAAATGAGCTTTTCGCGCTCCTGAAGGAAAACCAGGAGATCAAGCAAAACAAGCCGAAATACAACAAGGCCCTGAAAAGGACCATTTTCAGCCATGCATTGTATCAGTTCACAGATGAGAACGGATATATTAATCTGAAGATCGGCAAGGCGGGGCTGAAGCAAAAGAGCATTACCACCTTTACAAATCTAAAGCAAGCCAGAACCCTGCTAAGCCAGTGGACCGAAGAATACCAGCTGTGCGAGCGCCTTACCGGTATACAGAAAGGAAGCGGCAATTGCTTTAATTACACCATAAAGAACTGCCAGGGCGCCTGTATTGGAGAGGAACCTGCTGAAGAGTATAACGAGCGGGTACGGGAGCTTATGAGCCGTTATTCGTATGACAGTCAGAATATGCTGGTGGTAGATCGCGGAAGAGAAGTAGATGAGAAAAGTGCCCTCCTGATAGAGGATGGAGAGTTCCGGGGTCTTGGGTACTTTAATCTGAATCACCAGATCAACCATATTGACATCATTCGGTCGATCATCACGCCCATGCCCAACAACCGGGATACGCAGCATATCATTCAGAATTATATCCGAAAAAATAAAAGATTAAAGATCATCCAACTCTCCGTACACGAGTAAGGCTGGTAATCAGGGAAAATAGCTAAATTTGAGAAACGCCTAATTTCCACAAATCTTGGAAAGTACAAAAACACAGCCTCAGTGGAAGAAAAAGCTTTATGAGATCATTTATGAGGCCGATACTCCTATGGGCAAGCTTTTCGATATTGTGTTGCTCATTCTCATTCTATGCAGTATTGCCCTTGTCATGCTCGAGAGCATTTCCCCAGTTTACCAGGAATATCATTCGGCTTTTTACGTGGCCGAATGGGTGATCACCATCTTTTTCAGCATAGAATATATTCTGCGAATTATCAGCATCAGGAAACCGATGCGTTATGTTTTTAGTTTCTACGGAATTGTAGATTTCCTATCCACCATCCCCTCCTATCTCACCTTCTTCCTCGGCGGATTCAATGTACTTTTTTCAATTAGAGCTTTGAGACTGCTCCGCATTTTCAGAATTCTGAAGATCTCACGCTATGTGGGCGAATCTAACCGACTCATAGAAGCATTAAAAAACAGCAAAGCCAAGATCCTGGTATTCCTGTTTGCCGTCCTGGTAATTTCGATCATTATGGGTACTGTGATGTACCTGGTAGAAGGGCCCGAAAACGGCTTTACCAACATTCCCTTAAGCATCTACTGGTGTATCGTGACTCTTACCACCGTTGGTTTTGGCGATATTCATCCGGTCACGCCCCTGGGCCAGTTTGTGGCCTCTTTTATCATGATCGTCGGTTATGGGATCATCGCGGTCCCAACCGGAATTGTAAGCGCCGAATACTCAAGATCTTCAGCTAAAATGGTTCCTACCAACACGCAGGTGTGCCCTTTTTGTGCTGAAGACAAGCACCTGAATAATGCCCAATTTTGCCATAACTGCGGAAAAAAATTAAATGCATAACAAGTACCTGATAAACGTCGTAGGACCTACAGCTATTGGAAAAACCTCGCTTGCCATTGCGCTGGCCCGCCATTTTAAAACCGAAATAATTTCAGCCGATTCCCGGCAGTTTTTCAAGGAAATGAAAATAGGTACCGCCGTCCCTTCGGAAGAAGAACTAGCCGCGGCACCTCATCATTTCATTCAGCATATATCGGTGGAAGAAGATTATTCCGTCGGAGATTTTGAAAGAGAGGCGATCCAAAAGATCGAAGAGCTATTCCAACATCAGCAAGTCCTGATCTTGGCCGGCGGGAGTGGTCTGTATGTAAAAAGCATCCTCGAAGGCCTCGACGATTTTCCCGATGTAGCTCCTGAAATTCGCCAAAATCTGAATGAAATTCTTGAAACTGAAGGCATAGAAAAATTTCAGCAACAGCTGAAGGAGTTGGATCCTGCTTATTACGACAAGGCCGATATCGAAAATCCGCATCGCCTCATCCGTGCGCTCGAAATTTGCCTGGGCACCGGAAAGCCATATTCTTCATTTCTGAACCGGCAAAAGGAAAAGCGTAATTTTGAAAGCATTAGTGTAGGATTGACAGCGGAAAGAGCGATTATATACGATCGCATCAACCGAAGGGTCGATTTGATGATGAAGGAAGGCCTTCTGAAGGAAGCAAAAGCTGTTTTTCCAAAGCGACACCTGAACGCCCTGAACACCGTGGGTTACAAAGAACTATTCGAATACCTGGAAGGCAATATCAGCCTCGAAAGCGCTGCAGAAGAGATCAAAAAAAACACCCGCCGCTTTGCCAAACGCCAGCTCACCTGGTTCCGGAAAGATCCCGATATCAACTGGTTCGATTACACTACCCCACCCGAAGAGATCATTGCTTTTCTTGAAGCAAAGATCAATTCCTCACAATAATTCGCCTGGTGATTTTTCCCCGCCTGCCCGTCTGAATAACCAAATTATAAATGGCATCCTGTAAACCGGAAAGATCGACCTCGTAGTCTACGGCATCGTCAGCAAAACTTTTTCCGCCAATAAAACGCCCCCGGTTGTCGTAGAGCGATATTTCCTTCACCTTGAGATCTGAGGGAACTGCGATCTGAAAATGACCATTATTAGGATTCGGGTAAATGTACAGGTATTTGACTTCAGGAGCAGGCTGCTGGCTGCAGATGCCAGGAGCGGCATTGACGTAAACACTGGCTACCCCGCTGGAGGAATTTCCGCTTTCATCGCTCACCGTAAGAGTCACCTCATTGCTGCCGGTATTCTTACAGTTGAAATTGCTTTTGCTGAGGCTAAAAGAAAGTTGGCCCCCGCAATTGTCGGTGGAGCCGGCATCAATATCTTCCGCAGAAATGGAAACTGTACCATTTTGATCAAGATCGATAGTAAGATCGCGGGTCTTGACTTCAGGAGGTGTATTATCTATAACGAAAATATCTATGTCGCAATAGCTCTTCAAGGCGCCATTTTCGAAATATGACAGCCGCACCACCTGCTGTCCCAGGTCTTCACAGCTAAAGTCGCTGCGATTGATCGAAAAATTGCTGGCCGCAATATTGCCTTCGTAAAGATCGCTGATCTCCAGGCTGGCATTCCCGTTTTCATCCAAAGGAAGCGTGAACTGGCCCACGCATTGATATTGGGGGGCTGAAGTATTTTCTTTGACAGTCACTGTGGTAGTACACTGGTCGCTGTTGCCGGCGGTATCGGTCACCGTAAGGATCACCTGATTTTCCCCAATATCATCTGTGGTGAAATTAGATTTATCCAGAGTCATTTCTGAAATCTGGCAGTTATCGGAAGAGCCATCATCGAGATCATCTGCCGCAATAGTCGCAGTACCGTTTGCATTCAGAGTGAGTTCATAATTGCCAACACACCGGGCTAAAGGGTCTATATCATCCCGAAGTTCCAGACTAAATGTACAGATATCTGTCTGGCCATCTTTTGCTGCTATTAGCTTCACATCCGTGCTTTCGGAGATCATGTCCCCCGGCTCTGGAGACTGGGATATTTCTGCGGAAGCAATATTAACGCTGGCCATATCCCGGTAATCGGGCACCTCAAAAAGACAGTTCTCATTCAGAGAAGCAGTCTTATTTCCCGGGCAGCTGATCTGCAAGACCTCTTCCTCACTCAAAAGAACCTTAAAACTGCAGCTACTGAAGTTCCCGGAAGCATCTGTGGCAGTCAGGGTGATTTCGGTATTGGCATTGATCGTCGTTCCGGGCGCGGGCGACTGAGTGACTGTGGGCTCGCCGCAGTTATCAGCCACGGCAGCAAAACTGGTGTAATCGGGCAACACATAGCCCTGTGCAGAATCGTAATTTTCGGTCTGATCATAGGGGCAGGTAATGCTCGGAGGCGTTTCATCGACAATGTATACCGTAGCTGTACAGGTACTGGAAAGTCCGGTGGCAGGATCGGTCACCGTAAGTACTACGGAATTTGGTCCAAGATCGGAACAGTCAATGTTTTCCCGGTCTATCGAGAGTTTCAGATTCCCCTGGTTTCCAGTATATACCTCCTGGGCGGTGATACTAATCTGCCCATTTTCATCTAAAGTAGGTGCAAGATCCTGGCATTTAGCTTCGGGTGCTGTTGGCTGTGCCTCCAACTGCACTGTGAAACTAC
>JBAWAB010000257.1:0-4282 GCA_049589035.1 Salegentibacter sp.
TTTTTGAATCAACTTGACTCCCTTACGTCGAAAACAATGGGAAGGGAATACACTACCCCAACCGCTTTGTTGCGCTGTCTTCCGGGCGTCATATGCGGTAAGAGTTTTACCACCCGCTCTGCTTCAGCTTCCAGCAGCTTATGGGGTCCTCTGGATTTGATGTTGACCACATTGCCGTGTTCATCAATCTTGAAGACCACAATGATCCTGTTGATGCCGTAGATCCCAAGGTCTGCGCCGATGCCGGTATTAAATTCGCGCCGTACGAATTCTTCTATTTTTTTTGACATGCACTTCTTCCTGGCATCATTATCCTTTTCGCTTTCACAACCCGGATAGATAGGGACATTGGCAACCAGTACAAAGGGAACCTCTTCTACAGTTTCTTCTACTTTTTCTTCAACGATATCGGCCACCTGCACGATCTTTTCATCCTGATCGGTTTCAGTAGAGCTAATTTCATCTTCTTCCACTTCCACTTCGTCCTCCACCACATTAATTATTTCAGAAACAGCCGGAGGTGGAGGGGGAGGAGGTGGCGGAGTAGTCTCCATTTGGGTGATGGGAATATCTTCCTGATCCTCGTCGGGCATCTGGATCTGATAGTTAGCGGTATCAGTTCTTTCGGGAGTTCTCCACTCTAATGTGAAGTAGGTTGCGGCAAGCATCGCGATCAATCCGATCTGAAAATAGATCATACTGTACTTGCTGAGGTCTGCTTTGGGATTCTTTTTGGCTTTCATAATGCCGGAATTTTGAACTACGGGTTAAAATATTATGATATGAATGAAATTCTAATACTGTAACCCTCTATCACAGTCTTTCCGGTCTTTCGGCATCCTTTCTAAACTTTCCCAGTTTGAAGGATAGGGAGTTTTAAATCTTGATCCGTTTTTCCTGCATCACGCATTAAAGTTAGAAACTCGGATCAACAGGAAATATGATAATTATCAGTTCCTGGAGTTAATTCGGACAGATTCAGTAATTCCGCAGAGGCCTTTGCAGGTCCTGTATTTCGCTGTTTTTCAGTTTGTTGATTCCTATTTGGGAAGCTAAAAGGAAAGAATGCACTTCTGTTGCATATCTTTCTTTGTTACTTTCGAAAAATATGGCACATTCTCACGATCACGGCGTTAATAACTACGGAAAAGCATTCGCAATAGGAATAGGACTCAATATTCTGTATGTACTGGTAGAAGCATTCTATGGTTTTTCTGTAAATTCTTCGGCTTTGCTCGCCGATGCCGGGCATAATACCAGCGATGTGCTGAGTCTTGGCCTGGCCTGGGCAGCTACCTGGGCTTCGGGAAAACGACCTTCGGGTGACTACACTTTTGGACTTCGGAAAACGACGATCATGGCTTCCCTGGTAAACGGAGTGCTGATCATGGCTGCCGCAGGGATTATTGTGTACGATGCGATCCGGAAATTGCAAAATCCGGTGGAAATTCCGGGGAATATCATCATGATCGTTGCCGGGATAGGGATCGCCATCAATACCATTACTGCGCTCTTGTTCATGAAAGGCCAGAAAGGAGACCTGAACATTAAGGGTGCTTTTTTGCACATGGCAGCTGATGCGGGTGTTTCCGTAGGGGTGGTAATAGGCGGTTTCCTTATTAAAACTACAGGTATTACCTGGATCGATCCCGTGCTGAGTTTCATAATAGTTGCCGTTATTGCCTACAGTGCCTGGGGGCTTCTGCGGGATTCGGTGAAGCTGGCTCTCGATGCGGTACCGGCACATGTCAATATCAAAAAGGTGGCGGAGTTTCTAAGGTCGAAAGAAGGAGTGGAGGAGGTGCACGATTTGCATATCTGGGCCATGAGCACTACTGAAACTGCATTGACGGCACATTTGATCATGCCCGGCGGCCAGGATGATGAATTTCTTTACCGGCTCAGGGAGGAACTGCATGAGAAATTCGAGATCGGTCATACCACGATTCAGGTGGAAAATAAATGGGGAGATAAAGAATACCAGCCTTATAAGGAATAGGTTTTCTGAGAATGATTTTACCCCACATACTTCACCTTAAACCCCTTACTTACATATCTCGGATCACCCGCCGTTTCCTGCCTCGACAGCCATTTAATGCTGATTGAAATATAACCCAGCTCGCTCACTACCGTTCCGCAGCACAGGTAGATCCCTTTGCTACGCAACGGGTACTTTTCGGCTATACTGGGGAATTGCACGCTGTCAAAAATACCGCCCTCCGCATCGTAGAAGGTGCCAAAATACATGTATTTCCCGTTGATGGTGCCGGTCCTTTTTGCCGTGATAAGGTTGCCATAGATCTGCACTTCTTTGCCGATATGATCTTTGAGTTGCGCAGCCTTCATTGCCGGCTTCATTGGGTGCTTCAGCAGTTCAAAATGGCTGAATAATGGAAATCCCAATAGTTCTATCTGGTCATAAGCTTCGATGAGCCTGGAGAATTCGAATTCCGGCAGGTCAAAATCGCGGTGTGGCGGCTTAAAGAGAACCGCCTGCGCCGATTTCTGCTTATTCTTGCTGAGTTTGAAGTAGGCCTTCCACAGTAAATGATGTTTGTCAAGGCCCGTGAACCTGAAAGCATTTATTTTCAGCAGCAATGAGAGTTGTTCTATGGAAATGTCCACGCGGTCAATAAAATCGGCGAGGGATTTAAAAGGGCCGAAAAACTGACGATTTTCGAGAATCTGCTGAATAACCTTCCTCTCCAGGTCTTTGATGTAACCAAGGCCCAGGTAAATATCCTTTCCGAAGATCACATTGGGATGATCGCTGTGGTTAATACAGGGCGCATGCACTTTCCCGCCGCACCTCCTGATCTCCTGGATATAGGTTTCCACGTTATAGAATCCGCCGCCGTTATTGAGTGCCGCCACCATGAATTCCAGCGGAAAATATTTTTTCAGGTATAAGCTCTGGTAACTTTCTACGGCATAGGAAGCCGAATGTCCCTTCGGAAAAGCATAACCCGCAAAGGAGGCGATCTGGTTCCATACCTCCGAGACCAGCTCTTCGCTGTAGCCTCTTTCCCTGCAGTTATTCCTGAACTTGGCCTCGATCTGCTCAATTTCTCCCGGCGGGAATTTCTTGCCGCTCATGCCCCGCCGCAGCACGTCGGCATCGTCAAAGCTTAGTCCGGCGAACTTGTGCGCCACCTTCATCACGTCTTCCTGGTACACCATGATGCCGTAGGTGTCTTCCATGATCTCATACATCACCGGGTGTGCGGTTTTTCGACGTTCAGGATCGCGATGCCTTTTGATGTATTCCTCTTTCATTTTGCCGTGGGCGATTCCCGGGCGTATCACCGAGCTGGCCGCCACCAGGTTGAGGTAATTATCCGTCTGCAGCTTGATGAGCAGCCCCCGCATGGCAGGCGATTCCACATAAAACACGCCCATACAGTCGCCGGTTTTCAGCAGCTGGTTGATAGCCGGATCTTCCTTAAAAACCTTCACATTCTCCATGTCTTCAATATAAGCCTCCGGCTGATTTTGCCTGATGATCTCAATGGCATCGGTGATCTTGGAGAGGCCGCGCTGGGCGAGAATATCAAATTTATGGATTCCCACCTCTTCGGCGATATTCATATCTATTTGCATGGTTTGGAAGCCTTTGGGCGGAAGAAAGGTGCCGGCATAGTTAAACACCGAATCATTCAGAATCAGAATTCCGCCGGAATGCACGCTCAGGTAATTCGGAAAACCTTCAATAAGCGCGCTGTATCTCAACACGAGCTTTTCCAGCTCGTCCAGTTCACTGTAGCTGAAGTATCCCGCCGAAAGCTTGTCAATATTCTCTTTGGGTAAACCGAAAACCTTTCCCAGTTCTCTCGCTACCGCCCTTCTTTTAAAAGTCACATAGGTGCCCATAAGGGCGGTGTTTTCATGCCTTCGGAAGATGTAGCCGGTCACATCCTGCCGGTCTTTCCAGGAGAAATCAATGTCGAAGTCGGGAGGCGAATTCCGGAAGGCATTGATGAAACGTTCAAAATAAAGATCGAGTTCTATAGGGTCTACATTGGTGATGCCCAGGATGTAGGCCACGACAGAATTGGCGCCGCTGCCCCGGCCGATAAACGGATAGTTTTTGGAGCGGGCGTAATTCACAATGTCGAGGTTGATCAGGAAGTAGGAAACGAAACCAAGGCCGATGATCGCGCTGAGTTCTTTTTCTACCCGCTCATAAACCTTGGCTTTGGCGTCAGGATAACGCCGCGGCAGTTTTTCGTAGCACAGGTCTCTCAGCTTCTGCGCGTCTTCCTCTTCACTGCTCCCGAATACC
>JBAWAB010000258.1:0-17041 GCA_049589035.1 Salegentibacter sp.
CTTAAAACCTACCAACAACTCGCTAAAGAAAATCCCTCCAACCCTATTTTTTTCTACGGAATGGTTTCTTCCTATCAGCAATTGGAAGATTTTGATGCAGCTGAAGACTTGCTGCGGCAAAAGCTGCAGAATTCGGCAAATAGTCCTGAACTTTTCATTGAAATTGGCCACAATTTCGAACTGAAGGAGGATCAGGAACGCGCTGATAAATTCTACCAGGAGGCGCTTGATGCCATTGGCGGAAGGCCCAACTATGCTTATGCTATTGCGCGAACATTTGAGAAGTATAATCTGCTGGATTATGCAGCGAAGGCATACGAAGCCGGAATGGCGATGAATACCGACCGTAATTTTAACCTTCAGCTGGCTCGTATATATGGGGAACAGGGGAAAACAGAAGAGATGTTTCAGAATTATCTCGATCTTATTGATATGGATCCTAAATTCTTCGGAATTGCCAGTCGCGAGTTTACGCGCTATATTTCTGAAGATCCCAATTCTGAAGCCAATACGATTTTCAGAAAACTTCTTTTGAAGAAACTGCAGAACAAACCGGCAGTGGTCTATAATGAAATGCTGAGCTGGCTTTTTGTTCAGCAGAAAGATTTCCTGAAGGCCTTTGCGCAGGAGAAAGCGATCTACCGGCGTGGTAATATGGGTCTGCAGAGTATTCTGAAACTGGCCCTGATCGCGAAAGATGCTGAAGATTATGAGGCGGCGCAGGAAATCGTGGAATATGTGATCAAAGAAACACCTTCGGAAACTACTGTATTGCAGGGGAGGCAATTTTTGTTGAATCTCAGGCTGCAGATGGCTTCCCCTTCAGAATACAAGGAAGTAGCGAAAGATTTTGAAAACTTGTTCAGCGAGTATGGCTACGGCTTGAGTACGCTGCCCCTGCAGGTAGATTATGCGAATTTCATCGCTTTTAAGATGGATCGTATTGAGGAAGCTGCCAAACTGTTGCGGGCACTTTCAGAAAAGACACAGTCCGATTTTCAGAAGGCAATGGTGAAAATGGCCCTTGCCGATATTCTTGTTCTGGAAGAGAAATTCAATGAAGCGCTCATCTATTATTCGCAGGTGCAGAACCTGGTAAAGAACGATGAGATGGCACAAAATGCCCGCTTTAAAGTAGCCAAAACAAGCTACTATAAAGGTGATTTTAAATGGGCGCAAACACAGCTCGATGTTTTGAAAGCTTCAACATCTCAGCTTATCGCCAACGATGCGATGGAACTGAGTCTTCTCATTAAGGATAATTCTCTTGAAGATACTACCCAAACCGCACTGAAGCTCTATGCCCGGGCCGATCTGTTCACTTTTCAGCAGAAGAATAGGAAAGCGATTGAAGTTTTGCAGCAAGTGCTTGAAGACCACAAAGGGGAAAAGATCGAAGATGAAGCTTTGCTGAAACAGGCCTCGCTTTTTGAAAAGGAAAAGGAGTATGAAAAAGCTGAGCAGAACTACCTGAAGATCATTCAATTCTTCAATAATGACATCCTTGCCGATAATGCAAATTATCGCCTGGCCGAGCTTTATGCGGGCCCTTTGAATGAACCTGAGAAGGCCATGGAGTATTACGAACAAATTATCTTTAACTTTGCCGACAGTATCTACTTTGTGCAAGCGAGGAAAAAGTTCAGGATGTTGCGCGGCGACGCCGTAGAATAATTCCTTTTGTAGTACTGTTTAACCGGAGAACTCTCTCTGTTACAAAATCAAGAACTATGTATATTTATAATGTCACCATCAATGTTGAGGAAGAGGTACACGACCAATGGCTGGAATGGATGAAAAATGAGCATATCCCCGATATGCTGAAAACCGGAAAATTCCTGAAGGCTTTAATGACCAGGGTTCTTGTGCAGGAACAGATGGGCGGTATTACCTATTCCGTCCAATATACCGCCGAAAGTAAAGAGATGCTACAGCGTTACTACGAAGAAAATGCTGCGGAATTGCGGGCTAAAACCAAAGCTTTTGAAGGGAAATTCGTGGCCTTTCGCACCGAACTTGAGGTGATCATCGAACAGTAGCCGCCAAACCATTCAGAAAATTATGAAGAAAAGACATTCGAGGGCTTCTTTCAGGAAAGAAGGAAGTTCAGAAAACGGTGACGTAAGGGCGAAAAAGCATTTAGGGCAGCATTTCCTTACCGATGAGAATATCGCGCAGAAAATTGCCGAAACCTTAAGCTATGATGGCTATGACAAGGTGCTCGAAATTGGTCCCGGCATGGGTGTGCTGACAAAATATCTTTTGCGGCAGCAGGCAGAGGTGCATGTGATCGAGATCGATACCGAAAGCGTGGAATATCTGCAAGACAATTATCCGGAGTTGCAGGGCCGCATCCACGAAAAGGACTTCCTGAAGTACGACCTCAGTGAGATCTTTGGGCAGGAGCCTTTCGCGGTGATCGGCAATTTTCCATATAATATTTCTTCCCAGATCGTTTTTAAGGTGCTGGAGATAAGAGATCAGATTCCTGAATTTTCGGGTATGTTTCAGAAGGAGGTGGCGAAGCGTATCTGTGAGAAAAAGGGCAACAAAACCTACGGAATCTTATCGGTACTGGTTCAGGCTTATTATGATGCCGAATACCTTTTTACCGTTTCGCCTTCAGTATTTAACCCGCCACCCAAAGTGGAAAGCGGGGTGCTAAGGCTGAAGAGAAAAAGCGATTTTAGTCTGCCCTGTGATGAAAAGCTTTTTTTCAGAATAGTAAAAATGGGCTTTGGGCAACGCCGGAAAACGCTTCGGAATAGTTTAAAAAGCCTTAATTTGCCCGATAATCTTAGGGAAGATAGTATCTTTGGGCAGCGGCCTGAACAGCTTAGTACCGACGAATTTATTGAACTGACTCTAAAAATTCAGCCCTATGCAATTTCAAATCAGCGATGAACTAATTGAGAAAATACAGTTCCTCATCGAACAAAAAAATGATGAGGAGCTTCTATTGCATCTCGAAGATGTGCACCATGCTGATGTTGCTGAAATCCTTACCGAGCTTTCCCTCGAGGAAGCTACCTATCTCGTAAAACTTCTCGACAGCCAGAAAACAGCCGAAGCGCTGATGGAACTGGAGGAAGGAGTAAGGGAACGTATCCTGGAAACCCTTTCGGCAAAAGAGATCGCCGAGGAGCTTGAGGAGATGGATACCGATGATGCCGCCGATATTATTTCGGAACTTCCTCCGGAACGCCAGCAAAATGTTATTTCGGAGATCACCGACGAAGAACACGCCGATCATATCGTAGAATTACTTCGTTATGATGAAGATTCTGCAGGGGGATTGATGGCCAAAGAGTTGGTGAAGGTTAATGAGAACTGGAGTGTTACCGGTTGTATGAGCGAGATGCGTGCCCAGGCAGAAAATGTGACCCGCGTGCATTCCATTTATGTGGTAGACGACAAGAACCGGCTCAAGGGCCGTCTTTCGCTGAAAGATCTTCTTACTGCACCCAGCAACGCCAATATCCGCGATGTATATATTCCTAGTGTAGATTACGTGAATGTTCATACCGATGCCGAAGAAGTTGCCCGTATCATGCAGAAATACGACCTGGAAGCAATTCCCGTGGTTGATGAGATGGGACGCCTGGTAGGACGTATCACCATTGATGATATCGTGGATTTTATCAAGGAAGAAGCTGAAAAAGATTACCAGATGGCTGCCGGTATCTCTGAAGATGTGGAAGCCGATGACAATATCTTCAAACAAACTCGTGCGCGCCTTCCTTGGTTGCTTATCGGGATGTTCGGGGGTCTTGGGGCAGCCAGTATCATTTCGGGTTTTGGGAACATAATGCATACTTTTCCGAAGCTACTCATCTTTGTGCCTTTGATCCAGGCAACAGCCGGGAACGTGGGCGTACAATCGAGCGCGATCGTGGTGCAAGGCCTCGCCAATGGTAGCCTGAAAGGAAATATCGCCGGCAGGCTTATCAAAGAATCTTCGCTGGCTGTAGTTAACGGGCTGTCGATCGCAATGATCGTTTTTGTGATCAGCAGTTTCTGGTTTGGGACCAGTTACCTGGAGTCTATCAGCATAGGGATTGCCCTGGTTTCCGTGATTCTGCTGGCGGCACTTATTGGGACCCTGATTCCCATTATTCTTGACAAGAACAACATCGATCCTGCTGTGGCTACCGGGCCTTTTATTACCACCAGTAATGATGTCTTCGGAATTCTCACCTACTTTCTTATAGCTAAGGCAATTCTCGGATTTTAGGAAAAGGCGGCGTGCTTTTTTCACATTATTCAGATCATTCGTTAACTTTGCGGCTGTTTATGTTGAATACGAATCTTGTCAACTTTCAACACCGCTTTCCTGTGCCATGTCTTCTCTGCACAGGCAGGGAGGATTATACTTCAGAAGAATTTCAGTCTTTGTTTTTCAGCTTAAGAAGAGCCTGGTTTATAGGGAAAGAAGAATATGCAGTAAACTCAACTATTCATAAAATCACAGAAGAATGATCATTTTACACGCCGATACCAATCACCCGATCTTGATGAAGCTACTGGCTGATGCCGGGCATCACAATATCGAAGGATATCAGCAAAGCCGGGAGGAAACTCTCGAAAATCAACATCTTTACGACGGAATTGTAATAAGAAGCCGGTATACTATCGATAAAGAATTTATCGATGCGGCCCCCAACCTCAAATTCATCGCCAGGGTAGGGGCCGGGCTGGAAAGTATTGATGTAGAATATGCCGAAGAGCACGGCATAAGCCTGTTTTCGGCGCCTGAAGGAAACCGGAATGCAGTAGGGGAGCACACCCTCGGAATGTTGCTCTCCCTTTTCAATAAACTCAACAAAGCCGACAGGGAAGTACGCGAAGGCCTTTGGGATCGCGAAGGAAACCGCGGCGTAGAGCTCGACGGAAAAACCGTGGGCATCATCGGCTACGGAAACATGGGCAAGGCCTTTGCCAAAAAACTCAGAGGGTTTGAGGTTGAGGTGCTGTGTTATGACATCAAGGAAGGTGTAGGTGACGAAAATGCAAAACAGGTAAGCCTCGAGGAATTTATGGAAAAAGTGGATGTAGTGAGCCTGCATACACCCTGGACCAAAGAAACCAACCAGATGATCAGTAAAGATTTCATTTCAAAATTCAGAAAGCCTTTCTGGTTCATCAATACCGCCCGCGGAAAGAACGTAGTCACAGCCGACCTCGTTGAGGCCCTGAAGAATGGAAAAGTACTGGGCGCAGGCCTTGATGTACTGGAATATGAAAAAGCATCATTTGAAAGCCTCTTTGCTAACAAAAAGAATGTGGCCATCAGCGCGGTAGAACCGGTGCCCGAGGCAATGCGGGAGCTTATGTTCCTTCAGAATGTGATTTTGAGTCCGCACGTTGCCGGCTGGACAGTAGAGTCGCACGAAAAACTGGCCCGCGTGATCGCTAATAAGATCATCGGTAAATTTGGTGAAGGAGAGGGAAAATAGCTCCCTTCGCTTTTTTTTGAAATTCAAAAACCTTCGCTGCGGCGAAGGTTTTTTTTATCTTTAGAAGAGATCAACTAAAAAAGGGAATTATGAAAAAAAGAGTTACAGGTATAGGTGGGGTTTTCTTTAAAACCAAAGATCCCGATAAAGTAAAAGAATGGTATAACAAACATCTCGGTTTTAATGCAGATGACTATGGATGTAGCTTTTGGTGGAAAGATATTGAAGGTAATGACGCGATGACCCAGTGGAGTCCCTTTCCAGAAAACACCGACTATTTTGAACCTTCAAAGAAAGATTTTATGATGAACTTTAGGGTGGAGAATCTGGATGAGCTGCTTGAAACACTAAAGAAAGAAGGCGTACAGGTGATAGATAAAAAGGAATCCTACGAATATGGAAAATTCGGTTGGATTGTTGACCTCGAAGGAAATAAGATCGAATTGTGGGAGCCTGTTGATCAGGCTTTCAAGCAGGATGAACCTGATGATAAATAGTATAAAACAAGGGCTGAAATTCACGAATTTCAGCCCTTGTTTTTGTGTTTTTTACTCTTGGGCTTTAGCCTATTCGGCTTACTTCAATGAGTGCCGATTTTATAGATTCTTCTCCTTCCAGAGCCTGGATCGTTTTATTCTGTACCAATGGATCGGCCAGGCACATTACCAGAATAAAGGCCACATCGTCTCTCGAGATTTCACCTTTTTCATCCAATCTTTCCGAGATCTTTACCTTGGCGAGGCCAAGATCATCCGTAAGCGCTCCCGGCTGTACTATGGTGTAGGAAAGTCCGCTTTCCCGCAGGTGATCGTCTGCTTTGCCTTTTGCCTCCAGGTAGTGCTGAAGTTTTTCGTGTTCTTCCGGTTTATCGGCGCCCATAGCACTAAGCATCACAAATTTTTTGACATTGGCCTTTTTGGCAGCATCTATTAGTTTGATCGCGCCATCCTGGTCTACCGCGGTAGTCTTTTCGGGTCCTGTTTTGCCCCCGGAACCCGCGGCAAAGATCACCTTATCGATTCCCTTCAGCGCATGGTCTACATCCTTCTCAAGATCGGCAAGAACGCTTTTCACGCCCATGTCTTCAAACATAGATTTTTGTTCTTCCTTTCTGATCATCGCCACTGGTTGAAAGCTCTCTGAATTATTGAGGATCTCGATGATCCTTTTTCCTGTGCTCCCCGTGGCTCCGGCTATTAATATCGTTTCCATGTCTTAATTTTTTTTTCTGATTTTGAGGAAAAGAATATAGGGATGAATTAAAACAAAGCCTAAAAGAGACGGCGGAATAACAAGAAATTAACAGGAGATTAGTGGTGGTTATTGGCGTCTTTTTGTTCCAGTTCCTTCTGAAGTTCTTCCATGACCGGTTTCACCGTACTTTCCGGAAGATCGGCAATTCGAATGTACATGAGGCCGTCAACAGCATTATTAAACAAAGGATCCACATTGAAAGCGACCACCTTCGCATTCTGCTTGATGTATTTTTTGATAAGCACGGGGAGACGCAGGCTTTCCGGCTCAATTTCGTCAATGATCTTGTCGAATTTATTAAGATCGGCTTCGCTTTCGTCAAAGAAGAAATCTTTGTCGGCATCCTTCAGTTTAACCTTAAATTCTTTTTTCGGCCTTACATACTGCGCCACATAAGGATCATAATAGTGAGATTTCATGAATTCGATCATCAGCGATTTTGAGAAATTGGAGAATTTATTGCTGATGCTTACGCCACCAATAAGATATTTATGCTCGGGAAAACGCAGGGTACAATGCACAATCCCTTTCCACAGCAGGAAAAGTGGCATTGGGCGCTGCTGATATTCCTTGATGATAAAGGCACGTCCCATCTCAATAGACTGGCTCATCATGCCGTACAGCTCTGGCTCAAACCTGAAAAGGTCCTGCAGGTAAAATCCGTTGATGCCATGATCTTTGAAGATTTCGGCGCCCATTCCCATTCGGTAGGCGCCCGCCACTTTCTTGGCGTCGTTGTCCCAGAGAAACAGGTGGTAATAATAATCGTCAAAAGGGTCAAGATCGGTTGCATTATTAGTGCCTTCGCCCACTTCTCTGAAGGTGATCTCCCGCAGCCTTCCCAACTCCTGCAGAATATTTGGAATGATCTCTTTTTTGGCCAAAAACACCTCATAGTTTTTACTCATGAGGAGGCGCTTATCGAGCTTTCTGCATATTTCCACTTCCTGTTCCATAAGGTCTTCGCTGGTTTCCAGCGCGATCTTCTTCGGAATTTTCGGCAGTTTCAGTGTTTTAGGAATTTTTTCGAAGAGCTTTTTGCTTTCAAAAACGTTGGCCAGCATATAGGTCTTCCGCCGTAAAAATGCGGTGAAAGCTTCAAGGTTTTCGTGTTCTGCCTGGTCTTCTACCGGAATAGGGTTGCCAATTCTTACCCTGATCTTTCGTTTCTTCTGCGAGAGCATTTCACTCGGCAGCTTCGCGGTTCTCAATACATCGCTCATAGAGGCGAGCCTGTAGAAAAAGGTGCTGTTCTTGGCATGGAAATAAATAGGAATTACCGGCACCTTAGCTTTTTGCACCAGCCTCATGGCTACAGGTTCCCAGGGTTTATCAACGATAAGCCGCTGATCTTTATAGGTGGAAACTTCGCCGGCCGGGAACATTCCCAGCGCATGCCCCTCCCGCAAATGGGAGATAGCCTCCTTGATCCCACCCATACTCGACTTGGCATCGCGGCGGTCTTCAAAAGGATTTACCGGCATAATGTAAGGCTTCAGTGGGTCAAGGCGGTGCAGGAGAAAATTCGCGATGATCTTGTAATCCTGCCGCTGCGCTAAAAGCAGCTTCATCAGGATCATTCCGTCGATACCTCCCAGAGGATGATTGGAAATGGTGATAAAAGGGCCGGTTTTGGGAATTCTCTTAAGGTCTTTTTCGGGAATTTCGAAGTCGATTTCAAATCCCTTCAGAATAGAATCTATAAATTCGGGTCCGCTCAGGTCTTTTCTCTTCTGGTATTCCTTGTTGAGGCGTGAGAGCCTGGTGGTTCTTAAAACGGCCCATCCCAAAGAGGTTCCGAGGATTCCGAATTTTTCCAAATTCATCACTTTAGCTACCTCTTTGGCACTTACAATTCCCATTTAATAACTGTTTGATTCCTGAACAAATATAGCAATTAGATTTTATGGAGCTATTCTGCCGTGACCATTTGAACGGTGTTGTGGGTGAGTTGTTTAAGCAGGATTTCCTTATCTTTTTCGAGAGAATGAATGGCCTCGTCGGTAAAATGACGGATGGTATAGAGAGAAACTCCGCCGCGATAGCTCACCTTATAGCGCGCTTTTAAATGCTGAATAAGTTTCTCCAGCTGATTGAACCTATTGTCTACACAAACTGAAAAACTGATGGCGGAATTTTGAATTAGATCCACTTTCATCTGGTATTGGTGAAAAAGCTTAAAGATCTCGCTGATGTTTTCTTCCACCATGAAAGAGAAATCCAGGGAAGAAAGAGAAATGAGCACCTGGTTCTTCTTTACAATAAAACAGGGGATCGCGGGATCGATATGCCGGCCCGTACTTACCGCCGTTCCTTCAGCTTTCGGATTGGTAAAAGATTTTACGAAAAGCGGAATCTCCTTTCGCTGTAAAGGCTGAAGGGTTTTTGGGTGGATCACCGAAGCCCCGTAAAAAGCGAGCTCTATGGCTTCTTCGTAGGAGATCTGCTTCAGTAAACTGGTATTTTGGAAAACCTGTGGATCGCCATTTAGAACGCCAGGAACATCTTTCCAGATTGTCACACTTTGAGCATTGAGACAATAGGCGAAAATAGCCGCAGTATAGTCACTGCCTTCCCGGCCCAGCGTGGTAGTGAAATTGTCGGGATCGGAACCAATGAAACCCTGCGTGATGTTCAGTTGCTGCGGATTGATGCCCTCACGGATGGCTTCCTGCGTTTCTTCCCAGTTCACCTGGGCATCGCGATAGGTACTGTCGGTTTTGATAAAAGAACGGGCATCGAGCCAGGTATTCTTGATGTGTCGGCTCAAAAGATATTCACTCACAATACTCGTGGAAAGCAGTTCCCCGAAGCTTACAATTTGATCGTAGACAAAATCGTAGCGGGTAGAGCGGTTGTGGGTAAGGAAATTCTCCAGCCTTGAAAAAATTTCTTCAATTTTGTTGTAAACAGCTGCAGAATCCTGCGGAAAGAGCTGCTGAAGGATCTCCATGTGAAATTCCCTGATCTTCTGCAGGCTCTGGGGAATTCCTCCAATTTCGAGATAATCCTTCACTACCAGTTCCAGGGCATTGGTGGTTTTGCCCATCGCCGAAATTACTATTAGTCTGTCAGAATTCCCGGTTTTCTCAAGTACATTAAGCACATTCTTCACCCCTTCAGCATCTTTTACCGAAGCTCCTCCAAACTTGAATACTTTCATTCCTTTCTTTTGATGTTTTTCTGAATGCCGGTCTCGTCCATGTGTACGGTGTACCAGTTTTTCTTGATATCGGCACCGGTATTTTCGTAGAATTCGATGGCATTCTTATTTCCTTCAGAAACTACCCATTCCACTCTTCTAACGCCATTCTCATGTGCATATTTTACCACTTGCTGGTAAAGTGCTCCACCAAGTCCGGTGCCGCGTTTTGCTTCGCGTACAATGAGGTCTTCCAGGTGAACGGTTCTTCCTTTCCAGGTAGAGAAGCGGAAATAAACCAAGGCGAGGCCCTCGATCTTTCCCTCGACTTCGGCTACAAAACACTTGAAGTTGCCTTCTTCAAATCCTTCCTTTTCCAGCTCTTCAACAGTGATTTCCACTTCATCAGATGCATTTTCGTAGGCAGCCAGTTCTTTTATCAGCTGTAGTACAGCAGGCATGTCTTCTTTCTTCGCTTCTCGTATAATTGGTTCCATAGCTAATGTGTTTCCTACAAAAATAAGAATTGATTTTCACAAAGGCGGGCTCAAAGCCGATTGTCTGGGCTTATTGCAGGAATTTCTCCATAGCTTCTTCATCCATTTGCACAGTACACCAGTCGGTGAAAACCGTAGCTCCACTGCGCTCATAGAAATCACGGGCGGGAGTGTTCCAATCGAGCACCACCCATTCGGTCCGCTTTACGCCTTGTTCGTGGGCATATTCTATTACCCGGCGATATAGGGCATTTCCGAGGCCTCTTCCGCGGAATTCCTCTCTTACGATAAGATCTTCAAGATGTACGGTTTTACCTTTCCAGGTGGAATACCGGAAATAGATAAGCGCCATCCCCTGAATTTCTCCGTCTACTTCGGCTACGAAGCATTTAAAAGCTGGATTCTCACCAAAACCATCCCGTTTGAGGTCTTCCGCAGTAACGATCACGGCATCGGGTTCTTTTTCGAAAACGGCCAATTCTTTTATGAGCTCCAGAACGGTGGGCATATCCTCTTTGGAAGCTTCTCTGATTTTTGTACTCATGTTTAACGTATTTTTTTACAAAACTAAGCAATGAAAAAGTTAAATTGCGCAAACGTTATAGTATCAATAATTTCATAAATTTTGGAGGAAAAAAAGAACCTACCCAAGCCGGCAGCCCGCAAAAATCAGACGCTCGGCGAATTCATCATTGACAATCAGGAAGCCTTTCCCTATTCTTCAGGGGAGCTGTCGCGACTAATTAACTCTATTCGCCTTGCCGCAAAGGTGGTGAACCATGAGGTGAACAAGGCAGGCCTTGTAGATATTACCGGGGCCTATGGAGAAACCAACGTGCAGGGCGAAGAGCAGCAAAAACTGGATGTTTATGCCAACAATAAGTTCATTCAAACCCTTACCAACCGTGAGATTGTCTGCGGAATTGCTTCCGAAGAAAATGACGATTTTATCACCATCGCCGGCTGTAATGGCGATCACAAAAACAAATATGTGGTGCTGATGGATCCGCTGGACGGCAGCTCCAATATTGATGTGAATGTTTCGGTGGGAACCATTTTTAGCATCTATCGCCGTGTGACGCCCATTGGAACTCCCGTGAAAAAAGAGGATTTTCTGCAACCGGGGAATAAGCAGGTGGCGGCCGGATATATTATCTACGGAACTTCAACCATGCTGGTGTATACGACCGGCTTCGGCGTGAATGGTTTTACGCTGAACCCGGCGCTGGGCTCCTGGTACCTTTCCCACCCCAGTATGAGATTCCCTGAAAGCGGAAGGATCTATTCCATCAATGAAGGGAATTATGTGCATTTTCCGCAGGGAGTGAAAGACTATATCAAATATTGCCAGGAAGAAAAGGAAGATCGCCCCTATACTTCCCGTTACATTGGTTCGATGGTCTCAGATATTCACCGCAATATTCTGAAGGGCGGGATCTTCATTTACCCAAGCACTTCTAATGCTCCTAACGGGAAACTTCGCTTACTTTACGAATGTAATCCCATTGCTTTTCTTGCAGAGCAGGCGGGAGGCAAGGCCAGCAACGGTTTCAACCGGATCCTGGACATCCAGCCGGAGGAATTGCACGAAAGGACGCCTTTTTTCTGCGGAAGCATAAAAATGGTGGAAAAAGCGGAAGAATTTATGCGGAAATATAGCGACTAAGACTACTCTTTCTCAAGAAGGTAACGGTAATCTTCAAAATTCAGCTGTCCGCTGAAGATCTGGATAGACCGCTCAATGATACCTTCGGAAGCCTGGTGTGAAAAGCCAAGGCCAATGGCGTATTTCTTGAGCAAATCCTTTTCTTCATCATCTATCCAGTGATCGGCGAAAATGATCGTAAAAAGATCGTGCAGCCTCTGTAGGCGGTGTTCCACGCTATTCGACGGACTTATAGGAAAGGAGCCCGGCTCCTTCAATACTTTTTTGTATTCTTCTTCGCTAATGTCAAGCTTTGCGGCAAAACGCTGCAGCTGTACTTCTTCTTGCGGATTAATCTCTCCGTCTACCGAAGCCAGGTTCACAATAGCGGCAAAATGGCCGACATTCCGAAGATGCTCTCCCGAGCCAAAAAGATCTGAAATAGACATGAAATAGTGTTTTTATTTCTACAAATATAGATAAAGCCTTCAATTCTTTTCTTCAAAATTTCTTTAAAAAATTGAAGAAAACGCAATTAGCTAATGTTTTCTTAATCGTTTTTAAAGCCTCCTATTTTTGGCTAATTTGGGAGTTGACCCTCAAGAAAATGGAACCACCTTTACTGGCTTTTAACAAGAAAGGAATTTACTGCGCCGCGGCCGATGTCTATCTTGACCCTTGGAAACCGGTGGACAAGGCGATTATTTCCCACGGCCACGCCGATCATGCCCGCTGGGGCCATAAGCATTACATTACCCATCATCGCAATGTACCCATTATCAGGCACCGGCTTGGGGAGATCAATGTTACCGGGAAAGATTGGGGCGAGAGCTTCAGTATTAACGGTGTGAAATTTTCTCTGCACCCGGCAGGCCATATTATTGGCTCCTCCCAGATGAGAGTAGAATATAAAGGAGAAATATGGGTTTTTACCGGCGATTATAAAACCGAAGACGACGGCGTTTCAGCTCCTTATGAACCGGTAAAATGCCATACACTCATCACCGAATGTACCTTTGGCCTGCCCGCTTTCAAATGGCAGCCGCAGCAAGAGGTTTTTGCTGAAATAAATAACTGGTGGCAACGCAATCGGGACGACGGGAAAACTTCGGTTCTCTTTGGCTATTCCCTCGGAAAAGCGCAGCGCTTGCTGAAGCATCTCGATACTTCCGTCGGAAAAATATATACCCACGGCGCAGTGGAAAATATGACCGAAGTCTTGCGGGAAATGTGCGATTTTCCCGAAACCACACTTATTACCCGCGAAACAACAAAGAATGAGCTCAGGGGAAATATTGTTCTTGCCCCGCCCAGCGCTCATGGCTCTTCCTGGATCAAAAAGATGGTGCCTTATGTCACCGCTTCGGCCAGCGGCTGGATGACCTTCCGCGGAGCCAGGAGAAGGCGTGCCATTGATAAGGGGTTTGTACTCTCCGATCACTGCGACTGGCAGGGGCTGCTTTCTTCCATTAAAGAAATGGGCTGTGAAAAGGTGATCTGTACTCACGGTTATGCCGATATTTTTTCGCAATATCTGAAGGAGCAGGGATACGATGCCCGTACCGAAGAAACACAGTACGAAGGAGAAATGGGTGAACAGGAAACAAAAAAGGAGAGTGTTGAAAATGAATAAAATCGACCTTCTTTTTCGGAAGTAGGTCAACAGAAGATGAAGAGATTTGCAGAACTTATAAAGACCCTTGACAGCACCAATAAGACAAGCCTGAAGGTGGAGGCGCTCACCAAATATTTTGAAGAGGCTCCCGATAAAGATAAGGTGTGGACCATCGCTATCCTTTCCCATCGCCGCCCGCCACGGCCTGTAAATACCACCTTGATGCGCGAATGGGCTTCAGAATTGGCCAAGATTCCGCTTTGGCTTTTCGAAGAATCCTATCATATTG
This sequence comes from Salegentibacter sp., assembly GCA_049589035.1. GTDB lineage: Bacteria > Bacteroidota > Bacteroidia > Flavobacteriales > Flavobacteriaceae > Salegentibacter_A. The sequence goes on from JBAWAB010000258.1 coordinate 13,899, forward strand.
TGGGCGATCTCGCGGAAACTATTGCCCTGGTGATCCCGGTTTCCGAAGAATCTTCAGAAAAGAGCCTGAATCAGTTCCTGCAGGAGATCATTGAGCTGAAAGCCAAAACCGAAAAGGAAAAGAAGGAATACCTGCATGAGAACTGGCTAAGGCTTAATTATTATGAACGCTTCGTTTTTACCAAACTTATCACCGGCAGTTTCCGCATTGGGGTGAGTCAAAAGCTTATGACCAGAGCCCTTTCCAAAGCGACTTCCATAGACGAGGATATCCTTGCATACAAGATGATGGGCAATTGGGATCCTGCGACGATTTCTTTCTCAAAGCTGATATTGGAGGAAAATGAAGAAGATTTTCTGTCCAAACCCTATCCGTTTTACCTGGCCTATGCCCTTGAAGATGAGGTGCAGGAGTTGGGCGATCCTGCCCAATGGAGTGCCGAGCATAAATGGGATGGCATTCGCTCGCAGGTCATCATCAGAAATGAGGAGTTGTTTGTGTGGAGCCGCGGAGAAGAACTGGTGACTGATAAATATCCCGAATTTCAGGTCTTCACGGAACTCATTCCAGACGGGACTGTGCTGGATGGCGAAATTCTGCCTTTTCCGGAGGGGAAAATTGGAACTTTTAATGATCTGCAAACCCGTATAGGCCGAAAAAATATTTCCAAAAATCTGCTAAAGAAAACCCCGGTGATCCTGAAGGCCTATGATGTGCTGGAGTGGAAGGGGAAAGATATCCGTGATCTTGCTTTTGCTGAAAGGAGGAAAATTCTGGAAAAGCTTTATACCGATGTGGCTTCGGATGAAAATCCGCTGCATTTATCGCACGCCATCACTTTCGACAGCTGGAAGGAAGCTGCGGAAGAAAGGGAGCGGGCACGGGAAGAGAAATCGGAAGGTTTGATGCTGAAACGGCTGGATTCTCCTTACCTGGTGGGCCGCAAGAAAGGGGACTGGTGGAAGTGGAAGGTCGATCCGCTTACGGTAGATGCGGTGCTTACCTATGCAATGCGCGGGCACGGGCGACGCAGCAATTTATTTACCGATTACACCTTTGGACTCTGGGATGATGACCGGCAGGAACTGGTAACTTTCGCGAAGGCTTACTCCGGTCTTAGCGATGCCGAATTCCGCCGGCTTGATGCCTGGATCAAGAAAAATACGCTGGAGCGCTTCGGGCCGGTGAGAAGCGTGACTCCACACCATGTTTTTGAAATCGCTTTTGAGGGGATCGCCGAGTCCAAAAGGCACAAGAGCGGAGTGGCCACACGGTTTCCAAGGATTGTTCGCTGGCGTACCGACAAGAATATTCATGAAGCCAATACCCTGGAAGAGCTGCGGGCTTTGATTCCGTGACCACCCCGCCCTTCGGGCACCCCTCCTTAGGAAGGAGGGGAGATTGGATGGTTTTAAAGAGGCTTTTCTGAAGAAGAAGAGAGGTATGTAAATTGTCAAAATGCTCCTTCCCTTTTTTTAAGGGAAGGTGGCTTCATCAGCTAAAAAGCTGATGAAGTCGGAAAGGTTATGAGAAGACGGAAGGGTTGAACAGAACCCGAAACTAAAGCAGAATCATGAATAAAAAAATTCATAATAAAAAATTTCTGGAAACATGGAGAAAGGAGCTTCGGAAAAGACTCACTCCTGCCGAGGCATTCCTTTGGAAGTCTCTGCAAAACAGAAAGTTCGAAAACAGGAAGTTCAGGCGGCAACACAGTATTGGAAATTTTATAGTCGATTTTTATTGCCCGGAAGAAAAATTGATAATTGAACTTGACGGAGCCGTCCATCAGAATCCCACTGCAAGGGAAAAGGATGAGAAAAGAGATAAAATTCTACAGGAGCTGGGGTTTACGGTCCTGAGGTTTGAGAATAGAATGGTATTTGATTTTCTACCTTCGGTCTTGGGAGAGATAAAAGATAATTTTAAAAATGCATAATCACCCCGCCTTAACGGTCACCCCTGCCTTCCGACAGGCAGGCCTCCTCCTTTCCAAGGAGGGGAGGTTGGATGGTTATAAAAGGTTCCTTCCCTTGAAAAGGGAAGGTGGCTTCATCAGCTTCTTAGCTGATGAAGTCGGAAGGGTTATAAGAAGACGGAAGGGTTTTGGCTTTTTTTACAAATTTTTAATAATTGCTGCTGCTGCTTTGGTACTTAAGTTGCGACATCTTCAACGTTCTTTTTTAACTATTTCGTTGAATAAAAATTGCAGTAAAATGAAAACTAAAGTTCTCATGCTAATGGCCGTTTTATTGAGCCTTAGCAGTTGTAACGCACAGGACAAAAAAGAAAAAGCTTTGAACAACGATAAAGATAAACAGGCGGTTCCGAAGGGAAAGTGGAAAGTGAACAAGAAATTTGACAAAAACGGTAATCTTATCAGTTATGATTCCACTTATGTCTATTCGTACAGCACCGTGAACGGCGACACCATTTCTAATCCCAATATGGACGAGACTATGAAGAAGTTCAGGCAATTCTTTGAAAGCAATGGTATGGGCGACCAGTCGGCTTTAATGGAGTCTTTTTTCAACGATTCTTTAGGTGGAAATGAGGATTTCTTCAGAAATGGATTTTTCCGCGATCACGTAATGGCTCAGGATTTTCAGGAGCAGATCAAGAAAATGGATTCGCTCCACAGGGAATTCCTGAAACAGAATTATCCGCAAATGTTTTATGATAACCGGCAAAAGATCATTCCGCGGGCCGATGAATCTCAAGGCGGAAGGAGTTGATGGAGCAACTTCAAAAGTTGAGAAACCTTCAAAATGGATGTTTTGAAGGTTATTTTTTATCTTCATCTTTCTGCGGAAGAAAAAGCGTAGAATGATCTGCGGAAAGGAATATTGACGAAATGACGAAAAAAGAACTTATAGGCTTAGCCGAATCCTGGTTTGAAGGACAGCAATGGAAACCTTTTGCTTTTCAGCGGCAGGCCTGGAATGCTTTTCTTCTGGGTAAGCACGGACTCCTGAACGCGCCCACCGGCAGCGGAAAGACCTATGCCCTCTGGATTCCCATCGTGCTGAATTATATTAAAAATAATCCTGATTACCGCGAGAAGCATAAAAAAGGACTAAAAGCGATCTGGATCACGCCGCTGCGTGCGCTTTCGGTGGAAATTGAGCAGGCTGCCAGCCGAT
>JBAWAB010000259.1:0-12696 GCA_049589035.1 Salegentibacter sp.
TTTTGAAGCGCTGGTTGGCCATTCTTTGGGAGGAATGGCTTCTCTAAGGGCTATTAAGGAAGGACTGAAGGTTAAACGCCTTGTAATAATTGGCACCGCCAACAGCATCACTGCGATTACCATCAACTTTGTGGAAAATCTTAAGATGAATAAAAAGGTAGCGGAAAGGATGAAGGCATATTTCGACATGAAATTCGGAGAGGATATGGATGCTCATTCGGGAGCCGTTTCGGCTAAAAATGTCTCCACTCCTACCCTTGTAATTCACGATACCGAAGATGTAGATGTACACGTGACTTCTGCTTACGAAATTGCCGAAGCACTCGATAACAGCGAACTTTATATTACCACCGGGCTGGGCCATAGGCGCATATTAGGAGATCAAAAGGTTATTAACAAAATCACAACGTTCATCGCGGTATAATCTTTGTACTTTTAGAAATAAAAGCAATGAAAAGGATAATATACATAGCTTTTCTCAGCCTCCTTCTCGGTTGTAACGGAAATGCTCAAAAAAAGGAGAAAGCTTCGAAAAATTTCGAGGTCACCAAGAGCCGTTCTGAATGGAAAAGTGAATTAAGTGATGCCCAGTTCAGCGTTCTACGGGATGCCGATACCGAAAGACCATTCTCGAGTCCTCTGAATGACGTGAAAGAACCGGGCATTTTTGTATGTGCCGCCTGTGGAAAAGAACTTTACCGTACAAAGCATAAATTTGAAAGCGGTACCGGATGGCCAAGTTTTGACCAGCCTATTAAAGGGGCTATAGGCATGGGAAGGCAATACCCCACCGGCTACCAGAGCAATGAAGTGCATTGCGCCAGATGTGGTGGACATTTAGGACACGTCTTCAACGACGGCCCGGTGGAAACCACGGGAAAAAGATATTGTATGAATGGAGTAGCGATGAAGTTTATTCCCGATAACCAAAACAAAAAATAATGAAGAAATACCCTGTAGAAAAATCGGAGACAGAATGGAAGGAACAGCTTTCTGAAGAACAGTACCGGGTGCTGCGACAAAAAGGAACTGAAGCCCCACATTCAGGAAAATACAACCTGAACTTCGAAAATGGTGAATACTTTTGTGCCGCCTGCCATGCGAAACTCTTTGAAAGTGACGCCAAATTCGAAAGCGGATGCGGCTGGCCGAGTTTCGACGATGCTATTGAAGGCAGCATTGAATATGTGCAGGATAAGACCTTCGGAATGATACGCACAGAGATCCTTTGTTCCAACTGCGGAAGTCACCTTGGCCATGTCTTTGACGACGGCCCTACCGAAACCGGACAGCGCTATTGCGTAAATTCGGCAAGTATCGATTTTAAAAGCTAATTTAACACCTATATAACATGAAAAAATTCTTAGCACTTATTTGTTTTACCTCCCTTGTTCTCACCTCTTGTTCAAATGAAGGCCCTCCCGGGCCGCAAGGGCCAACAGGGCCTCAGGGACCTGAAGGACCTCCGGGAGCAGCTACTTTGGGGACGGTTGTAGATATTCAGGGAGACTTTAATGCAGACAACGATTACAGTCTCTTCCTGGACTTTAACGACGCCGGCATAGAGGTTTTTGAAACCGACGCTATCCTGGTTTATACCAAAGTTGGGGAAAACGGAACTTCAGATGGGCAGCCTGTAGAGGTTTGGAGGCAATTGCCGCAGACTTATTTCCTTGACGATGGTACTCCTATCCAGTACAATTTCGACTATACGTTCTTCGATGTAAACATCTGGATAGAATACGGCAACAAAGACCTTTCGGAATACAGCAATCTTGACGGCAGCTGGACCGACGGCCTTGTCTTCAGAGTTGTGGTGGTGCCTTCAGATTTTGCACAGAACACCAATGTTGATGTTTCCGATTATAACGCCGTAGCCAAACAGCTTCAGCTAAACGATTCGGATATTCAGACTCTTTCAGTGCAGCCGCAATTGTAAAAAGACTCCAAAAGAGACCAAAAGCTTATTCTTAGGAATAAGCTTTTTTTATGGCCTTTTCCGAAGCAATGCCCGCCTATAATTCTTTCAGTTTAAGGGATAATTCCTTAAATTCGCAACTTCTATAACCGTTACAAAATATTCCGAAAATGAGTAAATACGATATTATTGTTTTAGGTAGTGGCCCGGGAGGTTATGTGACCGCCATCCGCTCTTCTCAACTTGGTTTTAAGACCGCTATTGTAGAAAAAGAAAACTTAGGAGGCGTTTGCTTGAACTGGGGGTGTATTCCCACCAAGGCTCTGTTGAAGAGTGCCGAGGTTTTTGACTACCTGAAGCATGCTGAAGATTACGGATTGAAACTTGAAAGTCCTGATAAAGATTTTGGAGCCGTGATCAAGCGAAGCAGGGACGTAGCCAACGGCATGAGCAAAGGGGTGCAGTTCCTGATGAAGAAAAATAAGATTGATGTTATTGACGGTTTCGGAAAACTGAAATCGGGCAAAAAACTTGCTGTTACCGGCAGCGATAACAAGACCAAAGAATATGAAGCCGACCACATTATTGTGGCTACCGGTGCGCGTTCGAGAGAATTGCCAAACCTGAAACAGGATGGTAAAAAGGTAATTGGATACCGCGAAGCCATGTCTATGGAAAAGCAACCTAAGTCGATGATCGTAGTAGGATCTGGGGCGATAGGTGTTGAATTTGCCCATTTTTACAATTCTATGGGAACCGATGTGACCATCGTGGAATTCCTTCCAAGCCTGGTGCCGCTTGAAGATGATGATGTTTCAAAACAATTTGAACGCAGCGTGAAGAAAGCCGGTATCAAGGTAATGACCAGCTCTTCAGTAGAAAGCGTTGACACTTCAGGAAAAGGCGTTAAAGCAAAGGTAAAAACCAAGAAAGGCGAGGAAACCCTTGAAGCCGATGTAGTTCTTTCCGCAGTAGGTATCAAAACCAATATTGAGAATATCGGACTTGAAGAATTAGGCATCAAAACCGATAAAGACAAGATCGTCGTTGACGATTTCTATAAAACCAATGTTCCCGGGATCTATGCGATCGGTGATGTGGTGCACGGGCCTGCTCTTGCTCACGTAGCTTCAGCAGAAGGGATCATTTGTGTTGAAAAGATCAAAGGAATGAATGTTGAGCCGCTCAACTATGATAATATTCCTGCCTGTACCTATGCTACTCCGGAAATTGCTTCCGTAGGAATGACCGAGAAAAAGGCTAAAGAAGCAGGTTACGATCTTAAAGTCGGAAAATTCCCGTTTTCAGCTTCAGGAAAAGCGAAAGCAGCCGGAAAACCTGACGGATTCGTAAAAGTGATCTTTGATGCGAAATACGGCGAATGGCTGGGCTGCCATATGATTGGCGCCGGCGTTACCGATATGATCGCAGAAGCGGTTCTTGGTAGAAAACTGGAAACTACGGGACATGAAGTGCTTAAGACCGTTCACCCTCACCCTACCATGAGTGAAGCGGTAATGGAAGCGGTAGCCGACGCCTATGGTGAAGTGATCCACTTGTAAAACATCTGCTTTTGATATATCAAAAATCCCCGAAATTCGGGGATTTTTTTATGTCTTATTGTTGCTGAATTTCTAGGCCGGGAGCAAATCGCAATAGCAAAAACGGGTGTCCCAGTTTTCCCGGTCGTCTTTAAAGCAATCTTCTTTGTCATCCTGCGAGGGAGCATAAGACCTTTCTACCTTCTCCCCTATTTTGAATTTCACGGGCCCACTAAATAACGGTCCGTCAAATACGAAAGTGTGGAATTCTCCATTTTCCCCACAGGGATCAACGTTTTCGGGTAGATCCTTAAGAAACTGCTCATCGATGATCCTTCCGCAGAAGGAATTGTCCAGCATCTTAGAATTAGTACAAACTACGATCGCTTTAAAACCCGCATTCAGAAAATCCTGCATCAGCCTGGAAGTATCAAGTTTCCACAAAGGGAATACGCCTTTAAGACCAATCCCGGCTAATTGCTGTTCCCGGTAATCCCTCAGGTCTTCCAGGAAAATATCTCCAAAAACACTGTAAGTAAAACCTTCTTTCAAAAGCTTCTGGCATTCTGCCGCCATCACCTCGTTGTACTTAAGCATTGAAACTTCTCCGCCTAATTCTATGATATGAAGGGGTATTCCGATATTCTCTGCCTGTTGCAGCAGCAGTTCCTTTCGAAGACCGTGCATGGAGATCCGGTTAAGGTCAGTACTGAGAGTGGTTACCAGTTTTTCTACACTGTATTCGTTGTCCTGCCTTAGTTTATACAAGGCAAAAGCGGCATCTTTCCCACTACTCCAATTGAGGAAGGCCTTCTTCATAGTTTATATAAAACTTTGGATCGCCAGCTCATAGCTCTTAAGGCCAAAACCGAGGATCACTCCTTTGGCATTTGGTGCAATAAAAGATCTGTGACGAAATTCTTCCCTGGCGTGAATGTTCGAAATATGAACTTCAACTACAGGCGTATCTATAGCCTTCACAGCATCGGCGATAGCTACGGAAGTGTGGGTATAGGCGGCCGCATTCAGGACGATACCATCAAAATCACTGTTCGCCTTGTGCAATTGATCGATGATCTCTCCTTCAGAATTACTCTGGAAATAAGACAGTTCCACATTGCGGAATTTGAATTGTAATTCTGAAAAGAAATCTTCGAAGCTTTTGTTGCCGTAGGTTTCAGGCTCTCTTGTGCCGAGCAGATTGAGGTTTGGGCCGTTGAGTATAAGTAGTTTCATAGCGTAAATATACCAATTTCGGCCAATAATGCGCTTCAGGAAACGGCTGCCAACAGAAAAAGCAGGATCTCTCCTGCTTTTCTTCCTTGCGTTCAAAACGTTTTACATTCCTATCTCGAGACCAAGGTTCACTGAAGAAATATTGCCGCCATTCATGCTTACGCCCGAATACGACAAAATAAGACTAACCGGTCCCAGATTATACCCGAGTTGCGGTTTATAGTAGAATCCGCCGTCATTGCCGGTATCAAGACCAACAGCATAGCCAATATCAGCACCCACAAAGAAAGCGGTGAGGCCAAGTCGCCCTGAAGCGGCAACGGGAAGAAATTGAACATCTGAAGCATTGTTATCTCCGAAAAAAACCGAATAGCCTACCAGCGGCCCTACTTCAAGCATATCGGCAAATCCTATTCTATAGGCCACATCTGCTCCCAATTGCAGATTCGAATAATCACTGATGTCGCCCACTGGGATCCCAGCATTTACTCCAATTCTAAAACCGCCCTGGCTATACGCCGAATTGAAACCAAGAAAAGCCAGTACAGATAGTAATAGTAATTTTTTCATAATAATAAGGTTTTTTGGTTATTACTTTAAAGGTACAAATAAATATAAACCATTGAACTATAATATATTATATCCCTTGTAATCGAACACCTACAAAAGGACACAAAAAAACGGGAGGAAAATTCCTCCCGTTCTTATATTGTTCATATTTGCTTCTTTCCTAAAACAGGTAACCAATTCCGGCCTGTATCACAGAGTTATGAGTATTGGAATTCTCATAGATGTCTGTAAAGCCGTAATTATATCGTCCCTGAAGGAACAAACCGTTGTTGAACTTATACTGAAGGCCTGCAGCCCCGCCAAGTTCAAAATCCTGAGCCTTGTCAAAATTGATATTCCCGCCGTCTTCATAAGGCTGGTAATCATATTGCTCATTCACCTTAAAATTGAAGGAAGGACCTGCCTGCACACTCAACCCATCGGTAAGATAGATATTGGCCAAAACAGGCACATCTATATAGTCCAGCTGATACACTACATTCTGATCGTTGTCCAGAAAATTGTCCTGATCCATTCTTGCGGCATCAAAACCTTTGGCAGAATACAGCACTTCTGGCTGGACGGAAAACTTATCGGAAACCGGGATTTCAGCCAACAGGCCGACGTTGAAACCAGTTCTCATGTCGGGGCTATCAAAACCATCTCCTGTTACTGTAGAGAAATTTAAACCGCCTTTCACACCAAAGTGCCAGTACTCCTGGGCAGAGGCATTAGAGATTCCGAAAATTACAAGTGCAACAATTAAAATTGTCTTTTTCATGACTTTCATTTTTGTGTTAGGGGAGCAAATGTATGGGCGAGCTTCTTAAAAAAAAGTTACCCAAGCCTAAACTAATATTAAGAATTACGAACAGATTCTTTTATCTTTAACATATGAAATGGCAGCACGCACTCCAGGATTACCAGCATTATCTACGCCTAGAACGCGGGCTTTCAGAGAATTCCATCAGCAGTTACAGGATGGATGTTGTGAAACTTATCAACTTTTTAGAAGTTAAAGGGATAGAGGTGTCTCCAGTGGAAATTTCCGAAGAAACCGTACAGAAATTCGTCTATGAAATGGCCAAAACCGTCAATTCCCGTTCTCAATCCCGTATTATTTCGGGCATAAAAGGCTTTTTTAATTTTCTGGTCTTCGAGGATTACCGGGCCACCAATCCTATGGACCTCATAGAATCCCCTAAGATCGGCCGAAAATTGCCTGATACTATTTCTACGGAAGAGATTGACAAAATTATCGCTGCGATCGACCTTAGCACCCCTGAAGGAGAACGCAACCGGGCCATGCTGGAAACACTTTACGGCTGCGGGCTACGGGTTTCCGAACTCGTTAATCTTCGGTTATCTGATCTCTTTTTTGCTGAAGGCTTCATACAGGTTACAGGGAAAGGCGATAAACAACGTTTTGTCCCCATTTCAGAGTATACCCAAAAATTCATTAACATTTACCAGAAAGAGATTCGTGTGCATCAACCGATTCAAAAGCAAGCCTCCGACACCCTATTCCTGAACCGCCGGGGCAATAAACTTACCCGGGCCATGATCTTCACAATCGTGAGAAGGCTGGCAGAAAAAGCAGGAATAAAGAAAAAGATCAGTCCTCACACCTTCAGGCATTCCTTTGCTACTCACCTACTCGAAAATGGTGCCGATCTTAGGGCAATTCAACAAATGCTTGGGCACGAAAGCATCACCACCACCGAGGTTTATATGCACGTAGACCGGAGCCATCTTCGCCAGGTAATGGAGGAGTTTCACCCTCGCCGCTAAACCACTATTAAAGTTCTGCTAAAGCGCCCCGAAAGCTTCGGAAAACCCTTTGTAATTAGTAATTTCAGGGAAAACCAAAAAGATTCATGAAAACACTAAAATTTAAAAATGGAGATGAGATGCCGGCTATTGGCCTTGGCACATGGAAATCGGAAAAAGGAAAAGTTGGTGAAGCCGTAAAGATCGCATTGAACAGCGGCTACAGACATGTAGACTGCGCCGCCGTATACGGAAATGAAAAAGAGATAGGTGAAGCTTTTACCGACGTTTTTGCCGAAGGAAATGTAAAACGCAAAGAAGTTTGGATAACCTCTAAATTGTGGAATAATTCGCATAAGAAAGAGGACGTTATCCCTGCTCTAAGAAAAACATTGACAGACCTGAAGCTGGATTACCTTGACCTATATCTAATGCACTGGCCGGTTGCCTTTAAACCGGAAGTAAATGGCTTTCCTGATGATGCCGACGGATTCCTGTCCCTGGACGAAGTACCGCTGATCGAAACCTGGAATGCCATGCTTGAAGCCAAGGAACAAGGCCTGGTAAAACACATTGGGGTTTCCAATTTCAGCAGCAAAAAGCTTTCGGGCCTCATGGAGGAGACCGATCATAATCCCGAGCTGAACCAGGTGGAACTTCACCCTTATCTTCAGCAAAAAGATCTGCTGGAATTCTGCGACCGTAACAATATCAATATGACCGCTTATTCTCCATTGGGAAGCGGAGACCGCGCCAAGGAAATGAAGGCTGAGGACGAACCTTCCCTGCTTGAGAATGAAACCATCAAGAAAATCGCAAAAAAGCATGGAGCTTCAGCCGGACAGGTGCTTATCAAATGGAGCGTTGATCGCGGCACCGCGGTAATTCCGAAGTCAACCAATGAAAAAAGGATTAAGGAAAACCTCAAGAGCATAGATGTGGAGCTTGACCAGGAGGATATGAAGGAGATCGCCAAACTCGACCGGCATTTCCGCTATGTGACTGGTAAATTCTTTGAACTGGAAGAAAACAGTTACAGCAATGTTTATGACGATTAGAATCGTCAATCTCTAAAAATAAGAAAGCCTCATCTTGCGATGAGGCTTTTTTTATGGAATTTTATTCTTCTTACTTGGCGATATTCACGGCACGGGTTTCCCTGATAACCGTAACCTTCACCTGGCCGGGATAAGTCATATCGGTCTGGATCTTTTGAGAGATCTCGAAAGAAAGATTGGATGCTTTCTCGTCGTTCACCTTTTCGCTTTCCACGATCACGCGCAGTTCTCTTCCAGCCTGGATGGCGTAGGCCTTTTTCACGCCGCCAAAACCAAAGGCAATATCTTCAAGATCCTTAAGTCTTTGAATATAGGAATCAAGCACCTGCCTTCTCGCACCGGGTCGGGCGCCACTTATGGCGTCACATACCTGAATAATCGGCGACAGGAGTGAATTCATTTCTATCTCGTCGTGGTGAGCTCCAATAGCGTTGCAAACTTCACCTTTCTCCCCATACTTTTCAGCCCATTGCATTCCGAGGATCGCGTGTGGAACTTCCGTCTCAGTGTCAGGAACTTTCCCGATGTCGTGTAGCAATCCGGCGCGTTTGGCCAATTTAGGATTAAGTCCCAGTTCAGAAGCCATCACGCCGCAAAGTTTAGCAACTTCACGAGAGTGCTGCAGCAGGTTTTGCCCGTAAGAAGAACGATATTTCATTCTTCCAACTACTTTTATTAGTTCAGGATGTAAACCATGGATCCCAAGATCAATCACGGTGCGTTTACCTATGTCGATGATCTCTTCATCAATTTGTTTGCGGGTCTTCTTCACTACCTCCTCAATACGGGCAGGGTGAATCCTACCATCGGTCACCAGCTTGTGGAGTGAAAGTCGTGCCACCTCTCTTCTTACCGAGTCAAAGCAGGAAAGGATAATTGCTTCAGGAGTATCATCTACAATGATCTCAACACCTGTAGCGGCTTCCAGAGCGCGAATGTTCCTACCCTCACGGCCAATGATCCTTCCTTTCACGTCATCACTTTCGAGGTTGAAAACTGAAACGCAGTTTTCAACAGCCTCTTCCGTTCCTATACGCTGAATGGTATTGATGATGATCTTTTTAGCCTCTTGTTGTGCGGTAAGCTTTGCCTCCTCAATAGTATCCTGAATGAGTGCCATAGCATCTGCCTTGGCACTGTCTTTAAGAGACTCTGTGAGCTGCGCTTTAGCGTCTTCGGCAGAAAGGCCCGAGATCACCTCCAGCTGCTGAACCTTGCTACTGTGAAGTTTGTCGATCTCTTCCTGTTTCTTCTCAAGATATTCTACCCGATAATTATAATCCTTCAGTTTATCTTCCAGATCTTTATTCAGCTTTTTGTTCTTTGCCAGTTCTCCGGAAACCTGAGATTCCTTGTCTTTAATGCGCTTTTCAGCATCATTTATTTTCTTGTCACGGGCAAGGATCACCTTTTCATGCTCCGACTTAAGTTCAATGAATTTTTCTTTGGCCTGAAGTATCTTGTCTTTCTTGATACTTTCACTTTCCGATTTTGCCTCCTTTAGAATATTGGTAGCCGTCTTCTTGGCGTTCTTTATTGTTTGTGAAGCTCTTTTCCGCTCCAGGACCTTTGCGATCGCAAATCCAATTGCGAGTCCCACCAGTCCAGCGATTATACTTATTGTTATGTCCATAGTTGATATTTGTATATAAAAAAGCCTGTATTAGTTGCGGTTTTGTTTAAACTCCTTAAAATCAAGTTTAGGGCTAACAAGCTGATCAAGAATCCGCTCAAAGGCGGCGCGCTTTTACAACTTAGACTCACCCTTTTTAAAGAATCTCTGTTGAGTTTATCAAAAAATCACTAATACAGGCAGTAACCTTTGTTATTTTAGAACTTCTAAGCCAAATGCTTTTGCAGCAGATCATTAAGTGATTTCAACTTATCTTCTGCTTTAATAATTTCGCCAGACTTATCTATATTTTTCTGCTCGGTTTGGGCCGCAAATTGTAAGGCGCACATCGCCAGTACATCCTGCTTATCCCGAACGGCATAATTCTGCTCAAATTGCTTAATCATGGCCTCGATCTTTTTGGCAGCTTTACGCAAACCTTCCTCCTGCTCGGGTTGTATCGTTAACGGATACACCCTGTCTGCAATCGAGATCTTTATTTTTAGTTTATCGGCCATTAAGTTTTATTCAGATAATTGAACAATACATTGATCAATTTCTCTAATCAAGCTATTTATCTTGAGCTTCGTTTCTCTTTTGTAATCATTACTGCCCAGCATCGCGTTTGCAGCTTTCAAAGTTTGAACCTGATGCTCCCGTGCTTCCAATTCCTGGGTTAAACGGGTATTTTCAGATTGAACAGATGTCAATTCATCTTGTAAAGAACTGTTCATTTGCTTTAAAGACTGATACTTATGGAGCAATTTACTAATCCTATTTTCAAGATTATCAACTATTTCCGTTATCTCACTCATAAAAGCTAAAACTGATGCTAATCCCTACAAAGTTAGCATACCGTTTGAAATATCCCAATACTTTTTATGGCTATTTGAAATTTTATCAACAATCAAACCTAAGAAACTATGCCCTAAGGATTTAATATTGCGGGAACTTTGATTAACTTTATCGCCTCTAAATTTTCCCCAAATTACGTATTGATTTATGAAGTTGTACCTGGCATTATTCCTGAGCATTTTATACACCTCTTTACAAGCTCAGACAGAAATTCCGAAAGATTATTTTTCGAATCCCATTGACATCCCGCTGGTTCTCTCGGGCACTTTCGGGGAATTGCGGTCAAACCATTTTCACAGCGGGCTCGACATTAAGACTAATCACCACCAGGGACTGGAAGTGCATGCCGCCGCCAGTGGATATATAAGCAGGATCAATATTCAGCATTTTGGCTACGGAAAAGCTCTTTACATTCAACATCCAAACGGCTACACCACCGTTTACGGACATCTTCAAAGATTGGCCCCCAAACTGGAAGCTTATCTGAAGAAACGGCAATACGAGAAGGAATCTTATGAAATAGAACTTTTCCCAGAGCCGGGCGAACTGAAGATCGAAAAAGGCCAGCTAATTGCTTATAGCGGAAATACCGGCGGCAGCGGCGGCCCTCACCTCCATTTCGAGATACGCGATGCCAATCAGCGCCCTATGAACCCTGAGATGTTTGGGATCAAAATCCAGGATAATCGTCCGCCACTAATTAACAGCATTTTCGCCTATCCTTTGGGAGAAGATGCCCAGGTAAACAATTCAGCCAGAAAACAACAGTTGCGGCTGATCCCGCTGAAGGATGGCTCCTACACCACTGAGAAGGTGGAAGCCTGCGGAACCATTGGCTTCGGAATCTCTACAGTCGATCAAAAAGACCTTGCCCCAAATAAGAACGGGGTTTTCAAGATCGAGGCCCACCTGAACGGTGATCCTGTTTTTGAATTGAATTTCCAACGCTTCTCCTTTGCTGAAAGCAGAAGAATCAATCAACTTATCGATTATAAATACTACAGCAACCACCATAGCAGAGTGCAGAAATTGTTCAAGGAAGCCAACAATCCGCTCAGCCTTTATGGCAAGGTGGTTTCCGAAGGAAAATTAGAGATCAAGGATAGCCTGAATTATAATTACGTAATAAAGGTGCGGGACTTTGCAGGGAATGAACGGGTGGTGCGCATACCTATACAAGGTCATTACAGCACGAATATTGAACCTGCCGAAGATGATACTACCGACTACTTCGCCCAGGCTTCACAGGCTTTTTCCGCAGAAGATAACGGCATTGATGTGTATATTCCGAAGAACAGCCTCTACGAGGACACCTACCTCGACATAAAATTCGCAGGAGACACTATTCACCTGGATAAGGATGAGATCGCACTGCAGAGCAGCATGACCATAGGATTTGATGTTTCAGATTACAAACCCGAAGAACGGGAAAAAATGTTCATCGCCAGGCTGGGCTATAATAATAAGCCTATTTATTCGACTACCTACAAGAAAGGAAACCGCTTCACTACGCGCACCCGCAGCTTTGGAGATTACACGCTGGCGAGAGATGACACCCCGCCTTCGGTTAGGCCTGTAAATTTCTATGACGGCCAATGGATCTCTGCCAATGAAACCCTACAGGTAAAAATCACCGATGACCTATCGGGCATTAACAGCTATCGCGCCACCGTGAATGGTAAGTTCATTTTGATGGAATACGAATACAAGGATGATACGCTTACCTATAAATTTGAGGATGGTGTGGTGACCGACACAGAAAATCACCTGAAGGTGATCGTGACCGATAATGTGGGTAATAAAACTGTGTATGAGGCTACCTTCTTCAGAAAACAGTAAACAACGAGAAAAGACAACATGAAAAAGGCCTTCCGATTGAGAAGGCCTTTCCTATTTTATTCTGATTATTTATTAAGATTGCAGGTGTTCTTTCAACACCTCAACCACATAATCAATTTCTTCTTTTGTATTATAGCTGGAGAGAGAAAATCTTATTGAAGGCTTCTGAAGATCTTCTTCAGAAAGGAATGCACTCAAGACATGCGAACCCTTATCGCTTCCACTCTGGCAGGCACTCCCCTTTGAGCACGCGATTCCCTTCAAATCAAGCTGAAATAAAAGCATTAAGGCTTTTTCCGAAGATATGGGCAGACAAAC
>JBAWAB010000260.1:0-2663 GCA_049589035.1 Salegentibacter sp.
TTACAACCTAAAAACCAGCTGAATAACAGCAACCTATGTTTCTGAAACATCTTTCCCTGCTCCACTACAAGAACCTGGATTCGGCTAATTTCGAATTTGACGAAAAAATAAATTGCTTTGTGGGCAACAACGGTGTGGGAAAGACCAATGTCCTGGACAGTATCTACCATTTATCCTTCGGAAAAAGTTACTTCAATCCTATTACTAGCCAGAATATCAATCATGATGCTGAATTTTTTGTGGTTGAGGGCGCTTTCGAAAAGAAACAGAAAGAAGAGAACATCCTGGTGAGCGCCAGGCGTGGTCAGAAAAAGGTAATCAAGAGGAATAATAAGCCCTACGAGAAATTCAGCGAGCACATCGGTTTTATTCCCACGGTCATCATCTCCCCGGCCGACCGCGACCTCATTATCGAGGGCAGCGAAACCCGCCGAAAATTCATGGACGGGGTCATTTCCCAAAGCGACAATGCATATCTCAATGATCTTATTCACTACGGAAAGATCCTTGCGCAGCGCAATTCACTCCTGAAGTATTTTGCCGCGAATCGCAATTTTGACCGCGACACCCTTGAAGTGTACAACATGCAGCTTTCTGAACTTGGACAAAACCTGTTCGAAAAAAGAAAGGCTTTTTTGTCAGAATTTATTCCGATCTTCAATAAAAGATATGCCGATATTGCCGAAAATAAGGAACCGGTAAATATTACTTACAAAAGCCAGCTATTTGAGGCTTCACTTTCTTCCCTGCTCGAAGAAAATCTGCAGAAAGACATGGCGCTGCAATACACCAGTGTGGGCACGCATAAGGACGACCTTAACTTTGAGATCGAAGGGCATCCTATCAAGAAGTTCGGCTCACAGGGACAACAAAAATCTTTTCTGGTCGCTTTAAAATTGGCACAATTCGATTTTATTAAAGAAATTAGCGGGGTTAATCCTATCCTGCTTCTCGATGATATTTTTGACAAACTGGACGAGCAGCGGGTAACCCGGATCGTCGCCCTGGTGGCGACCAATGAACTGGGACAGATTTTTATTAGTGACACCCACGCCGAAAGGACCGAGGAGGTCGTAAAACAGAGTAACCAATCTTATAAAATATTCAAACTGTGAAAAAGATAATCTTCACCTTACTGGCAGGCATCTTCCTCCTGGTGAGCTGCCAGGAAAAACAAAAGCCGGAAGAACAATTGAAATCCCTAAGCGGGTATTGGCAAATTGAAAAGGTGGATGTATCCAAGGATTCTGTTAAAGACTACCAGATAAATCCTATTGTAGACTACTTTGAAATGGACGGGAATAAAGGCTACCGCAAAAAGGTACGTCCAAAACTCGATGGCACCTATACTGCCAGCGAGGATTCAGAAAAAATAGAAGCCAAAATTGAAGATGACAGCCTCAGACTTTACTACAGCACTCCCTATGACAAATGGAAAGAGACGGTGATTCACGCCGGAAATGACAAACTGAGTGTAAAAAACGAAGAAGGAAAGGTCTATCACTACAATAGATTCACTCCTCTTTTAAGCGATGAAGATAAAGATGGCAAAAAGAAATAACGAAAACCTGAGTCTGAGCGAGGTTCTGAGGGAATTTGTCGATAAAAACAAGCTGCAGCAGGGACTGGACAAGGTGAATGTACGAGATGTATGGAACAGCCAAATGGGCCCGGCAATCGAGAAGTATACCACCGCCATTAAGCTGCAGGGCAGCACTCTTTATGTGCAACTAAGCTCTTCAGTGTTACGGGAAGAATTGAGTTATGGCAAAGAAAAGATAGTTCGCATGTTGAACGAAGAACTGGGAAAAGACCTGGTAAAAAAGCTTGTATTGAGGTAGGAGTCTTTTTCAACGATTTTCACCTCTCTCCTCAATTTTTCCGGTACAGAAATCCCTGTACCGAATTTCCTCTATTTTCTAAAAGTATAATAAAAACCGGCCAATTTTCATTAAGCCAGCAGGCATTCTCATTTCATTTCTTTAACTTTAAAAGAAGATCAAAGCAGAAGAAGATGTATGCCACGCAGGAAGAAATGATCGAAAAGCAAATTAAAAAACGCGGGGTCAAAGATCCTGAAGTCATCAGGGCCATGTGGGAAGTGGACCGGGCGCTATTTGTGCCCGCAGAGCTACAGGAAAAAGCTTATGAAGACAGCCCCTTGCCTATTGGTGAAGATCAGACCATCAGCCAGCCCTATATTGTAGCTTATATGGTTGAACAACTGCAGCTTAATTCCGAAGCTGTTGTTCTGGAAGTAGGCACCGGCTGCGGGTATAACGCTGCCGTGCTCTCCCGCATCGTAAAACACGTGTACAGCATAGAGATCATTGGATGGCTGACGGACCTGGCCCGAAAGAACCTTGAAAATGCAGGAATAGAAAATGTAAGCACCCGCAATGATGATGGCTATAAGGGCTGGCCTGAAAAGGCACCTTTTGACGCTGTCATTTTAACTGCCGCCCCCGCCTTTATTCCTGGCCCTCTGAAGAAACAGCTAAAAATCGGCGGAAAACTACTCGCCCCCGTAGGGAAGATGAACCAGAGACTAATAATGGTCGAAAGAACCGGAGAAGAAAGCTTTAAGGAGCGAACCCTGCTATTGGTGAGCTTTGTTCCTATGACCGGGGAGGCTCAGAAATAATCAGCAAAAACAACAAAGA
>JBAWAB010000261.1:0-5078 GCA_049589035.1 Salegentibacter sp.
AAATAAGCAAAAGGAAGTGCTCGAAGCGCTCAGCCAGGAATATAGTGACGATTTGCGGCAGCGTTCACAGGCACTCGGGCAGTTGATCTTTGCTGAGAAACCCAAGGTTTTCACGGAAAGGATTGGAAAATACCTCGAAATGAATTGGGACTGAAACACACGAATTTTGGCAATTCTTATAGCAATACTTCGCGGCAATAATGTTGGCGGGAAAAGAAAGATCCCGATGGCCGGTTTAAGAGATCTCTTTGAAAACCTCAAATTTTCCGAAGTCAGCACGTATATCCAGAGCGGAAATGTTCTTTTCAAAGCTCCGGAAGCCATTGGCGACAGTGGCATTTCAGAAAAAATAGAGCAGGCGATCCAAAAGGAGTTCGGATTTGAAGTGCCGGTGATACTTCGTACTGCTGAAGAGCTGCAGCAGGCCATTGACAGAAATCCGTTTTTCGGCAAGGACATTTCAGAGATTGACCGTCTTCACCTTACTTTCCTCAAGGAACCTCCCCCGCCGGAAAACCTTGAAAAAATTGCCAATTTTGATTTTAATCCAGACAAGTTTGCGGTCTCTGGCAGGGAAGTCTTTGTTTACTGCTCCGGAAAATACTCAGATTCGAAACTCAGCAATAAATTTTTCGAAAACAAACTCGGCACCGGTGCCACGACCCGAAACTGGAAAACTGTGCTAAAACTGAAGGAACGTGCAGAGAAGCAAAAACAACCAAAATAGAAGGTAGTTTTAGGGAATTCGAATTATTGAGGAGGCTCATCAAACTGCTTAGAATCAGTATAAATATTCAGACAAAGAGGCGGGATTTCTTTTTTTATCACCGCTTTATAATTATTTTTAATTGTCCATACATCTATCCTTTCTTTCCTATAAAAACTCTGGAGATGATCTACGGAATTCTTTACGTACTGGGAGGCTTGGTCACGCTGCTCATCGCTGCTTACTTCCTCTGGCGCCAACTTATCTCGTTTAGGGACAAAAGAAGAAATTAAAGGCATGCAGACTGCTTCTTTAACTTCGAAACTATGAGTCAGCAGAATCTCCTGTATTTTATTGCTCTTATTGCTCCTGCCGGAATCAGGAAGGAGATCGAAAATTTTAAAAAGGAAATAAAACAGAAGTACGGCGCCAAACACGCGCTGAAACTTCCTGCTCACCTCACGCTGCAAATCCCTTTCAGGATGGAAGAAAAAAAAGAGCGGCAGCTAATAAAGGAGCTGGACAAATTCGCCGCTTCTCAAAAAGCCTTTGAGGTAAAGCTCAATGGTTTCGGAAAATTCTCCCGCAATGTGATCTTCGTGAAAATTGAAGATCATAAACCTGTTGTTCATCTTTATGAAAATTTACAGGAAATTCTTCAGGAGCAGCTGGAGCTGAAAGATCACGAAAAAACTGCCAAAATCCATCCGCATCTTACTATTGCTTCCCGCGATCTCTCCCGGCAGGAGTTTCCGCAGGCATGGAACGATTTCCGCGACAGGGAATATACCGCAAGTTTTTCAGCAGATTATATTTCCCTCTTGAAACACAACGGAAAAACATGGGAGCTCTACCGGAAATTTAGTTTTAAAAATTCTTCCTAGATCAAAGAAAGAAGCCTTGCAAAAACCGGAGTTTGGACCTCATTTTCAGATAGCTTCAGAAGAAGTTAGTAAAATAAATGCTAACTTTAGATAAAACCGGTCGCCGCAAGAATGGCCTTTTTTCCACTTCTGAAGCACCAGAATTCTTTTATATGAGAAGAAAAAAGCAACGGCTACAGAGCCTGGCAATTTTCCTGGTGGTCCTTATTCTCTTCCAGAGCTGCAATATCTATTATAACCAGACAGCAAGCGTGAATGAAGCGGTAAAGGCCAATGCTAAGGTGAAACTACTGGATAAGAACGGAGAGAAGTACAAGCTGAAACGCCTGCACAAACAGGACGAACAACTTTATGGTTATGCCCGCAGGAATTCGGCGACCGCTAAAAAACTCTATGACCGTATCATCGAAGAAGGAAGCAACTCGAAAATCGTGAAACTGCTGATACCCGAAGAGAATATTGAAGAGATCCACCTGAGGAATTCTGAACTGTCTACCGCTGTGACCATTGGCATGGGCCTCGTAATTCTGATGGGGGCAATTAGCGTCGCTGCCGGACTTACCGTAGATAATTCTGGAATTTCGCTATGGAATTAAATTTGGGGTGCGGATTTCCCGGTTTCAATATTTTGTTATAAATAAAAGGCTCAGATGAAGGCAAACTCTACTTCAAACGCCATCGCAATTTTCGACCAATTTGCCGAAGGATATCAGGAAAAATATATGGACCAGGGCCTGTACCGGGAATCCCTGGATCTTTTTTGCAGCCAACTTTCCACACCCAATGCGCACATTCTGGATGCCGGCTGTGGCCCGGGAAATATCAGCAGATATCTTCTAAAAAAACGTCCCGATCTTCAGATTCTGGGGATCGATCTTTCCCCAAACATGCTTGCACTCGCCCGCAAAAACAATCCTTCAGGCGATTTCAGGAAAATGGATTGTCGCAACATTGATAGGCTCAACCAGAAATTTGATGGTATAGTTGCAGGTTTCTGCCTACCGTACCTTTCCGAAGAAGAAATGGAAAAATTCATCAAAGATGCCGCAGCAAAACTCAACCCCGACGGACTTCTTTATATAAGCACTATGGAAGACGATACGGAAAGATCAGGCTGGAAGACCTCTTCTTCGGGAAAGAAACCTGAACTTTACATTCGCTATTGTCAGGCAGCCTCTTTGGTAAAAGCTTTGGAAGAAAACCAGCTGAAAGTCCTGGACCTTAGGCGGGTGAAAAATCCGCAGGAAAAAGAAGAAACTTGTCAGGACCTGCTGCTCATTGCAAAAAAATAATTTCATTATGAACAAAATCAGAATTTTTGGTGTCTTGCTTGTAATTGCTTCTATCCTTATCGCCATCTATGCCGATGACCAGGGCTTCGGGTTTGTCTCCGGCCTGCTTGGCGCTATGGGCCTTATCTGGCTCATCACTGGCAAGATGAAATTCGGAAAATAACTCCCCCTCTGTAATACCTTGATTTTCGTACATTTATAAGAAATGAAGAGATATTCCCCTGAAGACTAACCAAAGACGAATATGAAAAAAATAATATTTAGCGTAGCGCTTTTCTTCCTCGCCGTCAATATCTGGCAGGTTTCCGCGCAGGAAAGTTCCGAAGGAAATTTAGAAAAATGGTGGAAAGAAATCGTGATTTATCAAATCTATCCCCGAAGTTTTAAGGACACCAATAAGGACGGAATTGGGGATTTGCAGGGGATCATTCAAAAGCTGGATTACCTTCAAAACCTCGGGGTAAACGCGGTGTGGCTCAATCCTATTTACAGCTCTCCCAACTATGACAATGGCTATGATGTGAGCGATTATCGCAGTATTATGAGCGATTTTGGCAGCATGGAAGATTTTGATGAAATGCTCAAGGGCATGCACGACAGAAATATCAAGCTTATTATGGACATCGTGGTGAATCACAGCAGTAGTGAACATGAGTGGTTTCAGAAATCCAAGAGTTCGCGCGACAATCCTTACCGGGATTATTACCACTGGTGGCCAGCCGAAAAGGGAAAGCCAAAGGATCGCTACAGCCTTTTCGATCCTGAAGGAAATGCCTGGAAATATGATTCCCTGACCAATGCTTATTATCTGCATTATTTCTCTCAGCAACAGCCTGACCTGAATTGGGAAAATCCAAAGGTGCGGCAGGAAGTTTATGATATTATGAAATTCTGGGCAGCAAAAGGAGTAGACGGTTTCCGGCTGGATGCCTTCCAGTTTGTGGCCAAAGACACTACTTTTCCACCTTTACCTAAAGGCTACGAAAAAGAGGTGATCAAATACTACGGAATGGGGCCTCACCTGCACGATTACCTGAAGGAAATGAACAAGGAAGTTTTGAGTAAATATGATGTCTTTGCTGTGTCTGAAGGAGCTGGCAGCAGCTTTAAAGATGCACATGCCCTGGTTGATGCCGATCGCGATGAACTGCAGATGGCCTATCATTTTGAAGCCAACGATCTTGTGCAGGGCCCCGAAGGCTATAAACTTTCAGAATTCAAAAAAGTTTTTAGCAAATGGGACAGTGCCTTTGCCGATAAGGGATGGCTTTCCATCTATCTTGCCAATCACGATGTCCCCAGAATGGTTTCCAAATTTGGCAACGACAGTCCTGAGTTCAGAGCACCTTCAGCCAAAATGCTCAATACCTTTATCCTGAGCATGCGCGGCACTCCATACTGTTATTACGGAGACGAGTTGGGAATGACCAATATCGGCTTCGACAGTATTGAGCAATACCAGGATATTGCGGCCCGTAACGGCTACAAAAAAGTAATGAATGAAGGCGGAGATGTAAAGGCTTATATGAAAAAACTAAAACTGCTCTCCCGCGACAACGGCAGGACGCCCATGCAGTGGAACGATTCTGGAAATGCGGGCTTTACCGATGGGACTCCCTGGTTACCTGTGAATGACAATTACAAAGAAGTGAATGTCGCCGATGAAGAGCGAGACCCGAACTCGGTGTTGAACTATTTCAAAAAGATGGTACAGCTAAGAAAAGATCATCCGGTGCTGGTCTATGGCGATTACGAACTGGTCCAGCCCGAACACCCTGCTATCTATGCCTATACCCGTAAGATGAACGAAAATGAAATGCTGGTCCTGCTCAATTTTACCAAAGAAAATGCCAGTATTGATCTTGCAGATTTTGGATCTTTAAACTATGTGCTCATCAATAACTATAATGGCCTCAAAAAGCACCAGCGCCGGGTGATACTTCAGCCCTACCAGGCGGTTATTTTTTCAATTCACTAGACTAAGGCAGATTTTTATTTAGGCGATTGAAAATGGCTTTTTTGAAAAAGAAGCTGTAATTTGTATGTCTTTAAAACCTTTGTTATGAGTACAGTCAGCCAAAACCAGGGAAATTTCAGAAAAGATTCAAGAAGAAAATTCATTCAAAAAAGCGGACTTTTTGTAGCCGGCGCCGGAGTTGTAGGATTATCGGGAATGGCCATTTCCTGTAATGACCA
>JBAWAB010000262.1:0-5910 GCA_049589035.1 Salegentibacter sp.
TCGTGGGAATGCATCCTGTCCCGGTGGTCTACGGAATGACTATGGGAGAATATGCTCAAATGATAAACGGGGAGAATTGGCTCGAAAACAATGCTCAATGTGACCTGAAGGTGATTCATCTGAAAAATTACGATCATTCCAAAACGTATGAGCTGCCGGTAAAACCTTCTCCAAACCTACCGAATGCGCAGGCAGTGAACCTTTACCCAAGCCTTTGCTTTTTTGAAGGAACCAATGTAAATGCCGGCCGCGGTACAGATAAGCAGTTCCAGGTATTCGGCTCGCCGTCTTTAGATCCGCAGTTCTTCGATTACAGCTATACGCCCGAATCAAAAGAAGGAGCAAAAAGTCCCAAGCACCTCGGGGAAAAATGCTACGGAAGGGACCTCAGCGAACATAAGAGGCTGGACAGGATCGACCTGGAATGGCTGATAGACGCCTACCACCACACCTCGAATAAGGAAGAATTCTTCAATAACTTTTTCAACAAACTGGCCGGAGGTCCAAAACTTCAGGATCAGATAAAAAGAGGAATGAGCGCTGAAGAAATCCGCGCCAGCTGGCAAGAGGGTTTAAAGGAATTCAGGAAAAAGAGGGAGAAGTATTTGTTGTACAACTAAGTGTTGCCAGTTACCGGTTACCGGTTGCGGGTTTCGGATCAGGGCATGTGGATAATTCCTCTTTGTTCTCAAAAAGCCTTTTAAAATTCTTTTCACATGGCAAAAACATATCGCGATCTTGAGGTATATAAGGAAGCTTTGGCCCTCTTTTATAGAAGTCACAAATTAAGCCTAAAGCTCCCAAAATACGAGCTTTATGAACTGGGAAGCCAACTGCGAAGATCTTCCGATTCAATAATTACCAATATTGTGGAGGGCTATGGCAGAAGAAAATATAAAGGGGATTTTCTAAAATTCCTTACCTATGCCCACGCCAGCAATGATGAAACCATCTTACACCTTGAGAAGATAACGGCCCTTTATCCCGAAATAATAATTTATGAAAAGAATCTTCTTGAAGAGCACCACCATTTAGGAACAAAAATTTTCCGATTTATAAAGTATGTGGAAGAATCCTGGAAGACCTGATATTTTAAAACGCACAACATGCAACCCGCAACCGGCAACTTTTAAATCTCTTTTTGCCGGCTTCAGGATTTATCTTCGAGAAACTTCTCTGATTTCTTGAGATAGAGTTCGCCGCCATCAAGAGCAGCAAGGCGTTGTTTCCATTCTTCCCTGGTTTCCTGATCCTCATTTTTTGCGGCAAGGCAATAATTGAGATAAGCATACAGTTCGCGGTTATGCTCCACAATTTCCTCTATATCTATTTTCTTGCTCAAAAAACGGGAAACCCTGTTCTCTCGGCCGGAATACAAATCAGAAGTCAGCTCCAAAAGCTCAATCTTCTGTTTCATAGAAATATAATTCTCCTGATCTTTATCAAGAAGATCTTCTGCTTTCCTCAGGTATTCATCCGCAACACGTAAAAAATCTTCTTTGATCTCTTCATTCACAAAAAGACTGTAATCCAGGTATTGTTGCCCAAGTCTTATTCCTGTAACGTAATTCTGATTTTGATAATACTGGATGCCAGCCCTACTTAAGAACCTGGTGTTCACCGAATATTTTTTCAGCATTTTTATCACACCGGCTTTGTTCAAATATCCGAGGTGTTTTGAAACTATGGTTCCGTTGCCATCAATGATGAACATAAAAGGAATAGCTTTTACTTCATACAGCCGGGCCAAAGTGGGATTACTATCCAGATCGATCTTTAAAGGAACGAAATTGGCCATCAGTTTATCTACTTCAGGATCGTTCCAGGATTCAGATTCCATTCTTTTACAGGGCCCACACCAGGTAGCCGAGAAGTCAACCACGATCAGCTTATTTGTGCTTAATGCCATTTTCTGAGCATTCTCCAAAGTATAAAACCAACCGGTAGCTGAAGCATTGGAAAAAATAAGTAACAGGAATGCGAGAGAAGTAATTTTTTTCATAAAAAAAGCACGTTTAGCCTATAAACATAAGGTATTTCACGTTAAACTTCAAAATCTTTACAAACTTTGAAGTTTATTCCCGTTCTCCTTTACTTTTTTCAATTCTCACTTCTCAATTTTCAATTCTAATATCTCATTTCAGCTTCACCCTTCGCTTCATCTCCTCCACAATATTGTAGGCGGCGGGACAAATGGCGGTATTCTTAATGGTAAGATTGGAGATTTTATGGAAGTCTTTGCGATCGGTATGCGGATATTCCCGGCAGGCCTTGGGGCGCACATCGTAGATAAGGCAGTAATTATCGGCATCCAGAAAAGTACAGGGCACTTCCTGCAACACATAATCCTTATCCTCATCGATTCGCAGATATTGATCTATGAACTGCTGTGGTTTCAGTTTTAAATGTTTACTGATGCGTTCAATATCCTTATTGGTAAAGAGCGGGCCGGTAGTTTTACAGCAATTCGCGCAGTCAAGGCAATTGGTGCGGGCAAACTCCTCCTCATGCAGCTCCTGCATTTGCCGGTCAAGATCTTTTGGCGGCTTCTTTCTGAGCTTTGAGAAAAATTTTTTGTTCTCCTTATGCTTATCTTTGGCCCTGTCGGGAAGATTTTCTAAAATTTCCTGCATTTTGCAAAGATATGAATAAGAAACAGACAGATAAAGACATCTTCGGAAAGGCAATTTCAGCTTATTACCATTCCGGCGATGAGACCGATATTACTGTACATTCCGAAGATTTTGATGATGATGTGATCCCTGTATCCTATCTCTTCAGAAGCTATTCTGAAATGCCCAAACTTGAGCAAACGGCCCTTCAGCATTGCTTCGGAAGAGTGCTGGACGCCGGCTGCGGTGCCGGAAGTCATTCGCTCTTCCTTCAGCAGGAAAAAAAACTGAAAGTCACGGCCATAGACACTTCCGAAGGCGCCATAGAAATATGCAGGCTCCGCGGGATTGAAGATGCCCGGCAACAGGATTTCTTTCAGCTTAAAAATGACCAATTTGACACTATCCTGATGTTGATGAACGGCAGCGGCATCATTGGTAAACTGAACAACCTTGACAATTTTTTCGCACAGGCAAAAAAACTGCTTAAACCTGGTGGGCAGATCCTGATCGACTCTTCAGACCTAAGCTATTTGTTCGACACCGATGAAGATGGCGGGGTCTGGATAGATGCCTCGAAAGGCTATTACGGCGAACTGCAGTTCCAGGTGAGCTATAAGAAGGAAAAATCGCCGATTTTCGACTGGTTGTACCTCGATTTTGACTCGCTGCAACTGGCCGCTGCAAAGAATAATTTTAGCTGCGAGCTGTTAAAAGAAGGAGAACATTATGATTATTTGGCACGCTTAAAGCCAAAAACAGAGTAAATTTTTATTTTTACAAAATATTCCTGATGCCATTATGCGAAAAATGAGCCGGTTACTAGGCCTGATCACTTTTTTACTATTCGCGGTTGCCTGTAGCACCGATAGTCCTTCTGACCATTCATCAAATCTTAAGAGCGTGGGAGATTCGGCGAACGCTCTGCTTAGCGACGAACAATTCACCTCCATGAACATCGAGATTATGTATGTTGACGGCTATGCACCCAGCACCGCCGCTATTAACGGTTTCAAAAATTTTCTGCAGGAGCGTATCTACAAGCCCGACGGCATCAAGATAAGCATGAGAGCGGTGCCTTCTTCGGGTAAAGCCCCTTTTGACATACACGAAATTGGAGATATTGAACAGAAAAATCGCAGCGTGTACAATGCCGGCGATGAAATAGCGATTTTCATCTATTTCGCCGATGGCAGTAACGAAGAAGATGACGCTAAAGAAGAAGTGGTTCTCGGCTCTGCTTTTCGTAATACCTCGATCGTGGTGTACGAAAAAACGATTGAAAATTTTGCTTCCAAACCTAATGCCCCCAGTAAAAGTGTGCTGGAGAATGCCGTTCTTGACCATGAATTTGGGCATTTGTTTGGGTTGGTAGATATGGGCAGTGAACCTCAATCAGATCACCTGGATACCGATCCCGGCCATAAAGGGCATTGTGATGTCCCCGGGTGCCTCATGCGGGCTTCTTTGGAATTTGGCACCGGCGTGGTAGATATCACCAGCGACGGAAGTGTGCCGGTTCTGGATGCCCAATGTATTGCAGACCTCCGGGCGAATGGCGGTAAATAAAAAGCGACAAAACCGGCTTTCTGCCGCGATAGTTCTCGGGGTAATTTCAGAATTTTACAGCGCTAATCAGCCCAATTAATGAAACCCTGAAACAAGCCTGCCTGTGGCAAACAGGTTCAGGATGACAAAAAAAAGCTGCAAAGTCTAAACCCTGCAGCTTCCTTCTTTTATTATACTTCTGAAATTAATTCGCTACTTCACTGATGAATTTTATACGGTACAAACGAAGTTCTTCCACGTCATATTCCCCTTCGAATTCTTCCATAGCCGCATCGATCTTGTCGGTTTCGGCTTCAAGAAAATATTCATGGATCTCTTCCTGTTGATCTTCATCTAGAATATCCTCCAGCCAATAGTCAATATTCAGCTTGGTACCACTGTAAACGATGGCTTCCATCTCTTTAATAAAGTCATTCATCTCCATACCCTTAGCTGCCGCAATATCATCCAGAGGCAATTTTCGGTCAACATTCTGAATAATATACAGCTTCAACGCCGAATTGACTCCGGTTGTTTTTACCACCAGATCATCGGGTCGGGTGATATCATTATCTTCTACGTATTGCTGAATAAGCGCCACGAATTCTTTGCCGTATTTTTTGGCTTTACCTTCCCCAACGCCATGGATATTACCCAATTCATCGATGCTCACAGGATACTTTAGGGCCATATCTTCCAATGACGGATCCTGGAATACCACGAAGGGCGGTACCTCCAGTTTCTGGGCCACCTTCTTCCGAAGCTCCTTCAGCATTTTCACAAGATTCTTGTCTACTCCCGAACCTGCCGCTCCCGAAGGTGCCGCAACGCTTTCAGTAGTGCTGTCGAAAATATGATCTTCAGTCATCATAAAAGACTCCGGGTTCTCCAGATAATTCCGGCCTTTTTCTGTGAGTTTTATAACGCCATAGGTTTCGATATCCTTCCGCAGATAACCTGCCACAAGAACCTG
This sequence comes from Salegentibacter sp., assembly GCA_049589035.1. Lineage (GTDB taxonomy): Bacteria > Bacteroidota > Bacteroidia > Flavobacteriales > Flavobacteriaceae > Salegentibacter_A. Next base: position 5,134 of record JBAWAB010000262.1, read on the forward strand.
GCGAATCAAGGCCATCCAGTATTTACCGTCTTTGTCTTTTCCTTTTCCAAAGAGCCTGTGTTCATCAGTCTTATGAGAGAGAATAATGGCATTAGACTTCCCAACAAGGGTTTTCACGATTTCTTTGGACTTATACAGCTGTTTGGTTTCCTTTATGGTTCTCAGCAATAGTTCCACATCTTCTTTAGCTTCACGCTTCTTCTTCGGATTTCGCACATTGTCATCCATGGAAGCTCCTTCGCCGGTTTTTTCGTCGAAATGTTCGCCGAAATAGTGAAGAATGAACTTACGGCGCGAGATAGAAGTTTCAGCATAAGCTACCACCTCCTGAAGCAAGGCATGCCCTATTTCCTGTTCAGCTACAGGCTTTCCGCTCATGAACTTCTCGAGTTTCTCAATATCTTTATAGGAATAGAATGCCAGGCAATGGCCTTCTCCCCCATCGCGTCCTGCACGACCGGTTTCCTGGTAATAACTTTCGATGCTCTTTGGGATATCATGATGAATCACAAAGCGCACATCGGGCTTGTCGATGCCCATTCCGAAAGCGATCGTGGCGACCACTACATCAATATCTTCCATGAGGAACATATCCTGGTGCTTAGAGCGCGTCTTGGCATCGAGCCCGGCGTGATAAGGCACGGCATTGATCCCGTTCACCTGCAGCGTCTGCGCCAGTTCCTCCACCTTTTTTCGGCTCAGGCAATAGATGATCCCCGATTTACCTTCATTCTGCTTAACAAAACGGATAATATCGGCATTGACATTCTTCGTTTT
>JBAWAB010000263.1:0-11655 GCA_049589035.1 Salegentibacter sp.
TTCTCATTGATCTCCGCGATAAGCCACTCCCAAAAGATAAAAGGCTTGGTATGCGGATTATCAACCCTGAAGATGCGCACTCCTTTATCTATCCAATATTCCACAATGGTCTTCAACTCTTTCCAGAGCGCTTCCCAGTCTTCGGTCTCAAAATTTACCGGAAGCACATCCTGATACTTCTTGGGAGGATTTTCGGCGTATTGAACTGTTCCGTCTGGCCGCCATAAAAACCATTGTGGATGGTTCTTAACATAAGGGTGATCTGGTGAACACTGGATAGCAAAGTCAAGTGCGACCTCCAGGTCGAGCTCCTTGGCACGGGCCACGAAATGTTCGAAATCATCTACGCTTCCCAGTTCCGGATGAATGGCTTTATGGCCACCTTCTTCAGACCCTATGGCCCAGGGAGAGCCGGGATCTCCGGGTTGAGCTTCAGTAGCATTATTTCTTCCTTTTCTGAAATTGTGGCCAATGGGATGAATGGGAGGCAGATAGACTACATCAAAGCCCATAGCAGCGATCTCCGGAAGTATTTCTTCACTGGTCCTGAAATTGCCATGGTCTCCTTTTGCAGTAGACCGCGGAAAAAATTCATACCAGGCACTGAAAAGTGCTCTTTTTCTCTCCACTTTTAGCTGCAGGATCTTGCCATATTGGCTTGCAATATCCCGATTGCGGGTTTTGTACATGAGGCGTTTGAGGTCATCACTAAAAACATCAGAGATGGCCTGTGTTTCCTTTTCTTCATCGCGCAGCAATTTGCTCCAGGATTTGAGTTTTTTACGCTGGCCGGCCGTGGCTCTGTCCATGGCCTCTTCAATGAGTTCAGCTCCTACCTGCAGTTCCACCCGAATATCCTGTTTTGCCTCAACCTTTTTCTGGAATTTGTGTAGCCAGGTAGAAAAATGGTCTACCCAGGCTTCTATGGTGTACTCATAGAGCCCTTCGGCAGGTGCCGAAAAACTGCCCCGCCAGTGGTCATTCATAAGAAATTCCATGCGGGCTTCCTGCCACTTTTTCTCCCTGCCCCGGCCTTTTTTAACCTCCCTAAAGAGCAGGATGGCATCTACTTTGTCGTGGCCGTCGCCAAAAATATCAGCTTCTACTTCTACAGGCTCGTCAATTATTCTTTTTATAGGATGTTTTCCGCAGTCCAGTTGCGGATTTACGTGTTCAATGATTACTCGTTTGTGACCTTCCAAGATTTCAGATTTAGTTAGTTGTTATTGGTTCTGCTTCGCCGAAGGGCAATAGATGTAAGCTCTCACAGCATTTTTAAGATACTTAAAATTAGAAGTTTGCATTCAACTTCAGAGTTAAAATAATATTAAAGCTTAAGTGTTCAATTTTATCATCCTTAGATTTGAAGGGCAAATAAAATATGAAGCAAGAGAAATGGAGCGAAAAATAGGGGCGAGATATCTTGGCAATGACAGCTGTTCTTTCACAGTTTGGGCTCCCTTTGCAGAAGAAGTGCAGGTGTTACTGAAAGACCAGGACGAACTGGTTTCTCTTCACAAAGATGAACATGGATATTGGGAAGCTGAAGTGAGGAATGTAAAACCCGGCAGCTACTATAAGTTTCGCCTGAACGATGAAGAAGATTATCCCGATCCTGCCTCGCGTTCCCAGCCCGAAGGCGTCCATTCCTGGTCAGTGGTGGTTGATCCCGATGCTCATCGCTGGCATGATGAGAACTGGAAAGGTATTCCCACTTCAGAAATGATCATCTATGAGATCCATACCGGTACTTTTACCAAGAAAGGGACTTTTGAAGGCATCGAAGACAAACTGGATCATCTCCTGGAGCTGGGTATCAACTGCATTGAGATCATGCCAATTTCGCAGTTTCCTGGCAGCAGGAACTGGGGCTATGACGGGGTTTATCCCTATGCCGTTCAAGACTCTTACGGGGGAACCAAAGCCCTGAAACAACTTATTGATAGCTGCCATCACAAGGGAATTGCCGTTCTTCTTGACGTGGTATATAATCATATGGGCCCCGAAGGGAATTATATCTCCGCTTTTGGCCCATATTTCACCGATCACTATCATACCCCCTGGGGTAAAGCCATCAATTTTGACGGACCTGAATCTGATGAGGTACGGAATTATTTTCTGCAGAATGCGGTAATGTGGCTGGAAGAATTTCATTTCGACGGACTTCGTCTGGACGCTGTTCACGAGATCATCGATCTGGGAGCACGGCATTTTCTGAAGGAACTTAGTGAGTGGACCGATACCCTGCAAACAATGACCGGCAGGAACTATGAACTCATCGCTGAAAGTGACCGGAATGATATTCGCATGGTTTCAGAATACGAGAAGGGTGGCTATGGCCTGGAAGCCCAGTGGGTAGACGATTTTCACCATTCTTTGCACACCGTTTTAACAGGAGAGAATAAAGGATATTATGAGGACTACGGAAAGCTTTGGCATCTTGCAAAATCTTTCAAACAGGCTTTTGTCTATGACGGCATCTATTCAGAACATCGGAAAAAAACAGTAGGGAACGACCCTGAAGCCTTGCCGGCTCATAATTTTGTAGTTTCTACACAGAATCACGATCAGGTGGGCAACCGAATGCTGGGAGACCGGCTATCGAAATTGGTCTCTTTTGAAGAGCTCAAGCTGGCAGCCGCAATTATGTTGATTTCCCCTTACGTACCCATGCTTTTCATGGGCGAAGAGTTCGCTGAGGATCATCCGTTCCAGTATTTCGTGAGCCACGGCGATGAAAAACTGGTGAAGGCCGTGCAGGAGGGCCGCAAGAGAGAATTCAAATATTTCCTTCACGAGGAAGGAGCGTTTCCCGATCCGCAGTCTGAAGAAACCTTTGAACATTCCAGGATCAACTGGAATTTTTCCAGGAGCAAGAAGAAAGCTGCGATGTTTACCTTCTATAAACATCTCATTAATCTACGCAAGGAAGGCCGGTTTGCGGCTTTCAGAAATAAAAAGATCAGGGTTGAGCCTGATGAGGAGAAAAAATTACTGCTCATTTTTGCTGAAGCTGAACAAAAACTCCTCGCGGCCTTCAATTTTGGGAAGGAGAACATGGAGATACAGCTTCCGGAGCAGGAAGACAACTGGAGGCTTTTAGTTGCTTCAGAAGATAAAAAATGGTTGGGAGCAGAGGCGCTGCCTCATACCTTCCAGGCAGGGCAAGCTTTCGATATTGTCCCTACCTCGTTCATCATTTTTGAAAGTTAGCCAAACAATTGTCGCATTGCGTAAGTTTGACTATCTTTTGATTAACTTTTTGAGAGGGCGCCAGGCTGATTTTAATAGGCCCGCCAAAGCACCCAATCCCGATTTTACAGGCGGTCTTCCCAAGCCGCTTCCAAAAACCTAACCGGAATTAATGAATATGAAAAAATGAAAGAAAAATATATCTGTATACATGGCCATTTTTATCAGCCACCAAGAGAAAACCCCTGGCTAAACAAAGTTGAGATCCAGGATTCTGCTTATCCCTACCACGACTGGAACCACCGTATAAATGCCGAATGCTACGCCCGTAATACTTCATCCAGGATCCTGAATCCGGAAGGTAAGATCGAAGAGATCATGAATAACTACGGCTGGATGAGCTTCAATATAGGGCCAACCCTTCTGGCATGGATGGAACTGGAGGCGCCCAAGACCTATAAATCCATTCTTGAAGCCGACAAGGAAAGTCAGAAACGGTTCTCTGGCCATGGCTCGGCTCTGGCCCAGGCCTATAATCACCTGATCATGCCTTTGGCGAATCCGCGGGACCAGGAGACGCAGGTGATCTGGGGAATTGAAGATTTTAAACATCGTTACCAGCGCATGCCTGAAGGAATGTGGTTGGGAGAAACAGCTGTGAATACCGCTACCCTTGAGGTATTGGCGAGTCATGGCATAAAATTCACTATTCTTTCGCCATATCAGGCTAAAAGATTGAGGAAAATAGGGGACACCGAGTGGAAGGATGCTTCCCAGGCCAGGGTAAATTCCCGCAAAGCCTATGTGTGTAATTTGCCTTCCGGAAAAAAAATCGACTTATTTTTCTATAACGGGCCGGCATCGCAGGCTGTGGCGTTTGAAGGTTTACTGGATAATGGGGAATTCTTCAAGGAAAAACTGGAGGGTCAGTTCACTTCAGAAGATGAAGTGCAGCTGGTGCATATTGCCACCGATGGAGAAAGTTATGGACACCACCATTACCTCGGGGAGATGGCACTTTCCTATTGCCTGGACAGCATAGCCGAAGAAGAGGATGTAAAGCTGAGTATTTACGGCGAATTTCTGGAAAAATTCCCTCCTCAATACGAAGTCGAGATCCTGGATAACACTTCCTGGAGCTGCTCACATGGTGTAGAAAGATGGCGCAGCGATTGCGGCTGCCATACCGGCGGCCATCCCGACTGGAATCAAAAATGGCGGGCACCTTTGCGCGATAGTTTCGACTGGGCCAGGGAAGAACTCATCCAGGTTTACGAACAGGAATTAAAGAATTATACTTCCGATCCATGGGGAATCCGCGATAAATATATTGGGGTAATTCTGGACCGCAGCGAAGAGAATGTCGCGAAATTCCTGAATGACAATTTCGGAGACAAGCTAAGTGAAGATGAGAAGGTGAAGATCCTGAAACTGATGGAAATGCAGTATCACGCCATGCTTATGTACACGAGTTGCGGCTGGTTCTTTGATGAGGTTACCGGGATTGAATCAATGCAGGATATCTTTTATGCGACGCGGGCAATTCAGCTGGCTGAAGAAGTAACCGGCAAAAGCTACGAGGAGAATTTCAGAAAACTACTGAAGAAGATTCCCAGTAACCTGCCTGAATATGGCACCGCTCTTTCGGCCTATGAGAAGTTCGTAGAGCCTATGAAACTGGACATGCTTCGTATTGGTGCTCACTACGCCGTTTCTTCACTCTTCCAGGAATTTCCCGAAGAAGTGAGCCTTTACAACTTTAGCGCGAACGTGCTTGACAAGTATTATTATGAAGCAGGCCGGCAGAAACTGGTGATTGGCCGCACGGAATTCCGTTCGGATATTACCTGGGAAAAAGTCGATATATCCTATGCCGTGCTCCACATGGGAGATCACCATCTCTTTGGAGGAGTGCGTAAATATTTAGGTGCCGATGCCCTGGAAGAACTGCACACCAATGTGGCAGAATTCTTCAGAAAAGGCAATATCTATGAGATCTTCAATATGATGGATACTTACTTCGGAAATCACAATTATTCTTTCTGGCACCTTTTCCGCGACGAAAAACAAATTATCATGGAGCAGGTTACCGAAAATACCCTGCGAAGTGCTGAAGCTTCGGTGCAGCAGTTGTATGAGAATACCTATCCTTTACTACAGACTTTCGAGGAATTGAACATGAAAGTCCCAAACCGGCTGAAGTTGCCTGTGGAAATGGCGGTGAATAAGCGCTTTGTGCAGGTGTTGAAAAACGACGATTTTGACATTGATCGTTTCAAGAAACTCCTGAGCTCTTCCGAACTTATTCACGTGTCGCTCGACGTGGTTACGCTGAATTTCCTTACTAATGAACGCCTTACCGCCCTGCTGCAAAAACTGCATGAGAATCCCAATGACCTTTATCTAATGATCACGATCAATGATTTGCTGAAGGCTTTGAAAGAAAGCCCTATAAAACCGGAAAAATGGGAGGCTCAGAATATTGCTTTTGGAATAAAGGAACATCTTTATCAGGAGCAGTCAGCAAAAGCAGATTCCGGCGATGAGCATGCAAAAACCTGGACGGCTGCTTTCAAAGAACTCGCCGAAAATCTAAATCTTGTAATCTAATGAACAGTCCGGCATCGACATATCGCGTACAACTTTCCTGTAGTTTCACCCTTTGGAACCTTGAAAATATTGTTGAATACCTGGAGGAGTTGGGCGTAGGAGGTATCTACGCGGCTCCGTTCTTCCAGGCACGGAAGGGCAGTACCCACGGATATGATGTTGCCGACCCTTCCCACATTAATCGCGAAATAGGGACTATAGAATCTTTTCGGGAGATGGGCAAAAGTCTGAAGTACAAGAGAATGAAATGGCTGCAGGATATTGTCCCCAATCACATGGCCTTTCACGGAGAAAATGTATGGATGCGGGATCTTTTCCAGCTTGGGCCAGATTCACAATATTACCGTTCTTTTGATGTGGATTGGGAAAAAAAGGATCAAAAAAGACTAATGGCACCTTTCCTGGGGGCGTCCCTGGAGAAAGTCCTGGAAGATAAAGACCTGAAGATCGACTTTGACGAAAAGGGTTTCTCTATCAATTATTATGACAATTCCTATCCTGCCAGCGCACGATCATACGCAGAGATCCTGGAGGGAAGCGGTTGGGATAAATGGAAGGAGAAATTCAGGAATTTTTCAGGAGGCACTAAAGAATGGCAAAAACTGAAAAATGCTTTCCAATGGGAGGTTTCCGGTCATTATGAAAATCTGAAGAATCTTCAGAAAAAGATTTCCGATATTTCTGAAGACCCCGATAGAATGAAGAAAATCCTGAAACTGCAGTATTTTGCTCCCGTTTATTGGAAAAACACCGAGAAGGAGATCAATTACCGTCGTTTCTTTACCATAAATGATCTCATTTGCCTGAAGATGGAAGATCAGGAGGTTTTTGATACCTATCACTCGTTTGTACATGAACTTTTTGAAGAAGGTCTTATCGATGGGCTGAGAATCGATCATATTGACGGACTTTTTGATCCGAAGTCTTACCTCGAGCGGGTACGGGATTTGCTGGGAAGCGGACTCTATCTTATAGCCGAAAAGATCCTTGAAGGTGAAGAAAACCTGCCTACGGATTGGCCGGTACAGGGCACCAGCGGTTATGAATTCCTTGCCCAGGTGAACCAGCTTTTTACCGATAGCCGCGGAAGGAAGAAATTCGATAATTTTTACCAAAAACTGGCTCCGGAATTTGCAGATTATCATCAGCTGGTTTACGATAAAAAACTGTTCATTCTGAAGAAACGAATGGGAGGCGAACTGCAGAACCTGTGGCTTTTGCTAAACGACCTGGAGCTTCTACCAAAAGAGGGGGAGCAGGAGGAGCAGGTTTGGAAGGAAGCCCTTGCTGCTTTTATGGCGGCTTTTCCGGTCTACCGGATATATCCAAAAAGGTTTCCGCTTAAAAAAGAAGAGCAGAAGGTGATCGAAACCGCCTTTGAAATGGCGGGGGAACAGCAGCAGGACCGAATGGATGAATTGGAATATTTAAAAGCTCTCGCTTTGGGACAACCGGATAAGGATCAGGAGAAAATGCTGTTTTTCCTTCAGCGTTGTCAGCAGTTTACCGGGCCCCTGGCTGCAAAAGGAGTTGAAGACACCACGTTCTATATCTATAACCGATTGATCTCCCACAACGAAGTAGGTGATTCTCCCGGCCAGTTTGGGAGCAACGGAGAAAAATTTCACCGGCAGATGAAGTGGCGGAAAGAACATTTTCCGTTGTCGATCAATGCTAGCGCGACTCACGATACCAAACGGGGAGAAGATGCCCGAATGCGGCTTAATGTGCTGAGTGAGCTTCCCGATGAATGGTTTAAGAAGGTTAAGGAGTGGCAGGAGATCAATAATAAAGTCCGAAATAATGGCAATATCCCAGATAAGAATGAGGAATACTTCATCTATCAGTGCATTTTAGGTGCGCTGCCTTTCAACGGAAAAACAGAAAAGAGGTTCTTTCTTAGGACCCGACAATACCTGCAGAAGGTATTGAGAGAAGCAAAGGTTCATTCAAATTGGGCTCAACCCGATCATGGATATGAGGAGGAGGTTTTCGGTTTTATTGATGATATTCTGAATAATGAGGAATTCCGGCAATCCTTTGATGCCTTCAGCAAGAAAATCGCTTATTACGGAGTGATAAAATCTTTAGGACAAAGCCTTCTCAAGATTGCCGCTCCCGGAATTCCTGATATCTATCAGGGATCTGAACTCTGGGACCTGAGCTATGTTGATCCCGATAACCGCAGGCCCGTAGATTATACCAAGCGGGAAGAATATCTCTCGTCTTTCCGCAGGATGAAGAAAGAGGAGAAGGGAAAGCAACTGAAAGAATTCAGAAGAAATTATGGGAACGGAAAATTGAAAATGTATTCCCTACATAAGGCACTGATGGAGCGACGTGAAAATCAGGGGCTTTTTGAACACGGCGAATACCAGCCGCTAAAAATTTCGGGGAGAAAAGACGAAGAATTTCTGGCCTTTGCCCGGCACAACGAGAAACAATGGTATGTTGTGGTAATTCCGGTTCTGGTGACAGAAATTTTTGAAGAAAAGGAATTTAAACCTTTTGAAAAGGTGATGCAGAATCATTGGCTTTCCTTACCTAAAGGCGCACCCGTGAAATGGGAAAATGTTTTCACTGGGGAGAAGTTAAAGGCAGAAGACAGTTTTCTCCTGAAGGATCTGTTTAAGGAATTTCCGGTCGCTTTTTTAAAGGCTCAACGCAACTAATCACTCGAACCAATTATGGAATTCAACCGAAGCAGCGGCATTCTAATGCATATTACTTCTTTGGCCTCACCATTCGGCATTGGTGATATTGGCCCTGCCGCCTATGAATTTATCGATTTTCTACAGTCGTCGGGGTACAAATACTGGCAACTTTTACCTTTGAATCCTACCGATGCAGTGTATAGTCATTCCCCTTACAGCAGCCATTCTGCCTTTGCAGGAAATCCTTTGCTCATCAGCCCTGAGCTGTTAGAAAAAGAAGGATTCCTGACGCTGAAAGATTTCCCGAAATCTGACGAATTTGGTAAGGAAAGGGTCAATTTTCAACCTGTAGAGGAATATAAAGCGACTTTGATCGATGCCGCTTTCACTACTTTTAAAAAGAAAAATATATTTCAGGCCGAATTCTCAGAATTTTGCACGAAACATGAAAGTTGGTTGGAAGATTATACTTTGTACCTGGCCCTGAGGGAAAAGTATGAAAATCTGGGCTGGACACAATGGCCCGAAGAATTGCGTGACCGAAACCCTGCTGCCCTGAAGAAGGCGCAGAAGGAACTGGAAGAACCTATAAGAAGAGAGAAATTTGAGCAATTTCTGTTCTTTTTTCAATGGGAAAAGTTAATGGCTTATGCCCATGAAAAACAGGTTTCCCTGATCGGGGATATTCCTTTCTACGTGAACCATGAGAGTGCCGAATGCTGGGCGTATCCCGAATATTTCAAGCTTGATGAGAATAAGGAGCCTTCAAAGGTATCAGGTGTTCCGCCCGATATGTTCAGCGAAACAGGTCAGCTTTGGGGCACACCTGTTTTTCACTGGAAAAACCTGAAGCAAAAGGATTTCGACTGGTGGATAAAACGTCTTGGTCAAAACCTGCTGCTGTTTGATCTGGTGAGATTAGACCATTTCAGGGCCTTTTCGGCCTTTTGGGAAGTACCCGCCGGAGAAACCACAGCCATTCATGGAAAATGGGTAAAGACCCCGGGAGTGAGTTTCTTTAAGGAGCTGAAAAAGGATTTTCCTGAAATGCCCTTCATCGCAGAAGACCTGGGTTCTCTCGATGAGCCGGTATATCAGTTATTGGCGCGTTTCAATTTTCCGGGGATGAAGGTGCTGCAATTCGCCTTTGGGGGAGACCGCGCCGAAAATACCTATTTGCCATTCAATCATACGCCGCATAACCTCGTGTATACCGGCACCCATGATAATAATACCTGTCGCGGCTGGTATAAGAATGCCAACAAAAAGGAGAAGGAGCATCTCAGGGAATACAGCGGCCGTGCCGTAACTACTAAAAATGTGCACGAAATATTCATTAATATGGCCCTGAAATCTGTTTGCCGGCTGGCAATCATCCCTATGCAGGACATTATTGGCCTGGGAGAAGAAGGCATCATGAATATTCCTGCCAGTGCCCGTGAGAACTGGATATGGCGTATAACTCCCCAGCAAATGCCCTCGCGAGAAACTATTGAAAACCTTCGTCGGCGCAATATTCTCTTCGGAAGGTTCAAGGAAGATGCTGTTGCTGAGTAAAATAAAATACTGGAGATCAATATTCTATAATTTCGGACATCTTCTTCCGAATTTCTGCTAAACTGATCATTGTCATTTAAGCTCTGCAGGCTGCATCTTATTTTTGTGCTGAAAATTTTCAGCTATGAACAATAATCTGATCGCCAAATACAACGTGGCGGGTCCACGCTATACAAGTTATCCCACGGTCCCTTACTGGAACGATGCTACTTTTTCTCCGGAAGCCTGGAAAGAAACGCTTCAAAAGAGCTTTAAAGAGAGTAATTCCAAAGAAGGGATCAGCATCTATATTCACCTTCCTTTTTGCGAGAGCCTTTGCACCTTTTGTGGTTGTAATAAGCGAATTACCCGCAATCACGGCGTGGAAAGGCCTTATCTGGAAAGCGTGGCACGGGAGTGGGAGCTTTATCTCGAATTATTCGATGAAAAGCCCGTTATTAAAGAGGTGCACCTGGGCGGCGGAACTCCAACGTTTTTCTCTCCGGAAAATCTTAAGAAACTATTGAATAAGATCTTCGGAAAGGCTGAAGTAGCGGCCGATGCAGAAATGAGTTTTGAAGGCCACCCCAACAATACTACTGAACAACATTTGAAGACTCTTGCCGAACTCGGATTTTCGCGGGTAAGTTACGGGGTTCAGGATTATAACCTTACGGTGCAGAAGGCGATTCACCGAATTCAGCCGTTTGAGAATGTAAAACGCGCTACCGAAAATGCCCGGGCTGCTGGATATAAATCGGTAGGGCATGACATCATCTTTGGCCTTCCCTTTCAGACCAAAGAGCATATCATTTCAACCATTGAAAAAACCAAGGAGCTGATGCCCGATCGCATCGCGTTTTACAGCTATGCTCATGTGCCGTGGATAAAAGGCAACGGCCAGCGCGGTTTCAAAGAGGAAGACCTTCCCGGTGCTGCGGAAAAACGCGAGATGTATGAAACAGGGAAACAAATGCTCGAGGAAGCCGGTTATATAGAAATTGGAATGGATCATTTTGCACTAAAGGAGGACAGCCTTTATGAAGCCCTGGAAAACAAGACCATACACCGGAATTTTATGGGTTATACTTCCTCTAAGACTCAGGTGATGATTGGCCTGGGAGTTTCAGCCATAAGTGATAGCTGGTACAGCTTTGCTCAGAATATGAAGTCGGTCGAGGAATATGAAGAAATGATCGATCAGGGAGAGATTCCGGTTTATCGCGGGCATGTACTTTCAGAAGAAGACCTTATGGTTCGCCGGCATATTCTTAATCTTATGTGCAGACTCGAAACTACCTGGGACAATGAAGAAACTTTCTTTCCCGAACTGTTACAATCTCTGAAAAAACTCAAGGAAATGGAGGCAGACGGCATCGTAAAATTTACAGGGATGGGCCTCCGAATCCCGGAAGAGGGAAGGCCTTTTGTGAGGAACGTTTGTATGGCCTTTGACCTTCTGTTGCAACGAAATAAGCCCGAAACTCAACTGTTTTCCATGACCGTTTAAAAACCCGTAATTTCATAAAATAAAAGAAGCCCATCTTTCTCAAGATTGGGCTTTTTTATTTGGGGTTAAAAGAAGGTTTATTCTTTCTTCTTTTTATCACTGTTGACCATTCTTACTACCATCATGGAAAGAACAAGGCAAACAAGAGCAAAA
>JBAWAB010000264.1:0-2418 GCA_049589035.1 Salegentibacter sp.
GTGGCTGTGTTCCTATTCGCATTCTCAACAATGATCTCCTGGTCTTACTACGGAATGAGAGCCTGGACTTTCCTATTCGGAAAAAGCAAGAAGACTGAAATCGTTTATAAATCGCTCTTCCTTGTATTTGTGGTAATTGGGGCATCGGTTAGTCTTGGAGCCGTTCTTGACTTCTCCGATATGATGATCCTTGCCATGTCTTTCCCTAACATTATCGGGTTGTACATCATGTCTGGCGAGGTTAAAGATGACCTTAACGAGTATTTGAGAAGATTAAAAGCCGGAGAGCTTTTCCATAAGCCTGAAAAGGCTAAAAAAGCCAATGCTTCTTAGGAAGTCACTATAATGAAATCTTTTAAATCCCATTTTGTTTTCACTAGAAGTCAACAAAATGGGATTTTTCTTTTGGTACTCATCATCATCGCTCTGCAGCTCATTTATTTCTTTGTGGATTTTTCTTCGGAAGAAATTCCGGAAGGGAAAAGTGATGAAATTGAGCATTTTCAGCAGAAGATAGATTCGCTGAAGCTGGCCGGGGTAAAGAAAGATTCCTTGAAATTGCTTCCGTTTAATCCCAATTTCATCACCGACTATAAAGGATATGTTCTCGGCATGACTACGGAAGAGATCGACCGGCTGCAGGATTACCGCAAGCAGGGGCGATGGATAAATTCAGCAGAAGACTTTCGAAAAGTTACCGGTGTTTCCGATTCCTTATTACAGGCTGTTTCTCCCTATTTTAAATTTCCTGAGTGGAAAAGGCGCAATGAAGAGCGGGGGAGGGAGAGCATTGTAGTTGCTGGAATTGCACAGAAGCAAGACCTGAATTCGGCTACGGCTGAAGACCTGCAGCAAATAAGTGGGATTGGCGAGGTGCTGTCAACACGGATTGTAAGCTACAGGTCAAAATTGGGAGGATTCGTGGATGAAATTCAGCTCAAGGATGTCTGGGGGCTCAATGCAGACCTTCGGAAAAAGATCGCCGGGAGATTTGCCATAAAGCAGAAACCGCAGGTGCAAATCCTGAATATCAACGAAGCCGGCGTTTTGCCGCTATCGGAGGTTCCTTACTTCAATTATGAACTGGCACGGGAGATTGTTGACTATCGCGACCTGCATGAGGGTATTACTTCATTTGAGGAATTAGCAAAAATCAGGGGCTTTCCTTCAGATAAAATTGAAAGAATTCAGTTATATTTGACCTTGAGGTAAAAATCCTGAAAAAACATGTGCTTTCTTTAAGTGCAGGATTGTTTGCTGCAAGAATTCAGAAAAGAATTATTTTAGCCTTGAAGAAAAGGGCTATCTCCTTAATTCGACATTTCAAAAAAATATTTAGAGTAGAATGAACAGTATGTATTTTACAGAAGAGCATGAGCTTTTTAGAAAAAGTTTCCAGGATTTCCTTAAAAAGGAGGTGGTTCCACATATAGAAAAGTGGGAAAAAACCGGCGAGATCGAACGTTTCATCTGGAAGAAATTTGGAGAAATGGGTTACTTCGGTCTTAACCAGCCGGAGGAATACGGCGGACTTAATCTTGATATTTTTTATACCGTGATCTTTCTCGAGGAGCTTCAGAAGATAAACTCGGGAGGCTTTGCTGCGGCCATGTGGGCCCACGCATATCTCGCGATGACTCACGTAAAGACCGAGGGAAGCGATAAAATAAAACAGGAATACCTTGCGCCGAGCATTGAGGGCGACAAGATAGGTTGCCTGTGTATAACCGAACCTTTTGGAGGATCTGACGTGGCCGGGATGAAAACTACCGCTGTAAAGAAAGGCGACAAGTATGTCATTAACGGCTCCAAGACCTTTATTACCAATGGAGTGTATTCCGACTACCTGGTGGTGGCCGCGAAGACCGATCCCGGTAAGGGAAATAAGGGGATGAGTATCTTTATTATTGACAGGGAGACGCCTGGAATTTCAGCCACCAAACTTGATAAACTTGGCTGGCGGGCTTCTGATACGGCTGAACTGGCTTTTGATAATGTGGAAATACCTGCCGAAAACCTAATGGGAGAGGAAGGTAAAGGCTTCTCCTATATTATGCAGCATTTCGCTATGGAACGGCTCATTATGGGAATAAATGGTCATGCCCGAGCCGAATTTGCCCTGGACTATGCGCTGGGTTACATGAAAGAGCGCGAAGCTTTCGGGAAGACCATAGACAAATTCCAGGCGTTGCGACACTCGGTAGCCGAAATGGCCAGTGAGATCGAGATGTGCAAAGAATTCAACTATTCCGTGGCAAAGAGACTCGGGGAGGGGCAGTATGTGGTAAAAGAGGCCAGTATGTCCAAACTTCTATCGACAAAGATGGCCGATAAGGTGGCTTATGATTCTTTGCAATTACTGGGAGGCTACGGTTATATGGAAGATTATCCGCTTGCCCGTATGTACCGGGACAGCAG
>JBAWAB010000265.1:0-1973 GCA_049589035.1 Salegentibacter sp.
TTCACGCCGTGAAAATAAGGTGCACACTTCTCAACATCAGCTTCTACGATGCAGCTTTCATCGGCGATAAGCGGCAGCGGAGACCTTTTGAACAATTCCTTCACACCTTCCAAATCGGAAGTTTTCAGGGGTTGTTCAATGAATTCAACATTGAGATCTTTAAAGGCTTCAATATTCTTCAAAGCCTGCTCAAGGGTCCAGCCGGCATTGGCATCAACTCTGAACACAGAATTGGTGTGTCTTCGGAGTTCTTTTATAATGCTGATGTCATCATCTGTTCCAAGCTTGATCTTATAGAGAGGCCAGGGAAATTCCCTGATTTTCCGGATCATATTTTCCACGGAATCTATGCCGATGGTGTAGTTCGTCAGAGGAATTTTCTTCAGATCTAACCCCCACATTTTGTAAAGCGGAAGTCCGTTGCGTTTCCCGTGCAGGTCGTGCATAGCGATATCCAGCGCGCATTGTGCAAATGGATTGTCTTTTAAATGCGGAAAAGTGAGCTCCCAAAGTTCCTCTGGAGTGCGATGTATATTTTCAGCCACCAAAGCTTCCACTGATTTTAGCGAAGCCTGCATCTTCTCTACCGTCACTCCGTAATATGAAGTGGCCGCTGCTTCGCCATATCCGGTGAAGCCTCCATCAGAAAGAACAACTATCAAAGTTGGCTGAAAATTACGCGAACCATGGCTGATAGTAAAAGTATCCTTCAGCTCCAGGTCGAATTTATAGGTTTTTAGCTCCATTTGTTTCTTTGTTTATTCAGAAAAATACGCCATCATAAAAACCGCATCAGCGGTACCGTCCATGGTAGGTTCATTAGTGGAATAATCGCCGTAGTCATCATGATACACCACGAAGTCATTCTGAAATTGGGCAAATTCATCCTCTTTTTTCAGCTGAATACCTTTGAGATCATGATAAATAGAAGCATAAACAGGACCGTCTACCAAACCGCCCGGAACTTCTTTGCCGGTCATTACATAGACGCTGGTATGCACCGATTCGGGAAACTCGCCCTTCCGCGGAAGGTTCATGAACATCGACGTGCCCCAGGGATTTCTGCCCAGTAGCCAGTCTCTTTGCGCCAACATAAACTGGTGATATTGGTGATTTCCGGTCATCTTTTCATAAAGAATGAGCTGACTGATGAGATTCACGGTTAGATTATTTGAACACCAGATAAACGGAACGCCGATCTTGAAAGGATTTGTTTCAGCCGCCTTGCTGCATTCTTCTATTCCCTTCTCGTAGTAACCCGCCAGTTTTTTCTGAAAAGCTTTATCCACAAAAGGATATAGCACAAAATGCCCAATATTGAAAAACGGATAAAAACGGTAATGCTCAGCAGTTTCTTTTCCCATCCAGGAGACAGAATTGGCCATTTCAGCATAGTGCTTTGCATCCTTCAAATATTTCTGATCCTTTGTATTCGCATACATTTCAGCGGCAGCCCATTCCATGTCATCGGCCCAGGTATCTTCATTATACCGGTAAGGAGCACCATAGGAATTTCCCTGTTGATAACCCTCATTGGCTTTTCCCATAGAATATAACTCTTCCGAAGCGATTCGACACTTTTCTGCAAATACAGGATCGTGCAAATCTTCTTTCCAGATACGCGCTGCGATGGCCATAGCCGCTGCAGATCTTCCGGCGAGATTGGCGATTCCTGTAGCCTTGCTCTTATACTCCCGAAGTCCCTGTGGTTTCCCCGTGGCAAAATAGGCCACGCGATAGGAACCGGGACCCCAGCCATAATCCGCAGAGTCCTGATCCGGTAATTTCATCCCAATGTGATCCCGGTCGTCAGCCACCTGGTGAAAAAGACCATTCTTGCCATGATGCATTTTGTGGATCCAGTCCAGACCCCATTTCGCCTCATCCAGAACATCGGGAATACCATTGGGGCGGGGATGTCCCAGCGCATCCACTTTATCTGCAAATTTATCCGGCTGCAGTTCATAAGCCTT
>JBAWAB010000266.1:0-2303 GCA_049589035.1 Salegentibacter sp.
CCGGCTTTGATCTCAAATTTATCGGAAGCCTTGTAAACCAGGTGAAAGCTTTTATGGTGAATACGGGTTTCATCAACATACCGGTCATCATCAGTCACGTATTCTTCCAGAGAGGCATCGAAACCAAGTCCCCGGCGCTCTTTTCCGAAGAAAATGGTTCTGGAGGTAGAAAACCGGATCCCAGGAAGCGGGCGGGCGTTCAAGGACCAAAGAATATTTTCATTACTTGCACTTAATCCTTTGTAAAGCTCTTTTTTCTGTTTCCTTCCCAAAGTAACCGAAAGCCAATCATTTTGGAAGCTAAGGTAGGATTCATCAAATTGAACCTTATTAGAATAACCATCCTGGTAAAGAATGCCTACTCCTCCTTCAAGAAAAGCATCGTCATACAGATAATACCTGGTGGATATATTGCCCCATGCTGCAAGATTCGCTGTTTCATTCAATCGTCCCCGTCGGTTTGAATATAACCAGAAGGGCGCCTCTTCCTGAGCATAACCCAAGCCAACGAGATTAAGATCTGCCGATGGCTTCAATAGCTGAGCAGACATACCCATGGCAGTGAAAATGATACAAGCGGCAGTAAGAATGAATTTCATAAACAGGTAATATTCCGATAAATCTAAAATGGCGTTAAAAATATGTAATTTTATGGTCAAAAATCAGGGACATGCTATCCATTTTTCAGAAAAAGAAATTTCTCTCAGATTATCTCGAAGGATTCACCGATTTTCATAATCATTTGCTTCCGGGTATAGACGATGGTTCAGAGAACGTACAGGATTCTCTTGAAATGATAAGGAAATTCAATGAATTTGGCGTGAAGAATTTTGTCGCGACCCCTCACGTGATGGGAGAATATTATCCAAATACCCCGGAGAGCATTCAGGCAGCCCTGGAAGAATTACTTCCGGCTCTTCCACAAGGCAACCATATGAAGGCGGCTGCAGAATATCTGATGGACCAGCATTTTATAGACACCCTGGAAAAGAATGATATCTTGCCTGTTTCCGGAGATCGCGTATTAGTGGAGATGTCCTTTTTCCAGGCTCCTATCAATCTACACGAAATCCTTTTTAAACTGCAGAACAGAGGCTACAGGCCTATACTTGCCCATCCGGAACGATATGCTTTTTACCATGCAAAAGATCTTTCCAAATACGAAGAACTGAAGTCCAGAGGCTGCAGCTTTCAGCTTAATATGCTTTCCCTCACCGGCCACTACGGTACAGGAATTCAGAAAACCGCTTTTCAGCTTCTGGAAAGAAATATGATCGATTATTTAAGCAGCGATACCCACCGTTTGGAGCATCTTGAAAAAGTAGCGACCATACGTCTGTCACAAAAGAAAATGGAAAAACTGGTACCCGTCATCGAAAAAAGTAAAAGTCTATTTTAGCTCTTTTTGAAGGGATTTCTAAAGATCCTTTTCCACCTGCTTTCTTCATCGGCTCCATAGCCGTAACCATAGCCGTAGGCGTAACCGTACTTGGCGCCATAAGAGAATTTTGAATAATCCACATCATTCAAAACGACCGCAAGTCCTTTCAATTTACCCTGTTGCTTTAATTCTTTAGGGAATTCCAGGAGTTTTTTCTCCGTGAAATCGGCTCTTGTCACGTACAAGGTAGTATCAGCCAACGGACTAATAAGCAAGGTATCAGTCACGATCATTGTGGGGGCAGTATCTACAATCACATAATCATAGGCCTGGGTGGCATGATCTATCAATTCCTCCATGCGATCATTCATGAACAGTTCGGCCGGGTTGGGCGGAATCGCTCCTGAAAGGATCAGATCCACCTGGAGGGATTCATCCACAGAACTGGAAATGACATCCTGAGCGGTTACCTCATAATCGTACAGATAATCTGAAAGACCTTTTTCCTTGGCACGATTATCAGCATAACGGTGCAATTTCGGATTCCGGATATCTGCTCCAATAAGCAGCACCTTTTTCTTGGTGCTGGCCAGGGTTCTTCCAAGATTGTAGGAGATAAAGGTCTTTCCTTCCCCTTTTATAGTTGAGGTTACGAAAATAACTTCCCCTCTATCCTTCTTTTTATTCTGAATTAAATAAGCGAGGTTAGTCCGCAGGATTCGAAAAGATTCCGCAAGGGGAGACCGGTCATTTAGCTGAATAATATCTGTCTGGTCGCTACCGATTCGTGGAATCTCTCCCAAAAACGGAATGGTCTTGGTCAAAGGCTGCAAATCGCCTTTATGATGTACTTTGGTGTCAAGGAAGTTTTTAATGAAAATGATCAAAATCGGAATGATCAAACCGATCGCAAAACCAGCAA
>JBAWAB010000267.1:0-2847 GCA_049589035.1 Salegentibacter sp.
CCCGATGGTGTAGATGTCTATTTTGACAATGTTGGGGGTGAGATCTCTGAAGCAGTTCTCTTCAACATCAATAAGTTTTCAAGAACCGTGAACTGTGGGGCCATCTCCGTATACAACAATACCGAAATTCCAAAAAGCATCAGCGTACAACCATTCCTGGTCAAGAAAAGTTCCCTGATGCAAGGTTTCGTGGTTTTCGATTATGTAGATAAACATCCTGCAGGTGTTAAGCAACTAACGCAGTGGTTGAACGAAGAAAAGCTAACCTACACTGAAACTATCAGAGAGGGATTTGAAAATATTCCACAGGCTTTTTTGGATCTTTTCGACGGAAAGAACAAAGGAAAAATGGTAGTAAAACTATAAAAAAGAAGAATTAGACATGAACAATTTTGAATTCAAGAACCCAACCAAAATATTGTTTGGGAAAGGTCAAATAGAAAATATCAAAAATGAAATCCCAAAGAATGCCAAAGTGCTTATGCTGTATGGCGGAGGGAGTATTAAAAAGAACGGAATCTATGAGCAGGTAAACACAGCGCTTGCAGATCACGAAGTCCTGGAATTCGGCGGAATTCCTGCCAATCCGGAATATGCCGTACTTATGAAGGCCCTAAAAGTGATTAAGGAGGAAAATATCACTTATTTGTTAGCTGTTGGAGGAGGTTCTGTAATAGACGGGACAAAATTCCTTGCTTCTGCTGCCCTTTATGACGGAGACGATCCCTGGGAGATATTACTCCACAAGATCCCTACTTTAAAAGGGATGCCTTTTGGAACAGTATTAACCCTACCGGCTACCGGATCTGAAATGAATTCCGGAGCAGTGATCACCAGAGAGGAAACCAAAGAGAAACTCGGCATGGGAGGCCCGGGATTATTCCCTGAATTCTCCGTACTGGATCCTCAGGTCATCCACTCAATTCCTAAAAGGCAACTTGCAAACGGAATAACGGATGCTTTTACGCATGTTCTGGAACAATACCTTACCTACCCTGCCGGAGCCAATCTTCAGGATAGATTTTCAGAAAGTATTCTCCAAACTCTTATAGAGGTAGCGCCAAAAGTGTTGGAAGATCCTACAGATTATGAAGCAGCTTCTAATTTTATGTGGAGTTGTACGATGGCTCTCAACGGACTTATTCAAAAAGGAGTTCCAACAGACTGGGCAGTGCATGCCATGGGGCATGAACTTACCGCCCTTTACGGAATCGACCATGCCCGAACCCTGGCAGTGATCGCACCAAGCCATTATGAGTATAATTTCGAATCTAAAAAGGGAAAACTGGCGCAATATGCCGAGCGGGTATGGAATATTACCGAAGGATCTACAGAAGATAAAGCCAGCGCTGCCATAAAAAGAACAGAAGCTTTCTTTAACGAGCTGGGAATAGACACCAAACTCTCCCAATATACCGACGATTATGAAGGTACTGCGGAAGAGATCGCAAAAAGATTTAAAGAGCGCGGCTGGGAAGGTCTTGGGGAACATCAAAGCCTTAAGCCTCAAGATGCCGAGAAGATTGTGAAAATGGCATATTAATATGAAAAAAATCAAATTTTTAATGCTGGCACTCTGCCTTTCGGGTTTTGCTGCCAACGCACAAAGATCAAAAACACCAATAGAAGATAGTAACCATAAAACAGAAAAGAAGATGAAAGTATTATTTGTATTGACATCCCATGACCAATTGGGAGACACTGGAGAAAAAACTGGATTTTGGATCGAGGAGTTTGCAGCTCCCTATTATAACTTGCTTGACAAAGGAGTAGAAGTTACCGTGGCAACGCCTAAAGGGGGAAAAGCCCCTATAGACCCTAATAGCGATACTGAAGATGCTCAAACCGAGGATACCAAACGCTATAAGAAAGATGAAGCCGCTCAAAAAGTAATTAATAATACTAAGAAGCTCTCCGAGGTGAAGGCAGAAGATTTTGATGCAGTCTTCTACCCCGGTGGTCATGGTCCACTTTGGGATCTTTCTAAAGATAAAACTTCCATAGCCCTGATCGAAAAATTTAACGAGCAGAAGAAGCCGATCGCCTTCGTATGTCATGCGCCGGCTGCTTTAAAAGAGGTTAAAGATAGCGAAGGACAACCCCTGGTAAAAGGAAAAAAAGTTACCGGATTTACCAATACTGAAGAAGAAGCAGTACAGTTAACCGAGGTAGTTCCCTTTTTAGTGGAAGATATGCTAAAGGAAAACGGCGGAATATATTCTAAAGCAGATAACTGGGATGTACACGTTCTTAAGGATGGCAATTTGATCACCGGACAAAATCCGGCTTCTTCCAAAAAAGTAGCCGAGAAGTTATACGAGTCGCTTAAATAATACCTGAGCAACTTATTGCAAAGCCTGTACCCCGAAAGGGTTACAGGTTTTTTTTATGCTTGTAGACTTCACTGTTTTACTATCCCGGAAAGCGCGGGTCGAAAAATATATACAGCAAATCCTCGGTGGCGAAAGATTAGATGATTGGCAGATTCTCTAAAAAAATGACATGAAAATATTCTAATATACCTGGTGCAGAAGGGAATTATTTTCCGAAGATACCTCATCATACTCAGCATTATCCTCTTCATTTTGAAATATTTATTACAGAACTCCTCAGGTAATTGTCGACTATAATCTGGACGAAATTCCCTAAATTAGGATGGCATTAATTCAACCTGGAAAAACAACATGAAAGTCGCCGTCTTCAGCACCAAAAATTACGATCGGGAATTCCTGGGAAAATTCAACGAGAATTACGGGCACGAAATTACCTTTTTCGAGGCGCCTTTGAATGAAGACACGGCAAATCTCGCCCAGGATTTTAAGGCCATTTGTGCGTTTGTCAACGATA
>JBAWAB010000268.1:0-28127 GCA_049589035.1 Salegentibacter sp.
ACATTACTCGCTTCTCCTGCATGGCCCTGCCCGTAACCTTTGATGGTTTGCGCCAGGATAATAGTGGGGCTGCCCTCGTGTTCTATGGCCGCCTTATAGGCGTTGTAGATCTTCACGGGATCGTGCCCGCCCCGCTTCAGCCGCAGCAGTTCTTTGTCGGAATATCCTTTTACCAGTTGTTTCAGGTCAGGATCTTTTCCGAAGAAATCTTCACGGATAAAACTGCCTTCTGAATAGGCATATTTCTGAAGCTGCCCGTCCGGAATTTCATTCAGCAGATTAATAACTTTACCTGCTTCATCTTTTTCAAAAATAGGATCCCAGTCTTTTCCCCACAGCACCTTGATCACATTCCAGCCTGCTCCCTTGTAGAAAGCCTCCAGCTCCTGAATGATCTTGCCGTTGCCTTTTACCGGCCCGTCCAGTCGCTGCAGGTTGCAGTCAAGCACAAAGATCAGGTTATCCAGCTTATCCCGTGCGGCAATACTCAGCGCGCCGCGGGCTTCGGTCTCATCCATCTCACCATCCCCGAAGAAGCCCCATACCTTTTGATCGTTTTCTTCCAGTAAGCCGCGATTCAGAAGATATTTATTAAATCTTGCCTGATAAATGGCCATGATTGCGCCCAAACCCATAGAAACAGTGGGGAAATTCCAGAATTCAGGCATCAGGTGTGGGTGCGGATAAGAGCTAAGGCCTTTCCTGGATTTAATCTCTCTGCGAAAGTTCTCCAGGTGTTCTTCTGTGAGCCTTCCCTCAAGAAAAGCCCGGGAATAGACGCCGGGGGAAGCATGTCCCTGGAAATAGATGAGGTCGGATTTTCCGTTCTCATAGATTTTAAAGAAATGATTAAACCCCACCTCCCAGAGATTAGCCATAGAGGCATAAGTAGAGATGTGGCCGCCAATGCCCTTGTTGGCCATATTCGCCTTCACCACCATTGCCATGGCATTCCAGCGGATAATACCCATTAATTTCTGTTCAATTTCAAGATCGCCGGGATAGGCGACCTCTTTTTCAGGCGAAATAGTATTTATATAGGGAGTATTAAAATTAAGAGCGGGCGAAATTCCATGTTTTTGAGCTTCATCCTGCAGCAGCTCCAGCAATTGTTTTGTCCTCTCTTTCCCTTCGTTTTTCAGAACCCACTCCAGGGATTCCAGCCATTCATGATTTTCAACTTCTTTTGGATTGGTTTTGTCATTACTGCTCATAGACCGTTACTTAAAATGAAGAGAATTCCGTGGAAATAAAGGGCTATATTTCTTTTAGCTGAACAAAGCCCTTCACATGAACTTCAAATTAAGGATTAAGCCATTAGCTATCAAATTATTAACATATAATTAGCCCCGAAACACCTGCTGTAAAAGGCCTGCCACTTATCCGTACTCCCTTTCTACGTATCACGCCCGAAGCAGTCTAAGCGTCTGCGAATGTCCTTTAACTTTCAACCTCAACAAATAGGTGCCCTGGGGCAGAAAATCTGCAACAATCGGAATGGTATAAGTTTCGCCACCTTTTGCCGGGCCACTCTTTACCTGTTGAATCATCATTCCTTTATTATCATAGAGGATCAGTGAATACTGGCTGTCCTGGATAAAGGAGAGCCTCACGTAAACCTCACTCCGGAAAGGATTGGGATAAACGATAAACTCCTGGGCAATCTCCCTGGTTTGTTCTTCCTGCAGTAGCTTCTTCGCTCCTTCTAGTAAGCTTTTAGTAGTCGCTGCAATCACTTGAGAAGGATTCGCCAGGGCCGCTATTTCAGAAGAAGAGAGAGTCACATTATAGATCCTGACTTCATCTATTGCACCCTGAAATCCCCTGTAACCATTATTTCCTGCTCCCAAAGTCAAATCGAGCTGATTGTTATTCACAGTAACGGGAGAAGAAATATTCTTAACAGCGTTCTGGTTTCCATTTATATAGAGCCTTATGGCTGAACCATCGTAAGTGACGGCCACATGAATCCAGGTACTACCATTGGTGGGATAGGTCGCTATGGAATTCAAACGATAGGCGTCACCGGCAGTTCGCTGATTAAACCTAAAGAAAACATAGCCCTTACTGGACAGGGATAATTCATAGCCGTCAATATTATCCTGATCGGCCTTTTTGATCAGGTATTGAGTAGCCAGTTTTTCGGGTTTTATCCAGGCCGAAATCGTGAGGCCTTGGCTAAGGTCAAGACTCGAGGCATCGGCTGCCGTGGCATATTGGTTACTTCCGTTAAAGCGTAATGCCGTGCCCACTACTCCGCTCACCCAGCCGGGACTACCGCTAATGCGGGCATTGTTTCCGTAGCCTGACGCATCAACAAGGGTACTTCCTCCATTTTCATCCATTTCCCAATCAGCTACAATATCGCCTCCACCTGAAGGTAAAACCGGAGCGGTAGTGAAATTCCAGGCGGAAGACCAGTCACTGTTCCCTGCAGAATTCGATGCGCGAACTCTCCAATAGTAGGCACTTTCCGCAGAAAGATTATTAGCCTGAACAGATGTATTCACCAGTCCGGATTGATCAAAAATCAGGGCAGAAAATCCGGAGTCTGAAGATAATTGAACCCGGTAAGTCTCAGCTCCGGCAGAGGCCAGCCAGCTCAAATTTGGGGAGGTGCTGACATTGGTAGCTGAATTGGCCGGAGATTGCAGCACCGGAATCGCAGCTACAGAGGCAGGTTGAGGCGCCACAGTAAAGTTCCAGACCGAGGACCAGTTACTCATACCTGCAGAATTTGCTGCCCGAACTCTCCAGTAGTAGGTACTTGCATTGTCAAGATTGGGAACAGAAACTGAGGTGCCGGTGATACCCTGCTGATCAAAAATGAGAGAGGAAAAATTTCCTGATGTGCTAACCTGAAGAGAATAGGAATCTGCCCCCTTTGAATTCCCCCAGCTAAGCACCGGAGAAGTGGAGACATCAGAGGCGTGATTTAATGGGCTCTGCAGCAATGGAACTTCAGCTAAAGGAGTTGATGAGGGTGAAACCAATTCTGCAATCTGCTGAGCAGTAAGTGCTACCTTATAGATCCTCACCTCATCCATCGCGCCCTGGAAGCCGCGGTAACCACCATTTCCAGCTCCCAGGGTCAGGTCCATCTGGTTGTTGTTCACTGTCACCGGAGAGGAAACACTTTTCACCGCGTCCAGGTTTCCGTTGATATAGATCCTGATAGCGGAACCGTCGTAGCTCGCAGCCACATGCATCCAGGTATTGCCATTATTCGGATAATTCGCCACCGAATTCAAACGATAGGTGTCACCGGCAGTTCGCTGATTAAACCTGAAGAAAATATAGCCGTTGCTGGAAAGGGACAGTTCATAACCATCAATATTATCCTGATCGGCCTTTTTGATAAGATATTGGGTAGCGCGCCGGTCAGGTTTTATCCACGCGGAAACTGTCAGGCTTTGACTGAGATCCAGACTGGAAGCATCAGCTGCTGTGGCATATTGGTTACTTCCGTTAAAGTGCAGTGCCGTACCCACTACTCCGCTCACCCAGCCGGGACTGCCACTAATGCTGGCATTATTTCCGTAGCCTGACACATCAACAAGGGCACTTCCTCCATTTTCATCCATTTTCCAATCAGCTACAATATCACCTCCTGAAGGTGAAACCGGAGCGGTAGTAAAACTCCAGAGCGCCGACCAGTCACTGTTTCCGGCCGTATTGCTGGCACGCACTCTCCAGTAATAAACTGTTGCATTCAGCAACCCGGAAGCTGAGACAGAAGTGGTCGCTATATTATCCTGATCAAGGATTTTACTGGCAAAATCGGCAGTGAGGGAAACCTGTGCACGGTAATATTCAGCTCCCTGAGAAGCCGTCCAGCTGAAGATCGGCGTAGTGGAAACGCCTGTAGCAAGATTCTGAGGTGAAGATAGTTGAGGCACTCCGACAACTACAGGAGCTGCAGGAGCCGTTGTAAAACTCCTTACTGAAGACCATACGCTGTTCCCTGCAGAATTTGATGCGCGCACCCTCCAGTAATAAACTGTTGCATTCAGCAACCGCGAAGCTGAGACAGAAGTGGTCGCTATATTATCCTGATCAAGGATTTTACTGGCAAAATCGGCAGTGAGGGAAACCTGTGCACGGTAATATTCAGCTCCCTGAGAAGCCGCCCAACTAAGCGTGGCTGTAGTGGAAATATCCGTGGCGAGATCCTGAGGTGAAGATAATTGAGGCGCTTCCGGCAATGAGGGGAAAACTGCATCTCTTGCCAGTACTCCCACAGCTTTGTTATTGCTGGAGGCCAGAATAACGATTTCTGCATTAAAATTAGCTTTAGTACTTGTCGAGTTATCATAGGTTCCGCTCATCAATCCCTTTTGAGAGCCGAAGGATATTTTGTCTGCCGAAGATTCGTTATAAACAATATTGCCTCCACCATCCTGGCTCGTATATACTACCCTTAGCTTCTTAAGAGCTTCATTCAGGATTACCAGAGGACGAGTTCCCCTGGAAGAAACTTCATAGAGTTTATCCCAGCTTCCGGAGGCATGACGTACGAGTAAAGCAATTTCCGGATAACTGCTATTGTCGTAACTGGTCTTTACGGCACAATAAAGAGTGCCGTCTGTTGCAACAGCCATGTTCATATGATCATCGGCCATACCATGGCCCGTATTCACCGCAGACTGTGAAGCGGGAACTTCATCTTCTGACCAGCTTCCCGGACTCTCCCCGTTGTTATGGGTCTTAAAACCGAAGCGTTTGCTATTTTGATTAGACCATAAGATGCCGATCTGGCCAGGCAGGGAAATCACCGCACATATATCGTCTGTTGTAATGCCCGTAGCAACAGTCACAGGGGAGCTCCATTTCTTGTAAGGAGCATCACTCCACACCGTATAGATCTCGCTGCTTCCGTCATAGGCCAGCCACATTCTACCATCGCCATCCATATCGATGGTTGCCGTTTCGGTACTGGATTTAAATTTCAAACCTACGGTTGAGGTCCTTTTTGACCAGAAGTCATATGTTTTGTGAGACTGATCATATTCCAACGTCACCAACTGCGAAGCAGATCCCTGGAAGAGCAAAACATGAACAATATTGCCCACCATTTTACAATCGGCTTTAGAGCTGCTTTTAGAGGAGAGTTTCAGCACATCCTTCCAGGAAGTTCCTTCCAGGCGCCAGAGAAAAGTACCAGAAGAATTAGGTAAAACAGCCCAATGCTGACCATCGTAGTTCCAGACCTTCGCCTGGGGCTTCTCCCCGGTAGTTGTGGATACAGAAATTGCATCGAGATTAGTCAACGAGTCGAATCCCTGTTGCGCCCATCCGAAAGAGAATACCAGGAAACTCCAGACTAGTAGGAAATAAAGCTTTGTCATGATTATATTCCTTAATGCGTGAATAAGAAGAGAAGAAAAAGGAATCCGTAGAATCGGATAAATCTGATAACAAGAGATTTGGAGGGATAATCCTGTAGTAACTATTTTAGCAGGTTTCAACCAGTTTTTAAAGGAATTCCGGCTTTTAAATAGATATAGATCAAATTAAAATAGTACTGTAAAGATGCTACCAAAAACGGATAAGATCAATTAGGAAAATCCTGCATTCTTACCCAGGAATATAGTTCAAAAAGAAAGATTTTTACCGGTAATCGCAGAGGATTAGGGCATTTGAAGCTTTTTCCTTATTTTAACCGAACTACAAAAAATGCGTGTTTGGAATGAAGAAAAAGTTAGTTATTGTCGGAGGCGGTTTTGCGGGCGTCAACCTTGCCCGAAACCTCGAAAGCTGCCCGGAATACGAAATCATCCTTGTTGACAAAAATAATTATAACTTCTTTCCGCCGCTATTATACCAGGTGGCAACCGGCTTTCTGGAACCTTCTTCAATAAGCTATCCTTTCCGGACCCTTTTCAGGGGAAAGAAAAATGTGCGTTTCTGGCTGGGCCATCTCAAAGAAGTAAAACTGGAAGAAAAGAAACTAATTCTTTCTGACGGGGAATTAACCTATGACTACCTCGTTATGGCTACAGGAACCCGCACAAATTACTTCGGACTTGAAGACATCAGAAAGCACGCAATTCCCATGAAGACGCTGGATGATGCGTTAAACATGCGCAATACCCTGTTGCAGAGAATGGAAATGGCTACTAAGGCCAGTAACAGGAAAGAAAGGGAAGAATGGGTAACCATGGTTATAGCCGGAGGAGGCCCTACCGGTGTAGAAGTGGCCGGGATGTTTGCAGAAATGCGCGCTTCGATCATATCGAAGGAATATCCCGAGCTAGCCGATATCTTTGGGAAGATCTATCTTGTTAACAGTGGAGAAACTTTGCTGGAGCCTTTCAGTGAAAAATCGCAGAAATATACCATTGAGGAATTGAAACGAATGGGAGTGGAACTGGTTTTCGGTACACGGGTATCCGGCTTTAATGGGGAACAGGTAAGCCTGAACAATGGCTCCTATATTAAGAGCAAGAATCTCATTTGGGCAACCGGCGTTAAAGGAATAGTATTTCCCGGTTTTCCTTCGGAAGTTTATGAAAGAGGTAACCGTATGAAAGTGGATGCTTTCAACAAAGTTGAAGGGCTTGAGGATGTATACGCCTTAGGGGATATTGCCCTTCAGAAGACCGATGAAAATTTTCCTGAAGGCCATCCGCAGCTCGCGCAGGTAGCCATTCAGCAAGGAAAGAATATGGCTTTTAATTTTAAGCGTATGGTAAATAAACGGGAACTTCAGCCTTTCCGGTATACCGACAAAGGGATCATGGCCATCATTGGCAGAAGTAAAGCTGTTGCCGACATGTCAAAACCTCACTCGCACTTTGACGGCCTTCCTGCGTGGCTCATGTGGTCATTTATACACCTGTTCTCGCTGATAAACCGGTATGATCGTCTGCGTACCTTCTACAATTGGGCGATCGCTTATTTTACGAAGAACCAGGATCTACGGATGATTATAAGACCCCGGAAGGAGTTGTAACCTCTCCCAGTATAAAATCGGCAGCCATTTGTGCATGCAGCTGGGTAGTTGCCAGCAGAGGCAGTTCTGAATCCTGCTGATTAAGGAGCAATGGTAATTCAGTACATCCAAGAATGACCCCGTCGGCTCCCCTTTCCTTGAAGAAATTGATTTGCTCCTGATAAAATGCTTTCGCTTCCCCCGTAAGTTTTCCCTGGGTTAATTCCTTTGAAACATAATAATGGGACTCGTCGAGATATTTTTCTTCAGGGATTAAAGTCTTCAATCCAAAGGCATTTTGTAGTCTGTTCTGAATAAATCCTTTCGTCATTGTGGGTTTATTTCCAAGCAGCCCGAGCTTTTGAAGTCCCTGCTTTTCTGCTTCCCTGCCCACAGCATCAGCGATATGAAAAATAGGTATATCTATTTTTGGCTGAACATAATCATACACTACATGCGGCGTGTTTGCACAAATAATGAGAGCTTCTGCCCCGGCCTGTGCTAATTTTCGGGAAACTTCGAGATAGGTATTATTAATCTTATCCCAGTTTTGCTCCCGCATCAGTTCAATATTGAGACTGTAAAGAAGCAGCGGAGGATTACCCTGAGACCCGATCTTTGTTCCCACTAATTCATTAATCAGCCGATAGTAAACAATGGTGGAGTGCCAGGAAGTTCCGCCGATCATTCCAAGAGTTTTCATAATTATATTTTTACATCATCAAGGTACTTCCGAAAAGCGGAGTCTACCGCAACTCTTGTTACACAGAGACAAAGAAAGCTGAGATGTACTTCCCACCGGGCGGAAACTATCTCCTGCCCCAGAAGCCTTTTCGGTCTTCTCCATAACCATAGCCATATTTGTTACCATAGCCAAGGTTTGATTTATCAACGTTATTAAGAACAAAACCTACATTCCTAATGGAACCGGATTTCTTTGCATTGTTAACAAATTCCACCAGTTTCTTTTCAGTATAACCCGCTCTTACCACGTAAAGTGTGAGATCGGCAAATTTGCTAATGAAAAAGGTATCGGCTACCAGCATGGAAGGAGCCGTATCAACTATCAGATAGTCATAGTCGGTTTCCAGTTGTGAGAACATTTGAGTTATTTTTCCCTGACTCAATAGCTCTGAGGGGTTTGGCGGAATATTTCCGGAAGTCAGGACATCAAGATCAGGATGAATAGATGATTTTCCTATCAGGCGCTTTAAACAGAATTCATTTGAAACCAAATAATCGCTCACCCCAAGATTCGTACTTTTATCTTCTCTATAAGTCTGCAATTTAGGATTCCGGAGATCGGCACCCACGATCAGGACCTTATGACCCGTGTTTGCTAAAGTAAGAGCAAGGTTCATCGAAGTAAATGTTTTACCCTCACCCTTCACAGTGGACGTCACAAAAATAATGACGGCCTCTTTCTTATCTCTTGCATTTACCAGGAGATATTGAAGGTTAGAAATCAGGATCCGGAAAGACTCTGCTACCACCGACCTATCATTTTTAGTAATGAGGAAATCTTTTTTCCTTTTCACTTTTGGCAATTCTCCTACAAAAGGAATATCCTGAGTAAGATCTTCAATATCTTTTCTATTCCTCACTTTATTGTCCATAACTTCTTTAAGATAAACCACAGAAAAAGGAATGAAAAATCCCAACAGGAAACTGCCGAGCAGAATGCTTGGTGAGTTGGGTGAAACCTTGCCCCCTGAACTATAGGCCTTATCCACAATTTTTGCCTTTGGAGCGGTGATCGCGAGGGCAAGCGAATTTTCCTCCCTCTTTTGCAATAGAAATAAATACAAAGCCTCTTTAATGTTTTGTTGACGTTCAATGCCGCGATACTCACGTTCCTGAGATGGCACCGCCAGGATACGGGAACCAATGCTCGAAGCCTGCCGGCTTATATCTTCCTGGGATATCTGTAAATTTGTCCGCATCCTTTGAAGACTTTGCATGATATTGGACTTTATTTGATCTATTCGATTGCTCAAGCGCACCACCACAGGGTTTTTTTCTGTTGAACTGCCCATTATCCGATTCCTTTCCAGCACCAGATCATTATATTCTCCTATTTGTTGGTTCACAATACCCTCCTGAATTCCTAAATTCGCAGGCAGAAGGTCCGATTTAGAAGCTGAAGAAAGATATTCCAGCATGGCCTTTGCCAATTCCATCTGGGTTCCAACTTCCTGCAGTTTTTTGTTGTACTCGCTCGCATTCTGAATATACATCTGGGATTCTGCCCCGAGATCGGTAAGCCTATTAGATTCCTTGAATTCTTCTTTCCCCGTTTCTACAGACTCCAGTTCATTATTGATAATATCCAGTCTGTCATTAATGAAATTCGCTGTATTTCCAGCAATAAGATTCTTGTCTTCTATGGCATCCCGGTTAAATTCGAAGATCAGCTGGTCAATGATATCCTTGGCCTTATCCCGCACAGGATCTTCCAGGCTAATTTCAATGACGTTGGAATTTTCTTTGATCGGCAGGATCTGCACCTTTCCCCGATAGGAAGAGGCAATTTTATCTACATCCTGAATTTTTACAGTAACCTCGGGAAATGTACTTTTCCCTCCGGCAGGAATAATCACGACATCGGCAAAACCGAGATTGAACGGTTTTCCAGCCTCCACATCAAAGTATTTTTCCGTTTTTGTATTTGTGATTCGAAATTCTCCATTTCTTGTGGAACTTACACCGAATTCTCCACCCCCACTGGCTTTAAGCGCAACCTCATCCATCTTCAATATCTTAAGGGTAAATGGAAGATCATTGTAAAGTTCAACCTGACGGAAACGTCCCTCCTGAAAATACCGTATATTGATATTGAGCGCTCTAACCACATCTTTCATTAATCTTCTGGATTTAAGAATTGTAGTCTCCTTGTCCATATTCCCGGAATTCATTCCATTTAAAAATCCCAGATCCTCATAAGCCGCAAGTTCAGATCCTGAACTTTTGCCGCCTTCTTCATTAATAATGATCGTGGCCGAAGCCTTGTATGTGGGGGTTGCGTATCGCAAGTAAAAGAATCCTGCAGCGATTGCAAGAATGATCCAAAAGACAAACCATGGCCAGTACTTTAAATACTTGTCGAATTCGTCCCTAAAACTAAATTTACCGGTCAAGCCGTTAGGCATGTTATTTTTTTCTGGAGCCATAACTTTTTTATTTTGTTAACAGGATTACCAAAGAGATAATCACCGAAGCAATGGAAAGATAACGCGAGGCTACCCCAAGGCTACTGGATGATTGCACTTTAGCTACTTTGGGTTCTACATAAACTACATCGTTCTGTCTTAGGTTGTAGAAGGGCGAAGTGACCACTTTAGAATCGGTTAAATCAAGATAAGCATTCACCTTTTCGCCATCTATTTCTCTCATCACCAATATATTGTCCCTTCTACCAAAAATGGTAAGATCGCCTGCTTTCCCTAACGCTTGAGGCAGGGTAAGGTGATCATCTTCTATCGTAAATGTGCCAGGACTTTTCACCTCTCCCAAGACGCTGACTTTAAAATTCAGGATCCGGACGTTTACGATTGCATCTTTCACATATTCGCTTATTTCCTTCTTTATCTTTTCAGCAAGTTCAAAAGTGGTCAAATTTGCTACTTCTACTGTTCCGATCACCGGGAATTCAATCGTTCCTTTTTCGGAAACCATGTAGGTTTCCAGTTGAACCGTGCCGGCCAGACGATCGGTTCCCAGCACCGATTTGGTCAAATTGAACGGCTGGGCAGCTTCCTGTTCAGCAGCTGAAACTCTAATCGTGAGCAGGTCGCCAGGCTTAATTCTGAGGGTATAATCCTCGTTATAATCTATTTTTTGTCTGTCTTTACTGGATTCCTGAAAATAGATCATGTTTTTTCTGGACACACATGAAGTGATTGTCAGGATACACAGGATTGAAAAAATAAGTTTTCTTAGTGCTCGGGAGGTTTTCATAATACTTTTAGGTTATGGTTAATTGTTCGGAATGAACCAGATCAGAATGCTTTTTCTTCTCCGGTCAAGACATTAAACGCGGTGTGGTAAATGATATTAAAATCTAAGCCGGGCGACCACTTCTCCAGATAAAAAATATCGTACCGGGTGCGGTTAATAATGTCAGATTTTTTAGTAATCTCACCCCGGTATCCTTTTACCTGGGCCAGGCCGGTGATTCCCGGTTTAGCATAATGCCTTACCAGGTATTTATCTACAGTTTGTGCATATTCTGTCGTATGGACTTCCATATGGGGCCGCGGTCCCACCACACTCATGTCGCCCTTTAGTACATTAAAGAATTGAGGAAGTTCATCGATACTGGTTTTGCGAAGTACTCTTCCTATACGGGTGATTCTGGAATCATTTTTCACACACATTTTGGTGTCTGCATCTTTGTTCCTTGTCATAGACCGGAATTTGTAACACCAGAAAGATTTTTTGTTATAGCCATGCCGCAGCTGCCTAAAAAATAAAGGGTCATGGGTTTCCCATCTGGTAATCAGATATAACAAAGGGATGAGCCAGGAAAGGATTAACAGAATGACCAGAGAGGAGAAAATAATATCGAATGCCCGCTTTCCATATTTTGCGTAGTTCTTCTCCAAAGGGGAATTTCTGAGGTTGAGCACCGGCACCACTCCGAAAAGCTCGACATTCATGGCCCTGGTGAAGATGCCTTTGTTGTCAGGAATAAGCTTAAGCCTTTTCAGATTATTGTCAGCAAAGGAGATAAGTTGCCGAAGCTCCTCATCGGTCACCTGCGAGACCATGCAATAAACTTCCTCAATTCCTTTTCCAAGGATATAATTATAGCTGCTCTCTATGGATCCAAGGTAAAACTTGTCTTCAGACGGGACATTATTAAAATAACCTTTATATCGATAGCCGAAATCCGGTTCATTAAAAATCTTTTGGATTGTGCTATTATTCCTGTCTTTGCCAATCACTACCACATTGATGAAATTTCCCCCATCCACCCGGTAAAGCCTTCTGACAGAAAAGAAAAACCATCTGTAAAAAGTGAGTAAAAAAAGCAGAAAAGCAAGCACAAAAAGTTGGTAACCTACCGAGAATTCCATCCCGAGAATGGCAAAAAGGGCAAAATAGGCCAGGCTAAAGATGAGATAATGCCTCAGAAATTTATGGAATTTCGTAATGAACCTTTCCTTTCGCTCAATGGTATAAAAATTAAGACCCACGGCAGTTAACAGCCACGCAGCATTATACCCCACAAAAGCTATTACGTTGAGGTAAGTTTCCGGTGTGAGCAGATATAGCGTAAGGTTAATCGTAAGCAAATGTGCCCCTATCGAAAATGGAATAATAAAATAAGCCCCTTTCATATTTTTATCATTTCATTCGTCCTGATGATGAGATAAACTATCTACAACATCTATTTATTGAGTCGGTTTAAATCCCATAATTTGTGGTATGAGATACTGTGGTATTTTTCTTCCAATCTTACATGCCAGGGTGAAATAACCCCTGAGCTTGTAGGAGGTAATAATCCGGAGATCTTCCCTGGATTTTCTAAGCTGTAATTTGGCTGAGGTACTTAATCCGCCCAGCCGCATCTTGACCACCCATTCATCCAAAAAGTGTTTCCTGATATCATCATTCTTGAACCACCTGAGGGAGATCTCGTAATCGCTGGCGATGGTATATCCCCTGCTATACATCCCGTATTTCTGAAATACCTCACGCTTTACAAAAATGGTGGTGTGCAGAGGTATCCAGCCGAAACCGAGATATTCCTTGCGGAAAGGTTTGGAGGGATAGGTACGCTTCACCTTTTCAAGATTGTCCGGATCTACAAATACCCCTTTGGCGTACACCAGATCGGCATTAGAACTTTTGAAAGCATTGGCTACGTTCTGTAGAGTCTCGGGTTTATAGAAAAAATCATCTGAATTGAGGATTCCTATGACATCTCCCGTTGCCATTTTGATCCCTTTATTATAGGCATCGAAGACACCTTCATCTTTTTCAGATATAAAATGATCTACTCTATCCTTGAAAGCTGCAATTTTATCCTGTGTGCCATCGGTTGATCCCCCATCGACCACGATGTATTCTATATCCGGATAAGTCTGGTTCAATATGGACTCAATACACTGAGTGATATAAGCGCTGCGATTGTAAACTATGGTAATGATTGAAATTTTCATAAGCTGTTAGGATTAATGACTGCGATTCTCTTTATAGCTATGATTCCATATTGACATGGCAATCAATAACCAGACGGCATTGTAGCTCAAAAGCACTAAAGAATTTATAGAGGCATCTTCAATGACAAGTTCTTTGGTCACCATGAAAAAGATGAGATCTATCACACAAAGATGCGCAAGCGCGGATAAGGAAATAAGTAAAGCTGACCTCTTCATAATTCTGCATTTTTTGTGTTATTACTGAATATTTTACAAGCCCGGCTTTCACCTAAAGGCTAGTTAATTTCACATAACAGGAAGTTCTCAGATTATGGGGGAAGGGGCTACTTCAATTAGAAAAAAACTTAGAACAATATTCCTATTCCGGATTGGGGAAGAACTTTCCCGGAAGAGAAAATCTTAATGATCCTTTCGGACTCTTATTACGTAATGAGAGATGGGGGTTTCTAATCATTTTTCCCTGCTGTAAGGAGGCAGGGTGAGGATATTTACATATCCATTCATCACTTAAATATAAGTTAATTTAACTTAACCTCAACAATTTAGCAACATAGATTCGTACTAAAATTGTGTTAAATTTTTAAGACTCTGCTATTCCTGAGCCAAGAAAGAGCCACAGCCAAAAATTACAACCGGCACCTGCTTACCTGACGGAGATCGGGTGAAACCGTTTGTAAAAAGTCCCTATAGGTTTTTTTCATGCGCCGGTCTTTGACATAGCCTGCTGGGTTGCCCCTCACCACAGTCCAGGAATCCACTTCCTGAAAAACCGAAGCCCTGGCAGCTACTACTGCCCCGTCGCCAATGGAAACACCGGGTCCTATAAACGCATCTGCAGCAACCCACACCTGATCTCCTATTTCTATAGGTCGAAGTACTAAAGGAAAGTTAAAAATCGTATGGTCGTGGGAAGAGGCACATAAATATGTTTTCTGAGAGATTACGGTATGATCCCCAATTACTATTTTTCCCTGGTTATAACAGTCGACTTTCGGTCCCATCACAGAGAACTCCCCCATTTCCAGATTCCACGGAGCCCATATTTTCGCACTGGCATAGACATGAGTTTCTCTTCCTATTTTTGCCCCGAAAGCTCTCAGAAGAAAGAGCCTCCATTTTCTAAAAAAGGCCAGGTTAAAGGGACGAAAAAGGAACAGATAACACATATTCCACATCAACCGCCCCAGCTTATTGGAAAGACTGAAACTGGAGTCATACTCCGCGAGGTTTACTACTAAAGTATCTTTCATCTTCTTAAATTTTGATTATTATTTGGAAATGGCTTCTTCAGCAGGTTCAAAAGATGCTATTTGGCTTCCATCCCTTAAACTTTCTACCATCTTTTCGGCAGCTTTTTCGATCGTATATAAAGAGTGAAAAATCATAGCCGCTTTTGATCCCATCTCAGCCTGAGTCTCGTCTGATTTCAGGAACCATTTCTCCAGCATGGTATACACGCTGGTTTCAGTATCCTCACATATAAGACCCCCGCCACCTTCTTGAATTTCCCTCCAGATATTTACCTGATCACTCACTAGTACCGCTTTACTGCAGGCCATCGCTTCCACTACTGCAATCCCAAAATTTTCCTGATGACTGGGAAGAATAAAGGCTGTGCAGCCGTAAAAAGCCCCCCACTTGGCAGCACCGGTGAGCATTCCGGGAAAATGTATGGACTGCCCTTCGGCCAGCTTTTGTAAATTCTGACCAAAAGAAGTCTCCGGGCCGGGCCCTGCGATGACAAGATCGGGAACTTTTGGAAATTTTTCTTTGAGCCTCAGGTAAGCCTTAATCAAGAGATCTACTCCTTTTTTTGGGTGAATTCGGCTTAGAAAAAGCCAATATGGACGATCAATTACAGCTGGACATTTTCTTTCAAATTCTACAGTGAATTTTTCTTCAAATACCGGCGGCTTCTGAATGCCATAGCCAACATTCATTTCGGCCTTAGGAAGGTAAGGTCTAAAGGTTTCTCTTGCCAGCAGAAGCTCCTCTTCACAGGTAAATAAGATTCCATCTGCCCCATTGACAACCTTGCCTTCAATTAGCTTCCAAAAAAACCAATTTCGAATCGCTTTCAATCGTCGTGACCTGGCCCTTTGAAAATAAGGATCGAGCATTCCATGTGGCATTACGTATAAACGCGGCACCTGTTCTCCCTTTTTCTTCAACTCATCCCATACCCGAAAGGCTCCATAGCTGCTATATTGCCAGAGACCATGAATAATAGCAATGTCAAAGCGATGAAGATTTTCTCTCAACCAGGAAGCAAACCTACCGCAGAAGGAATAGGGTCCTTTGGCAGGTCCCAAAGCATGTATTTTAAAACTATCCTCCTCAATAAAAGAAGCTTCCGGAGCGTCAAAAGATACTACTTCATTGTAAACTCCAAGATCATCCTGAGCAGGGATGCTATTTCTAATGCCCTGGCAGGGCCCACCCTGAGCGGGATCCATGGACGGAATTATGCGAAGGATTTTCATAACTGGTAATTGTTTAAGATCTTTCTATATATTGAATCGATATCCGAAAGGGCTTTTTCAGGTTCAAACCTGCGGGCATTCTCTACCCCGGAACTTGCAAGCTTCTCCCTCTCTTTCCGCGTAAGGCTTACAACCTCTTCCAATACCTTTTCACATTCTTCTGCCCATCTTTTTTTATCCCCGTTCAACCTGGGAATATAGCGACAGCTTTCCCCACCTACTTCGTTCATGGGAGCCGAATTGGTTGTAATGACCGGACAGCCACTGGCCATAGCTTCAGCGATAGGCCAGCCAAATCCCTCTTCCAAAGAAGGGAAAAGGAAAACCGTTGCGCCCTGATAGGCCAGTTTCAGTGCCTCATCTGAGACTGCTGAAAGCAAATGAATACT
The DNA here is from genome assembly GCA_049589035.1 of Salegentibacter sp. GTDB lineage: Bacteria > Bacteroidota > Bacteroidia > Flavobacteriales > Flavobacteriaceae > Salegentibacter_A. The sequence goes on from JBAWAB010000268.1 coordinate 15,974, forward strand.
GGAAGAAAATGGTGATTGATCTCTGCATTTCTGAAGCCGGGCTGAAGGCTGGGGGCCTATCATGACCAAAGGCAATTCTGTTTTGGTTTTGTTGCGCCAGGTATTATATATCTCGATTACTCCATTCCTGTTTTTATAAAACTGATTGCCACCCACGTGAAGGATGTAACCTTCTTTCAGGTTCAGTTTAAATTCTTCTTCTAATTTTCTCCGGGCCTTTAGCATATTTTGGGGCTTAAAATCCTGATTTAGTCCATTGTAAACAACCTCAGAAACTTTTGGAGAGGAACTCAGGAACCGGTGAAGATCCTGTTGCGTCTTCCTGGAAATGGAAATAAAATTTTCAGCTTTTCTATAACCTCTGCGAATCATTTTCTGGTAAAGGCGGCCGGTGTATCCCACCTTGTTCTCCCTAAGTTCTCCCAGGGCAGAACGCTGGGCGAGAAAATCGTGACAGTGTACCACATGGGGACGTTTATGAACCAGAGGCACCCAGGGCCCCAAAGCCTGATCAGCAAAAACGAACAAGGTATTGGGAGAACATTTTTTCATCTGACTTCTTACCTTCATTGGGAATACAATAAATTGATCCAGATAGCCCAGCCATTTATTCCAGGCTTTTGGAAAAGGTATCCTGTGAAAGAATCTCTGGGGAGTCCATACTTCTACCATATGGCCTCTTTTCCTCATTCCTTCGGAAAGCAATTTTGCGTACCGTGGCATACTCTGGGAGCCTATAAAACCGGGATGTGTGAATATAATGATGCGCATATCATTCAGTATTAAAAGCAGCTATGATAATTCCTCCAGTGAGCACACTGAAGCCTAAAGCAGTGGGTTGGCTCCATTGCCCCTGTAAAATGATGATTGTCCCAAAGCTCAGCAACAGCCAGGGCAAAGCATTGTTCAGCGTTATAGATAGCCAGGCTTTCTTAAAAAGGTCAAAGACCAGGGCAATTCTGAGTATTATGACACTTATACCTAGAATGAAGCCCATTTCGCCAATGATTCTTCCCCATTCCCCTTCGGGCAGCAGGTAGGCGCTTGTTCCGCCGGTAAGCAGCCGTGATGCTACCTTGCTCCCCAGCCCTAGACCGAGCCCCCAATAAGAATTCTCAGGATCAATAACGGCACCGTACATTCCTCCCAGAAAACGGTCTATCACTGTTCCTTGTAAACCGCCCTCTACTTCGTTGGCCGTAGTGAACCTTTCCGTAAAAATCCTGATGGCTGTTTGAAAGAAATTGAACTTATTCAGAACCACAAGAAAGGTAAGGCCGGCAAAAACCAATCCCACGAATCTTTTGATCACAAAGAGGTTTTTTCCTGAAATGGCAAGAAGAAAGATCAGAGACAAAATTGTTTCAAAAAGCACCGTCCTGCTAATAGTTAGTGGTATGGCAGCCAGAAGAGCTACTGTTGCCAAAATGAGCAGCAGCTGGGAAACCTGATTCTGTCTTTCCTTAAGCCAGAAATAAAAAACGTAAGCGGCGCTTAATCCATAGAAAAGAGAGAGTCCGTTAGTAAAAGAAAAAGTCCCGGGAACGCGGTAAAAACCACTTACTTCACCAAAACCGGATCCACCTTCTCCCCCAACTGCACGATTTACCCACGCTGATTGCGGACTAAAAAACTGTAGTGCCACCAGAAGTGTCATCCCCAGCGACAACCATAGGACGGTTTTGCCCATTTTAAGGACGTCTTCTTTGTTCATCACGATACCTATCAAAAAGATCAGGGGGAAATGAATAATGGCAATCCGCATTCCGTAAATAGCCACAAGAATATTTCCGTGGCCAATGAACATGGTAAGAATGAAAGAAAGGATGGTGATGCCCCACATGAGATGCACAAAGCCATTCGGTTTCCAGATATTGGCTTGCAGCCCTTTGAACAACAGCCAGATCGCCAGCGGATCCCTTATGATCAATAAAGGCTCTGCGAGGCCCGGGAGCACCCATTTTCTTAAGGCTCCTTCAAATATCAGAAGATAAAAATAAATCCATATCCCCTTTTTTATTTGTATGATACTGCTTTCGTTCAAAGTCTTACTTTTTCATTGCTCAATACTTTACCTACTGCGCGGGCCATTTCCTCTCCGTAAGAACTCCAGGGACGTTTTTGTGCCGTCTCCATTGCCGCTCTTCCCACTTGCTCTAAGCTCTTCCGGTTTTCAAGGATTTCTTCCAGCTGAATCCTGATTGCTTCTGTTGAACCTGCTTCTACCAGCCAGCCGTTTTCCGAATGTCTTATCAGATCTGCTCCACAAGTTCGCTTTGTAGTAATAACAGGAGTTCCCTGTGACATTGCTTCGGTTACCACCAGTCCAAAGCCTTCAAAAAGGGAGGGAAAGATCAACAGATCCTGATTTCTCATAAGATCAAGAATGGCCGAATGAGGCAAAGAAGGTATCCATCTATGCCGTGCCAGACTTTGGTTGAGAACCTCACAGGTTTCTGTAGGTTTTAGACCTACCACAGTGAGTTCTACCTTTCCTTTAAGGCTTTCCGCTGCCTCAAAGAGATATGAAATTCCCTTGCGCTGCGACAGGCCTCCAACGAACAGCACCTGTAAAGGCCGGTTTTCTTTAGTATCAAACTTTCTGTTTTTTGCTACTGACGGAAAACCATAAGGAATCATACTTACCGGAGCCAACTCTCCGGGATAGCTTTTAAGAGTTTCGGCCGTAAAACTACTGGCTACAAAGATATGATCGGCTAAATGCAGCTCTTCATCTTTTCTTTCCAGCTTCTCTTCAGAATCCTTAAAATTCTGAAGTGTTTCTGCCCATTCAGGTTTTTCAGAACGTTCTTTTTCCAAAAGATTCCTCATGGCCCTCCAATAGCCAATAGGAAGATCATATAAACAGAGGGCTCCTTTTAATTTGGCCTGCTGAAAAGTCTGCAGGGCTCCGTCTTCATAAGCATAGACCGCCCTGTTTCCTAATTTCCTGGAAACATAGTTATCCAGATCACGGTAAACCTTATCTATGCAGAAGGTACCTGTTTCATGCCGGGTCCAGGTTGGGTTGCCGAGTTTTTGGGAAATCAACCTACCCATTTCATAAAAAGGCCTGGATTGCGTATAAGGTTCTAATTCAGCAGAAAAAAGCCTCTTCCGGAATTCCTTTAGCGGTCCCCGCCCTGTAAAAGGGTATAGCCGGCTGTTTTCGAACAGGGCTATACAGGTATAGAATTCCTGTAACATTCCTTTTTTCTCTAAGCCCTCCAGTAGTGCCCGTACATTGGCATTACCTGTGGGATGAGAAAGAATAAGTCTGGTCTCTTCCATCATTCTGTATAGCTTTTTTAATTATCTCCAGGTACCGCTCTGAAACCACCTTAGAAGTGTGCTTCTTTAAATGTTCTTGAAAATGGGAACGGATCTCCCTTTCCAGTTCAGGATCTTCCATCAGCCGGACCACCTTTTCAAAAAGTGAATGGATATTATTCCTCTCAAACACCAGCCCCGCATCTTCTACAGCCTCGGGAAGACCGCCACCATCTGAAACGATAGGCAAGCAACCACTGGCCATCCCTTCAAGAGCCACTATCCCGAATGGCTCTTTCCATCGTGACGGCACCAGCATGTACTTATGTTCATTGAGGCATTTCACCAGAGCATTTCCGCTAAGGGCTCCGGTGAATTTCACATAGGCTTTCATGCCAAGCTGCCTTACCAGGTCTTCCAAATGTTTTCGTTCAGGCCCCTCCCCTATAATAGTCAGGGAAATCTCCTCTGAACCGTTTTGTTTGCGGTACCAATCTTTGAGCATCTTTATGAGTTGAATGGCCATATCTGCACCTTTGTCTGAAACCAGCCTGCCTAAAAAAACAAAATCCCGGGTCTTTTTTACATCTTCCATTTTTCGAAAAAGCTGATCATTATAGGAGTTTTCGATAACCGTTGCTTCTGAAAAAGTACCGCCTTTCAATAATTCACTAACAGCAATCACTGCATTCGCCTTCTTTAGCCATTTCAGCTTAAGTTTATCTCTAAAGGATATCTTGCCATTGCCCCTGTTTATCCAGGTATGAACAGCGACCACATGTGGCTTTTTCAGAAAAAATAAGGGCCAGGATAGTTTTAAAGAAGGGTTGTTTTCAAACACAACATCAGCCCAACGGTGCTCACTTATTAGCTGCAGGGGGCCTGGATTTCTTATGATCTTATACGGAAAATCCTTTGTTTTCGAATTGTTTACTTGTGACCAGGTAACCACGTGAATTTCTGCTCCGTCCATAGAGAAGTGATCGGCAAGGATTTCTGAATTCACCTCTATGCCCCCGATGTCTGGATAAAATTTATGTGACAGAAACAGAATTTTCATAAGTATTCATTTAAATTTCACAACTTACTATAGCTATGTCGGTTAACGTCAGATTTCTCCTTGAGGTCAGAAATAAATTTTTCTGCCACTGCCGAAACGCAAAATTTCTGCTTCATGGCATTTGCCGCACCCAAAGCAGTTCTGCAGGAAGCCAGGGAGGGAATGTCAACTATTGTTTCGAAAGCCTTTTGATCAAAAAAACCCAATTCCAGGGTTTCATATCCTCTCTTAGTGAAAGGAGCCGCCACCGGTACTCCATGAGACAAAAAAGCCGCTACACTTCCGCTTTTACCCAACAGGTGACGAGGAACCGGGCTGATGCCAAGATCACTGCTATTGAGGGCCTCACTCATTCTGTTATCATTCAGAAAACCGGTGTAACCTATCCGTTCATTTACGCCAGGAACTGCGCTTAGCTCGCCTATTAGTTTTTCCCCTTTGCTTTCATTCCCGCCTAAAAGAAGAATGCGAAAATCCAATCCCTCCATGTATAACTCTTTGATCAACTCTCTGAGAAATCTCACAATGCTCTTTCTAAACTCAAATTGACTAAAAAATGAGATTGTAAACGGAATCTCCTGGATAGGTTTATCAAAAGGTTCACAGGTAATATTAGAGAAAAGAGGCAATTTTCCCGCTTCAATGCCAGCCTCTGCCAAACGTGCCCTGTATATGGGAAGGTTGGTATGAGCTATAAGAGGATCAAGCTTCGATACCAGGCTTTTGATTATGGCTCGTTGCAGAAGAGCAACGATCTGCTTTCTTGCATCGCCGGCCTCCACCCATAACTCATGAAACATGATATGCCATTTTCTTCCTCTTCCTATCTTTCGCATTTGCTTCCCAAGTCGCCAGGGTAGTCCCTTTTTATGAAATGCATAAGGGACAAACTGCAGGCTTAACCATTCCGGATCCCATTGATCTATCCATTTTTTTGCTTCTGAAATCCTTTTCCCGGCAGATTCATCTTTACCTATTCGTAAAACCGGAATATGAAACTCACCCTGCACCTGTTCGGTTAAAGAAATCCCGTCGATATATGAATCGTTAAATGCCAACAGTGCCACCTGAGCCCCCCTTTGAATAAGGGCCGCAGCTAATCTGCGGGAATAATCTCCCACTCCGTCCCTTCCGGGCTCCAACGAACCGCATATAAAAACTTTATTCATCCAAGATTGAGTATTGACACCAGTGAAAGCTTATTATTTTTTTTCAAGGTCCTTAGCTTTAGGGCATTTTCGGTACCTATAAATGCAGAAAGGATCTTAAAGATTCTACCTCCGTGCGCTGCAGGGGAAGGATAGCCCAGTTCTCTTATTTGATCTTTGCATTTCTGCAAAAGATCAGGATAGAAGGGATAGGAGTTGCAGTAATACACGCTCAGTGCTTTTCTACCTAATTCCCTCGCTGATCTCTCGTCGAGGTTCCGTCGAAAATTACTCACATAGCTGTTATAGGAATAGAGCCAGCTCTCGTAAATCTTCTTTGAGTTCTTTTTGCTGACACTTCCCGGAACATCTCTCCTGTAATAGAAAATAGCCCCGGGACAAAAAATGATCCCATCGGAATTCAGGATGAGCCGTGAAAAATATTCGCCGTCATTATTGAGGAGCACCCGGCTATCCCACTCACCCGTTTCCTCTACCAGCTTCCTGGAGACCAGCCACATTCCGGTAGTATAATATTTACCGAAATTCGCAAACATCCTTCTGAAGTATTCCGGCACTTCAAGGTTGGTGTAGTAAAATTCAAATCCCTTTTCAAGCCGTTTCTCCTTCCCAAGGATGTTACCCATTACTCCACTGTACACATAATCTTCCCCATAGAATTTATACTGCTCAACCTGGAATTTTAGCTTATCCTTATGCAAGATGTCGTCTGCATCCAAAAACTGAAAAAGATCTCCCGAAGCCATCTTTATACCGAAATTCCTTGCCACGCAAGGTCCACTATTAGGGATTTTATAATACCTGACACGGTTGTCCCAAAAGCTTTCAATTATTTCTTCAGAATGGTCTTGGCTACCATCGTTGACAACAATCACCTCGAGATGACCATAGCTCTGCTCCAGGCAACTGGTTATGGTATCCCGAATATATTTTTCGGAATTAAATACTGGAATGATGATAGAAACTAACGGATTCATATAAAATGCTTTTAGAATATAGAATTTTGCATCAGAGGTTTTCTTCTGCTAACCGGCGACAGCCATTTTTTGAAGCCGACTCAAATGAGTTCTGTAATGGTTATCAACTTTTTTTGCAATCTCGTCCCATCGGTAATTGTCAAGAACGGTCTGCCGCGCCCGCTCCGAAAATTGTCGAAGCATCTTTTCATCCTCCAGAAGTGCAATTACTTTTTCTGCCATTGGGATGTACTTCCCCCGGGGCACCAACAATTCCGGAAGCACAAAATCTGAAGGGCCTGGTGAATTATAAGCCACCACAGGAAGGCCGGCGCACATCATCTCCAGGGCTCCAAAGCCAAAACTTTCCAGGTAAGAAGGAAAAATGCCTACATGACAATCCTCCAGTAATCCGGGTAATTCTTCTGCCTTGAAATTGGGCTTTACTTCAATACTTTCCCAGTCTTTTGCCGGAAAGAATTTCAAGACCTGTTCTCTGGTTTGAAACATCCCCCTGGTTCCCAGTAGTTTAAATTTAATCGACGGGAACTGCCTTTTCAGTTCTTTTAGGATATGCGGAAAATCCATCGCTCCTTTTCTGAAGTCGAAACTACCTACAAAGGCCACCTTAAAAGGTTCCTGGCAGGAATGATGATAATCGCCGAAATCTGATATTCTTTCAGGAGTTACCCCATTGGGTACTATGATAATCTTTTCTGAAGAAAAACCTTTTTGCACCAGCAAATCCCTGTCTTTTTTATTCTGAACCTGGATAAGATCAGACTGGCTCAGGCAATATTGAACTCGTTCCAGGTAAGGCTGTGGGTTACTCTTACCTTTCAGATATTTTGAAAACTTCCTGTAAAAGAGAGAAAGCCGGGTTTTGAGATTATACCTGAATTTTATCCTCGGAAAATGGTAAGCCAGAATGGCCGGTCTCGCCACAAAGAGCGTGTTTTCACTGAAAATATTTCTATCGAAAGGAAGCGTGTCATATTCATATAATACCACATCAAATTCATTCTGGTTTTTCAGAAGATATTCTTTAAGAGCGAGGCTATGGCGCTGCGGCTGGTATCTTTCTTCTGATGGGATTCCCAGTTTCTGCTTATCCACCAGTACAGTTTCCCAACCTAGCTTTTCCAGACTTTCAGCCAACTCTATACGATTTTTCGTAAAACCTTTTTCAAGGGAAAAATTCCCTTTGGAACATAGTGCAATCTTCATACGCAAATGTTTTAATTCGGTTTAAAAGCAAACCTGCCTTTAGGCCTCTTTCGAATCTAAAGGGTCAACATAAAGATCATTCTAACTATGGTAATCTGGGGAGGAAATGGTCATGCTCTTACAATCAATCGAATCAAAAGCATTTCCATAAATTTAAGAAAAAAGATCTAACAATATTAATTTTTTTAAGAAAAATTTTGCTATTACGGAAGGACCTGTATTTTACTCGAAGAACGTTTCCTTTCGTACAGAAGCCGGTAAAAATCTCCGGTCGCCACCACATAATGTCTTAGCAGTACAAGGTATATCTTTCGTTCAAGGCTGAGGTGCCGCCCGCGATGAAAAATCATCCGGGCCTCCCATAGCCTGGGTTTTAAGATCTTAAGAACTCTCAACAGAGTACTTAAGAAACCCTGACTTCTGGAGGAGTGGAATCCTGCCTGTCCTTTTCCTACGCGTTTTGCTTTCGTTAACAATTCTTTTACAGTAGGCCTTGCAGGATGTTTAACAATTGCAGCAGCAGCATAGCCGATAAGATACCCTCTTTTTTGCGCTAATTTCCCCCATTGATAATCACCACCGGACATCAAAGATTGATCAAAAAGACCAATTTTATCAAATACTTCTTTGTAAGTAAACATATTGGCCGTTACAGCATTCCCCGATTTTACATAAGCCTCTTGCGGAAAAGCGAAAATCTCATCATACAGCTCGACTTTTGAAGCTTTGGCCCGCTGTGAAAAGACCTCTACGGCTCCTCCTACTCTTTCTATTTCCGGATTTTCGGTCAGAAAGTCTACAGCATTTTTTATCCAGTCTTTATCAGGAATACAATCTGAATCGGTGAATCCCACGATCCGCCCCTGGCAGATCTTCAATGCCGAGTTTCTTGCTGCATAAGAACCCGGTTTTTGTTCCTCAATAATCCTGCAGTTTTCCGGTATTTCTAGCTGCAACGGCACCTCGTCACCGGGCATATTATTTACTACAATGATCTCAAACTTATCCCGGTCATAACTTTGCTCCTCCAGCGCCCTTAGACACAGTGCCAGGCGGGGCCAGTCTTTATAGGTAGGGATAATGACAGAAACTTCAGGATTTTTCATCTTTGTTTTTTTAGAGTGGTTATACACTAAGTGGTTCTTTAGATGGAACCGAAAATTCTGCCGACTTCAAATCAGCGGCAAATTCTATGATCTTGTCTGCATTTTCAGAAACGGGACGCAAAGTGTCCAGGTAGAGAACGGGAATACCTTTCTCTTCCAGATACCTGATAGCTATTAAAATTCTTTCCCTTCCGGCGCGGGTAAAGTCCATCAACTCGTCGAGACTCAGCCCCTTGTGCATATCTCTTATATCCTTTCTTTCGATGATCCTTCTGGCATTTTCTTCAAGATCTGAATCCAAATAGACCAAAGCATCAGGCCAGGGCATAGTCTCCAGTACTTCCTCAATTTCCTCTTTTTCCTCCAGGGGATTTTTGCTCTTATAGAGTGCCCGATCTATCATATTGATGAGTCCCTCATCTATAATTACGGTTTTATTGCTCTTTTTTTCCTTCAAAACCTGGAACTTCTTTATAATGAGGTAGATGAATTCCGCTTTTTCAAACCTAAGATCTAAGCCGTTGGAACTTCGCGCCTGCCGATAAAATAGGTTTTCCCAACAGGCATCGACGTATTGTGGATATTGAGCAACAAAGCGATCTCCCGCTTCCTTCAGGATATAAAGATCTACAAAATTTCTACCCAGTTTTATTCCCCGATAAATTCGGCGGGCGTACTCAAACCAGCTCTCCATTTTCTGAGACCTCGGATTTACAGGTTTTTTACCATTCAGAATTTCATTCAGAACTTTACGCAAGAATTCAAGCCGGCTTTCATTTCCCATTGGCAGTTTGTTGGACGCCGTGGTCCAAGAAAACTCCTGCCTTTCTCTTCTTTCGATTTGTCCAAAAATAGTAGACTTGCCTACGCCGGGGGAACCACATAATTCGACTATTTTCATAATGATTGATTTTTGAATTGTATTGATTCGTGAACACATTTAAGAGCCTCAGACCAGGGACCTATATATGGCGCCCAAACCTTTTCAAAAGCTCCCGTACCTTGTAAATCAGGCGAAGCATCGCCGTTAAAATCCTTCGGCACCCCCGCTACTTCATACGAGCGATCAATATTTGATGGAAAATTGTAATATCGCTGCAAATAAGAGAACCCGGTGCAATAAAGCCTGTAGTCAGGGGTAACAATAATATTTTCAGGAGTAAAGCCCAGGTAGAATAGCCCGCGGGTATACATGCTGTGGATCACCTCCACGATCTCGTGGGTTTTTGATTTCAAAACCCGTGATCTATCAGACTCCTGCAGATCATCAAGAATATTTTCCAAATAAGGAATTATTAGATAAGCCTCTCCTTCTTCCAGAAGTGGCGGAATAAAATCCAGCTCTTTTGAAAGTTTTTTAAAAGCAAGACGTTCTCTCTTGAAAAATCGTTCTTTCCCAAGACGAAAAGTTTTCTTTACGGCCAGGCCTTCTTCATGTTTTATTAATTCAGTTTTCGAAACATTTGTTCTGGAAAGCATTTTTTTAACGCTCCAGGAAGTGCCATATAGTTCCCTTCTCTTCTCTACTTCTGAAAAGATATCCTCATGATAACTGTCATCCAACAGAGATATGTAAGACCAGGCATCATGTTCATTATCGGCTGAATGGACACCATTATAGTGGGATTTCCTGGACACCAACTTCTTACTGATCAGATCCCGGAAGGCATATTTTGCATGCAGATTATTGGCATTGGTCATTCGACTCTGCTTTTTCATTTCCTCATCACTTAAGGGAAAAGGATGGTAATCGTAAGCGATAACAAAAGCCTCGGGATTTCCTCCGGAGTAGCGGAAAGGACCTTTGTCCCATTTGCCTCCACGAATTTGTCGCCTGCAGCGTTCTTTCTCAACCTCGCTCAACATTCGCACATCAATGATGTCGAACTGAAATTCTTTTTCTAAGAAAGAGGTGAAATTCTGTAGAATTCCGTCCTTTACAAGCCGTTCCCGTATCACGTATACCATCAATTCCCCTCCCCGAATATCACAGTGCAATTTCTCCTGAAGAAAAGACAGTTCGGGCCTGATCTCTGCAAGTTTCGAAAGCGTATCCTCGGCCGGGGCAAAGTTTTGATCACTTAACCAATTATAGACAGACTGCGCATCCAGCTTGAATTTCAGATTCAATACCAGCATCTGCTCTGCGAGAACCTTAGAGTAATCATGTTCCATATTGACGGCTTTCTTGTTAAAACCCGCCAAGCCCGAGGTATCTCCTTTATGAAAAAGGGCATGGTAGGCAAGGGAAGCAAAATAAAGCTTAGGAGACGGAACAAAGGCACCGCGGTATTTAGTTCTTGTACCGAGGAGTTCGTGTGCCAAATTGGACTGGAAATAAGGTATACCCTTATGACTACCATATTTACACCCAGTAACGGTGTAGATATCACATTTTAGCCCTGTACCATTATCGGTGTAGGTAAGAAGATCTTCAATAAGATCGCGGTGTTCATCCCTTATGAGGATATCCATATCTTCCCCTTCAGGAATGACGGGTAGATCTTTCCACCACCTGAGAAGTACATACTCGATCTTCCGCTCATGCAAAATCGAAAAGAACTCCATGCGGTCAATCCCTTTTTTTACATAAACCCTGGCAGACTTGTAAGGCTTGATATACCCCTTAAGGTTCCTGTAGTTTTGTGCCGATTTTTTGTAAAAGGATCTCAGAAATTGATTGGACAGTATCCTCTGCTGTACCCCTTCTGGCATTATTCCAATAATGGCCCGTGTTGCCGATTTTACACTGCTAATTGGGGTCTTCCTGGTAGGTGTTTGTTTCTTCATCTCAGGTATAGTTTTATTGTTTGATTGCATGCTCTATGTATATTATCCAGGCCAAAAATCTGTTCTTCTATTTTAGAACCAGCCTGATGGTTTTGTTCTCTCCGGTACTTGCGTGCATTCTTAGCAGATAGATACCACTGGGTAGCCAGTTTCCATCCAGTTCAAATACATTCATTTCTTCTCCTACTGCCTTGCCCTGCTTCACATCGCGTATTTTTGTTCCTTTATCATCATAGAGAACAAGAGAATATTCAGTATCCTTGGCGAATGAGAATTTTATCGATGTTACTGTTCTGAATGGGTTTGGATAAGCATAAAATTCCTCTTCAAAGTCTTTCGTTAGATCAGTCGTAAATAAGCTTTCTGCCTGGACCTGTTCTTCCGACACCTGCGATTTGGTGGGAGTGGATGCTACTTTCACAGAGGCTCCGGCCACCATTAAATCTCCTATTTCAGAAGCACTTAATGCAGTATTGTAGATCCGTACATCATCCATAGCGCCCTGGATACCCCGGAAGCCATCATTGCCCGCTCCTATCGCTACTGTTAAAGCATTCGTGTTGATCGACGATGCGG
>JBAWAB010000269.1:0-1578 GCA_049589035.1 Salegentibacter sp.
CCGAAGAATCGCCTTCAGAATACCGTATATGAAGGAGAAGATGCCGAAAAAGGAAAGCCTGCCGTTACTCATTATAAAGTATTGGAGCGCTTCGGCTACGTGACCCTGGTTTCCTGCAAACTGGAAACCGGAAGAACCCACCAGATACGGGTGCATATGAAGCACATTGGTCACACGCTTTTCAACGATGAGCGTTATGGCGGAGAGAAGATCCTGAAGGGCACTACTTTTTCCAAATACCGGCAGTTCGTAGAGAACTGTTTTAAGATCTTGCCACGACAGGCTTTGCACGCCAAAACTCTGGGATTTGAACATCCCAAAACCGGAAAATGGATGAGCTTTAACAGCGAAATCCCGGAGGATATGGAAGGCTGTATCGAGAAGTGGCGGAATTATGCAAAGAATCAGAAGGAAATGCTTTAGAAAAGTTTTTCTTCTGAAAAATGGGTATATTTATAGAAAGGAACTGGTATGGGAAAACTTCTTCTTGAAATAAAGGGCAAGGCTGCCTATGAGGAATTGATAGCTTTCCTGAAGGATTTTGGCAGCGAAAAACTGGAAATCGTCTCTGACGGTTTTGATAATAGCAGAAGAGATCTTCATTCGGAATTATCGGCCATAGATGCGGGAACTTCAGAAATGAAATCTTTAGATGATTTTGATGAAGACCTGGAGAAGATAATTTCAGAATATGAAAATTCGTTTATCCGCGGGATTTCGGGATAAACTTCAGAGGCAAATCCGTTATATTTCAAAAGACAAACCTAAGGCAGCAAGGAAATTCAAAAATGATCTGCTTGCCAGGATCAGGGAAATTCCTGCCCGACCAGACTCTTAGAGAAAATCAGTTTATTTTGAGGATGTGCAAATCCGGGATTTGATCTTCAAAGGCTATGTCATTACTTTCCGAATCAATTCCGAAAAAATGGCGTAGAGGTTTTCGCACTTACCAAATTTAACCTCCAACCTTGATATAAATGTACTTTATCTGCTGATAAATAAGTAATGCGGGGGTCTTGCAGATTTTTAGCCTGAAATCTTATCTTTGAAGTCAAACTCCAACACCCATGAAGATCGTTATCTCTCCGGCCAAGAGCCTGGACTATGATTCTAAACTTCCAACTACCCGCGGCACACAGCCTTCTTTTCTGGAAACCACGGCTAAACTGAACAGAAAGCTGGCCAGGATGACCAAAGCCGAGATCTCTGAGCTCATGGGCATCAGTGATAAACTTGCTGATCTGAACTATACCCGAAACCAGGAATTTCAGGAGGAACACAATAAGAAAAATTCCCGCCCGGCCATTTACGCCTTCAACGGCGATGTATATACAGGCCTCGATGCCTACACCATTCCCACGGAAAAGCTGGACACGCTTCAGGATACCTTGCGCATTCTTTCAGGTCTCTACGGAATTTTGCGACCACTGGATCTTATTCAACCGTACCGCCTGGAAATGGGGACTTCCATGGGAATAGAAAGAAAGAAGAATCTTTATGAGGTCTGGCAGAAAAAAGTTACCGATTCTCTCAATGATGAACTTCAGGAGGATGAACTTTTTCTGAATCTTGCCAGTC
>JBAWAB010000270.1:0-12769 GCA_049589035.1 Salegentibacter sp.
CCGCAGGACCAAGAATGGAAGGTTCGTACACCGTCACAAGATCAATCGGTTCATCGTTAGAACAGAAAGTCACAAAGGTCGTTTTCCCTGCATTTGGAGAATCAGAGAAGGTTACCTGACAGCTGGCCCGGGAAGTACAGCTTCCTTCGGAATTATCAGCATAATACATTGCGCCATCCTCTAAAAGATTATCACCGCTCAGAGCTTCGGTAGAAGTAGCAGAAGCATACCAGACCACCCCACCACCATTATCTGTCGCTACAAGATCTGAAATTCGTGGTTTGTGGAAGTTATTTCCTGTTCCCTCTGATTCACAGAAACTCTGATTTGAATCTTCTATGGTTGGGCAAGGATTCTGGCCCTGCAACGACCATACAAAAAGAAACATCGATAAAAGTAAAATTCGCCCCATAATGAATAAGTTTTCTTGGTTAATACTCATATTAAGCTAACCAAAAAGCTTCTTCAATTAAAGAGATGGAACCCCAACCAATCGAATAATGGGGGAAAACCAGTATAAAAATTTTGTTAATAATATTGGCTCAGACAACATTTTAGAGCCAGACCAGGGCAGTGTGCAGAAATAAAGTTGTAAAGGACTTCTTACGGAATGTACGAAAAACCCTACAACAAAAAAAGCAGCTAATCAGATGGAATCAGCTGCTTTTCTTTTATGTCAATGGGAGTTTTTTAATTATCCTCCAAAGTCATCAAATCTGATATTTTCCGGTGGTACACCGAAGTCTTCGGCCATCTTCTGAACGGCTTTGTTCATCAACGGTGGTCCACAGAAATACACTTCAATTTCTTCTGGTTCTTCGTGTTGGCTCAGGTAATTGTCGATCACCACCTGGTGGATAAATCCTACAAAACCATCGCCGTCATCTTCGAGGCTCTTCTTCACTTTCCAGTTATCTTCTTCCTGTGGTTCAGAAAGCGCAAGATAGAATTTGAAGTTAGGGAAATCTTTTTCAAGAGCCCTGAAGTGATCTACATAGAAAAGTTCTCTTTTAGAACGTCCTCCATACCAGTAGGTAACTTTTCTACCAGTTTGCAATGTTCTGAAAAGGTGATAAAGGTGGGAACGCATAGGAGCCATTCCGGCACCACCTCCTACATAAAGCATTTCTGCATCACTATTATTGATAAAGAACTCACCATAAGGTCCTGAAATAGTCACTTTATCTCCTTTTTTACGAGAGAAGATGTAAGAAGATGCAATACCAGGGTTCACATCCATCCAGGCGTTCTTAGAACGATCCCATGGCGGGGTAGCCACCCTCACATTCAGCATGATCTCTCTTCCCTCGGCAGGATAAGAAGCCATGGAATAAGCACGCTCAACGGTTTCCGCATTCTTCATAACCAAAGGCCACAGGTTGAATTTATCCCATTCATCCTTGAATTTCTGAGGATCACCAGGATGTTCTTCAGGGTGAGCGGTAATGTCGATATCGGTGAATTTTACTTCACATTTGGGAATTTCAATCTGGATGTATCCGCCAGCTTTGTAATCCATCACCTCGGGAATCTCCACAACAAACTCTTTAATGAAAGATGCCACGTTGTAATTACGCACTACTGTAGCTTCCCATTTTTTAATTCCGAATACCTCTTCAGGAATGGTGATTTTCATGTCCTGTCTTACCTTCACCTGGCAACCAAGGCGCCAGCCGTCAGCAATTTCTTTACGGGTAAAGTTAGGCTCTTCCGTAGGAAGTATAGAACCACCACCTTCTTTTACGATACATTTACACTGCAGGCAGGTTCCACCTCCACCACAGGCTGAAGGCAAAAACAGTTTTTGTTCACCCAAGGTAGTTAAAAGCGTTCCCCCGGAACCTACTTCAAGGTCTCTTTCTCCGTTCACATTTATCTTTACGGGACCTGAAGGAACCAATTTTGCCTTAGCACCCAAAAGGATCGCTACCAGAAGTAAGATCAGTGCCAGGAATACAATTACACTCGCTATTATAACTGTCATTGTCGTTGTTTTTCTATTATAATTTAATACCCATGAAGCTCATAAAACCGATTGCCATAAGGCCGGTGATAATGAAGGTTATTCCCAAACCTTTCAGGGGAGCCGGTACGTTTGAATAGGTTATTTTCTCCCTGATCGCAGCTATAGCCAGGATAGCAAGAAACCAGCCCACACCACTACCTAAACCATAGGTCACAGCTTCGCTGATTCCGGAGAAATCCTTTTGTTGCATAAACAGGGACCCACCAAGTATCGCACAGTTTACCGCGATCAACGGAAGGAAGATCCCAAGAGCACCATAAAGTGCCGGTGCGAATTTCTCAACCACCATTTCTACCAGTTGCACCATAGAAGCGATCACCGCTATAAACATGATGAAACTAAGGAAACTAAGGTCTAAATCGGCATATTCGGGGCTTATCCATTGTAAAGCTCCGGGCCTAAGTAAATAGGTATCCAACAAATAGTTAATAGGCACGGTGATAGCCAATACAAAGATTACCGCTGCACCTAAACCAACAGCTGTCTTCACTGTTTTTGATACTGCCAGGTAAGAACACATTCCCAGGAAGTAAGCAAAAATCATATTCTCTATGAAAACGCTCCTTACAAATAAGTTTACTAAATCCATTTTCTTCTTTTTTAGCTGTTGTTTCTAACTTTCTTCAATCAGTTTGCGGTTTTTGGAACGCTGTACCCAAATCACGATTCCTACGATAATAAGAGCCATTGGCGCCAAAAGCATCAAACCATTGTTTTCGTATCCAAGAGCGTACAAACCTGTAGAGTCTGCTACAGTGGCAGCTCTGTGGCCAAGTACCTCATATCCGAAAAGCTTTCCTGAACCTAAAAGTTCACGAAAAAATGCGACGGTTATAAGCAGAAGTCCGTAACCTGCCCCGTTACCAATTCCGTCGAGAAAAGATTTATATGGACCGTTACCAAGGGCAAAAGCCTCCAGACGTCCCATCACGATACAGTTGGTTATAATTAACCCTACAAAAACCGAAAGTTGTTTACTCACATCGTAAGCATACGCTTTAAGAACCTGGTCTACCAAAATCACAAGAGCAGCAACAACCACAAGTTGCACGATAATCCTAATACGGTTAGGAATAAGGTTACGCATCAACGAGATAATTACGTTCGAAAATGCCACTACCACCATCACCGCGATTGACATCACGATAGCCGGTCTCAACTGTACAGTCACCGCAAGTGCCGAACAAATACCCAAAACCTGTACGGTGATAGGGTTATTATCGTTAAGCGGATCTGAAAGTAATTTTCGGTTCTTCTTAGACAGAAATGATTCCTTCTCCTCCGAACTGGACAAGAACATGATCATTTCCTTCTTTTTCGCTTCCTTTTCTTCGGAAGTCATTTTTTCATCTTTATTCATAACTACTGAATTGCGACTTTAAATCCTTTTTGTTCTCTGAAATACGGAAGGTAATGCTTCAGTCTTTCAGAAATCATATTAGATACTCCCCTTCCGGTAAGCGTTGCACCAGAAATAGCATCTACACGGTTGTCATCCTTATTACTGTTACCAAGGCTCCCTTTTACAACAGAGACTCCTACGAGGTTTCCATTAGCATCGAAAACTTTTTCATTGGCAAACCGATGCTGGAACCAGTCTTTGGTAATTTCAGCTCCCAGTCCGGGAGTTTCTCCTTTGTGATCAAAAACGGCACCTTTTACAGTATTCACGTCATCTTTCAGAGAGATATATCCCCAGATAGCATCCCAAAGTCCTTTTCCGCGAAGCGGAACTATATAATATTTGCTTCCGTCGATATTGGCGATATACAAAGGATAAACCTGTTTATCTACCGGCTTTTTCAACTCCTTGGCTAAATCTATTTTAAAGGCATCTACAGATTTATCTACAGTCCCATCTTCTTTCAATGCCACTGCCTCTGTAATGTACTTTTCATAGAATTGCTGAGCAAGGTCCCTTGTTAGCGGCACTCTGTCTCCATTCACTTCTACAGAATCCACACCTACCGTAGCAAGTATGTTCTGCATTTTTTCTTCACGAACATTCTCGTTTTGTACCGGTTGCAAAGATGTTGCAGCAAAAGACAACAAGGCCGCTACCACCACCACCATAATGATGGCAAACATAAAGGTATAACCGTTAGTGTTCGTTTTATTTACTGTTTTCTCTTCCATAACTATACTGCTGTTTCCACCTGAGCAGCGGTGGTTTTAATTCTTTTCTTTCTTCGCTTAACATTCGCCTGGATCACGTAATGGTCTATGGTCGGCGCAAATACGTTCATCAGAAGAATGGCCATCATCACTCCTTCAGGATACGCCGGGTTGAACACCCTGATCATGATCGAGAAGAATCCAACTAAAAATCCGTAGATCCATTTTCCTTTTAGTGTTTGTGCTGCCGAAACCGGATCGGTTGCCATGAACACGATACCAAAAGCCAGTCCTCCAACAATCAGGTGATTGTACCAGGGGAAGTTTGTAAGTGCATTTCCAGCAACTCCCATTGAAGGAAGAAAGTTAAAGATCAATGCCATTGCAGATGCGCCAATGAAGGCACTTAACATAATTCTCCAGCTTCCAACTTTAGTCAACACCAAAAAGAGTGCCCCAGCAAGAATACAGATAGTTGAAGTCTCAGCGATAGAGCCCGGAATAACTCCCGAGAACATATCCATAGTAGTATAAGAAACATGACTCCCCTGAGCAAGGCTTCCAAGAATTGTTTCTCCCGAAATAGCATCGGCCTGTCCTGCACCTGCAACCCAAACCTGGTTACCAGACATAAACGTAGGATAAGCAAAAAAGGCAAACGCCCTTGCCGCCAAAGCGGGATTCAAAATATTCATTCCCGTACCACCGAAAGCTTCTTTTCCGATCACTACCGCAAATACTACGGATACTCCAACCATCCAAAGTGGAATACCAACAGGCATAATCATAGGGATAAGCAGTCCCGTAACAAGGTAACCCTCGTTCACCTCGTGACCCCGGAAGATCGCAAAGGCAAATTCAATTCCCAGTCCCACTACATAAGAAACGACGACCATCGGAAGAATACGCCACGCACCCAATCCCAAACAATCCCAGAAGGTATAATCTCCCGGCAACTGAGAATAATGCTGATAACCTGCATTCCACATTCCGAAGATAAGCGCAGGGATAAGAGCAAGCACCACAGTGATCATCACCCTTTTCAGGTCAACTGCATCACGAATATGAGCTCCCTTTTTAGTAACGTGATTCGGGGTAAATAGAAAAGTGTCGAGTGCATTATATGCAGGCGCAAACTTCTCATACTTTTTCCCCGGCCCAAAAGGTTCTTTTATTTTATCTAATTTCTGTCTAATCCATTCCATAGTTACACTACTTTTTAACCTACTTCAGTAATCATTAAATCCAGCCCAAGACGAATAACCTCCTGAATAGCGATCTTGGAAGTATTCACATACTCGACAAGCGCAAAATCTTCAGGCGCCACTTCATAAATACCAAGATTCTCCATTTTTTCAATATCTCCGGCCATACAGGCTTTGATAAGCTGCATAGGATAAATATCCATGGGCAAAACCTCTTCCATCTCACCAGTCACCACCAAAGCACGTTTTTCACCGTTCAGGTTGGTCGTTGGCTTGAATTTTTTATTCGGAAACATCCAGGATAAAGAAGTTCTGGAGTTTGAGTGAATACTGTTATAGGTAAAAGGAAGCCATCCTAACATCCTGTATTTATTTCCTTCAGGAATAAGTGTAACGCTGTGAGCAAAAAAGCCAACATACTGATGGTTGGACAACTGCTCCCCGGTTAGGACATCACCCGAGATGATACGTACATCTTCAGGAGCCTCGCCGATAAGATCAGCAACGTTCACCCCTATTTTTGTTCTAAAGTACTTCCTGTTCTTGGCTTCACTCCCTGTTACAGCAATAGTTCTTTCAGCATCATATTTTCCGTTGAGGAAAAGGTTACCGATTATCGCCACATCTTCAGGATTTATCGTCCACACCCTCTCTCCTATATTAATAGGATCGATCTTATGGATCTGCACCCCAACATTTCCGGCGGGATGCGGCCCATACACATGATGAACCTCCACTCCTTTTACTTTACCGAAAGCTTCGGAAGCGCTTGCGTCTACCGAAAGATGAACTTTTCCCGGAGTCAATTTCTTCAGGGCGTTAATCCCTTCCTGGAATGCCTCCAGTTTATCCTTCAGTAAAAAAGCCACATCTTCGGCGAGTGGAGCCGTATTGACTGCAGAAATAAAGATAGCCTTAGGGGTATCTTTTGGATCGGCAATAATATCGTACGGTCTTTGTTTAAGAAAAGCGGCACAACCACTTTCCAGGATTCTGTTTTTCACAGCTTCCGGATCGGCTGAAGAAGCGTCCATTTTCCCGAAGTCTTTGTAACTGTCCTGCGGGTCGGCCTCAATTACCACCTCCATAATTCTACGTTTCGCACCGCGCTTGATCTCTTTTAGAGTTCCGCTAACGGGGCTGGTAAAACGTATTTGGTCAGTGTATTTAGAAAAGAAAATTTCATCACCTGCAAGAAGTTTAGCTCCTTCTTTTACAACCATTTTTGGTACAACCGAATGGAAATCAGGTGGTTTAATCGCGTAGGTTTTCGATCTTGGAGCATCCAGGATCTCCTTTTCCGCCTCCCCTTCTAATCGTAGAGATAATCCTCTTTTAATTCGAATGTCTTTTGACATAGGATGGAGTGTATGTTAAAATGTTTATTTTAAAGTCGTGCAAATTTAAAAATTTTAACCTCACCAATCCCAAGAAATGCCAGTTTTTTCCACATCCCAATGTTAAAATAAAATGTTAAAAAAACATATATTAGATTTGTGATTACATTTGTTTGAATAACTCTGCCAATGAAGCTTCTTTTCTCTCTATTTCTTTTCCTGCAGGCATTTAGCCTTTGCCGCGCACAGACCGCCGCCACCGAAGTCCTTCCTCCCAATTACATAAGGACCATTAGCTTTCATGGAGATGCAGAACTTCAAAAAGGAAATCCCTTACTAAGGCTTGGCGAAAGGATCTCCCTGAGCTTTGATGACATTATTGGAGATGAAGCCAACTACTACTACACCATCGAGCACTTCAACTACGACTGGACTCCGTCGCAGCTCGTTAAGTCGGAATATCTTACAGGCTTTGACGACGTGAGAATCAACAACTACCGAAATTCCTACAACACCCTCCAGCCTTATACTCATTATGAGCTTCAGATCCCGAACGAGGACACCAGAAGTCTCAAGGTGACCGGCAATTATATACTGAAGATATTCAATGAAAATCACGAACTTGTCTTTTCCCGTAAATTCATGATATACGAACCTCTTACTAAGGTGGCTGTAGCTATAAAGAGGTCCAGAAATCTTCAGTACATCGACACACGACAGGTGGTGAATTTCAGCATAAATTCACCCGATCTTCTGCTGAAGAATCCTTCGGAAAATGTAAAAGTTCTTATCCTTCAGAACAACAATTTAAAAACGGCCATCAAAGGTGTGGTTCCGCAGTACACCATTGGAAATGAACTGATCTATAAATATGACCAGGAAACTTCTTTTTGGGGAGGCAATGAATACCTGCAATTTGACAATAAAGACCTTCGGGCCACCACGATGGACATCAGCCACATTGAGGTAGATGAACTTTACCACCATTTCTTATTCCCAGATCCCACTCGTGCCGGCACTCCCTACACTTACAATCCCGACATCAACGGCAGTTACGTGGTTCGAAGCATCCCTGCGCAACATCCCGATATTGAGGCCGGTTATGTCTGGATCCATTTCAAGCTGCTTACGTACGAATCTCTGGAAGGCGGAGAACTTCATCTTTACGGCGGATTCAACAATTTCGTTATTGATGAAAGTACGAAGCTCACCTACAATAAAGAAGCAGGTTATTATGAATTTGCGCGGCTGTTCAAACAGGGCTATTACAATTATAAATATGTACTTGTAAAACCAGACGGTTCCTTGGACGAAGGTTTTATCAGCGGAAATTATGACGAGACCGAAAACGATTACCAGGTGCTGGTCTATTACCATGAACCCGGCGGAAGATACGACCGTATCATCGGCCTGGGAACTGCAAGTTCTACAAATATCACCAACTAACCATAACTAAAAAATGAAGATAAAGCGTTCCTTAATGAAGTATCGCGGTGACCACTGCCTTAACTGCGATTATCCTCTCGAGATCAGTGATCGCTATTGCCCCCGCTGCGGACAGATGAACAGCACCAAAAAACTGTCTCTAGAAGATTTTTTCGAGGAATTCTTCTCGGGCTTTTTCGCTTATGACTCAAGGCTGCATCGCACGCTCAGCGCCCTCCTCTTTAAACCGGGTAAAATTTCCAAAGATTATATTCAAGGAAAAAGAACACGTTATGCCAATCCTTTCCGGTTTTATCTTAGCGCCTCAATTCTCTTCTTCCTGATCTATAGTTTCACTGCCTCCATGAACTTTGGAGATACTAATTTTGACGACGCAGATAATCTTGCACGTATAAGTCCAGACAGTATTCATAAAATCGAAGAGGTACTGAATAAACAGGGCTTGAATGAGGATCAGAAAAAAATCCGGCTGGACAGCCTGATTGCCCATCAGGCTGAAGCTAAAAAAACTTCTTACAAAGATGTTTATGTAAAGGAAAAAAGCCTCGACACCATGAATTTCTTCCAGGGAGAATTCCAAAAGTTCGATATCTTCACGAGATATTACAAAGAAACATCAGTAAACCATCCTGAAGCAGCTCTTGACAGCCTCAACTATTCCCAAACCCGGATGAACACCTGGATCTATCGGAAGGCGATGGACTGGAATACGATAAAGGCCAAACCAGACATCTTTATTAATTACTTTATAGGAAAGCTACCATTCATCATCTTCTTTTATCTGCCGTTTTTCGCGGTTTTCATCTGGCTGCTATATATTAGGAGACCGTTCAATTATATGGAACACCTCATCTTCACCTTTCACGTGCAGACGGTTTTCTTTGTTCTCTTCGGAATAGCTTATCTCATTGATTATATTACCGGTGCAAATTACGCATTTGGAACGGCTATCTTTATTTTCCTCTTTTATCTATATAAAGCCATGCGGAATTTTTATGGCCAGGGTCGTGTTAAAACGATTGTAAAATTCCTGCTTATGAACCTAATATTTTTTATTTTAGCTATTGTTGCGGCGGTAGTTTCAATCTTTGCTTCGTTTGCAATTTTCTAAGATGACACAACAGGTAACAAGAGGCATAAAAATTTCGGTGGAAACCCACTTCGAAGGCACGTTCTACAAGAACTACAAGATCCATTTTGCCTTCGGTTATCGTGTCACGATCGAAAATCAAAGCAATGATTCGGTTCAACTCACTTCCAGGTTCTGGAAAATAAAAGATGCGCTTAACCACACCGAAATTGTACAGGGAGAAGGCGTTATTGGTAAAAAACCGGTTCTTAAGCCGGGAGAATCGCATTCCTACCAGAGCGGCTGTCTTCTCACCTCTCCTTTCGGCTCCATGAGCGGTCATTATAATATGGTGAATTTCACTTCTACCCGAAAGTTCAGGGTTAAAATTCCATCTTTTAAGCTCAGCGCTCCTTTTGCACTCAACTGATCCTTTTTTCTTCTGAAAAGCTCCAGTTCTGGCTGTAGATCTTTTTGCTGTTCAGGTCCTCGTACCGGAAATCTATTTGTGTTCCATCAAAAATGACCTGACTGATGCTCTGGGTCTTCAGAAATCCCCTGTCGATAATAAGGTCGAGCTCTTGGTCTCCAACTCCCGCCTTATGATGAAACCTCAGCATGCTTTCTGCGGAAAGGCCTTCCTTTTTTGTCCAATCTTGCAACCATTGGTGACGAATTTCTCTCATTTCCGGAGAATAAAGAGGCGCGGAAGACCAGATGTGTAGCTTCAGCGGAAGTTGTTTAGAATGTAGCTGTTGCCCGTCCCACACGACCTGCATAAAACGTAGCTGCTCTTTCCAGTCCACCAGAACAATCGTAAAAGGTTCAATTCCGTAGAATTCGTAAGATTGGAGAAATTCGCCACTCGTTTCAGCAGCAAGCAAATCCTTTACTACAATTCCGCGGCTCTTTCTATAGGAGTTTGCCCGCTGATGCTTTTCAAATCCGCCATTCATAAGGCAAACCAACCGCAGCCGGTCACTCACCCCAATCCAGGTTCCGCCGGCAACACTGTCTTTCGGAAAAAGCATTTTTCTCCCATTGTTTTCCCTAAAATCAGGCGGAAGCGTTTGCCTGCCCGAAACTTCATCCCGATTGGAGGTAAGAACAAAGCCTTTTTTATTTCCGGAGAGAGGAAAAAGTGTGATGGTACACATGATCTTTATTGAGGTTTTTCTTCAATTTACGCAAAAAGTTAAGCTTTCGTGAATACCAGGCCCCGGTTAAGTGAAATCACTTAATTTTTTTACCTTTAGCTTCAAGAATTTTTAAGAAAACTCAAATCAAAATTTAAAAGAAATATTATTATGGGAAAAGGATTTTTTCAGGTCCCTATCGCGGTTAACGAACCGGTTAAAACCTATGCTCCGGGCTCTCCGGAAAGAGAGGAAGTACTAAAAGCCTACAAAGAACTCTATAACAAGGAAATTGAGGTGCCTTTGTATATAGGTTCTGAAGAAGTAAAGACCGGAGATACTGCTACCATGCACCCTCCGCACGATCACCAGCACAAGCTTGGCGTGTATCACAAAGCGAGCAAAGAAAATGTGCAAAAAGCCATTGATACTGCCTTGAAAGCACGCGAAAAATGGGCTAAACTTGAATGGGAACAGCGTGCAGCCGTTTTCCTTAAAGCCGCCGATCTTATCGC
Source organism: Salegentibacter sp. (assembly GCA_049589035.1). GTDB lineage: Bacteria > Bacteroidota > Bacteroidia > Flavobacteriales > Flavobacteriaceae > Salegentibacter_A. The sequence goes on from JBAWAB010000270.1 coordinate 10,850, forward strand.
CGGACCTTACCGCGCAAAGATCAACGCTGCTACCATGATTGGCCAGTCAAAAAATATCTATCAGGCCGAAATCGATTCTGCCTGTGAACTTTGCGATTTCCTTCGTTTCAATGTGGAATACATGTCGCAGATTTACAACGAACAACCCGAGTCGGCTGAAGGTTCCTGGAACCGTGTGGAATACCGTCCACTCGAAGGTTTCGTATACGCCGTGACTCCTTTCAACTTTACGGCTATCGCCGGAAATCTTCCTTCCAGTGCCGCCCTTATGGGAAATGTGGCTATCTGGAAGCCTAGTGACAGCCAGGTATTCTCTGCCCAGGTGATCATGGAAGTATTTAAGGAAGCCGGAGTGCCTGATGGAGTGATCAACATGGTTATGGGAGATCCTGCAATGATCACCGACACTCTCCTGGACAGCCCTGACTTCGCCGGAATCCACTTCACCGGAAGCACTACTGTATTCAAGGATATCTGGGGTAAAATCGGGAACAATATCCAGAAATATAAGTCTTACCCAAGAATTGTTGGAGAAACCGGAGGTAAAGATTTTATCGTTGCCCATCCTACGGCTAATGCAAAACAAGTGGCTACAGCCATTTCCCGTGGAGCCTTTGAATTCCAGGGGCAAAAATGTAGCGCTGCCTCCAGGGTTTACCTTCCAAAAAGCCTTTGGAACGACATCAAAGATTTTGTAGTCGAAGACATCAAATCTTTCAAAATGGGATCTCCTGAAGATATGAGCAATTTCATTACTTCCGTGATCCACGAGGGAGCTTTTGACAAGCTCGCAGGATACATTGACCAGGCGAAGAAAGACGACAAAGCTGAAATCGTTGTGGGTGGCAGTTATGATAAATCAAAAGGTTATTTTATTGAGCCTACCGTTATTCTTGCTTCAGATCCTCATTATACCACTATGGAAACTGAGCTCTTCGGCCCTGTAGTTACCATCTATGTATACGATGACGACAACTTTGATGATCAGAAGTGGGAAGACCTGTTGCACCTGGTGGACGACACCAGCATGTACGGACTTACCGGAGCTATTCTTTCAGGAGACCGTTATGCCGCGGCAAAAGCCACTGATCTGCTGCAAAACTCAGCTGGAAACTTCTATATTAATGACAAGCCTACCGGCGCTGTAGTCGGTCAACAGCCCTTCGGAGGCGCACGAGCAAGCGGTACCAATGACAAGGCAGGTTCAAAACTAAATCTTCTAAGATGGGTTTCTCCACGTCTTATCAAGGAAACCTTTGTTCCCGCTACAGATTACCGTTATCCGTTCTTGGGTGAATAACAAGTTTAATTTCTTACTTAAAACCCGAAGCCACAGTTTAAAAGCTGTGGCTTTTTTATGTAGTATTTTTCCGATTCTTAAATTCAAGGGCCGGTCTGGGTAGAACATTTTCAGAGAACATTTTCAGAGAATATTCTTTAACATAAATTTTTAACATTTCATTCTACTTTTACCACTAAAATTCCCGTAATTAAGAGTAGAAGGTCAAAATATTGAAATAAAATTCTCACACAGATACAGAAGAACATACCCCGCCCTGTCTTTCATCCTGTTAATAAAGTACTTAGACCCACATTTTTACTTAAAAAACATACTCATTAAGAATTTATATGTAATTTTACCTACAATTTCTTAATTGGAAATGCGTATGGGCAAAATTACCCCCCGAATCTTTTTTTTGACAGTTTTGAGCATCTGGTCCATCCTTGTCGGGCATTCTGCTATTTCGAAGAATTACCTTGGCCCCGAAAAACCGGCCAAATCCATTGAATATAAAAGCGAATTCTATTTCATTGGCTTTTTGTGGGGCACCGCTCCTACCATTGTAGCACCCGCCGATATAACCGATGCAGAAGCGGATTCAGGAAAATGCTCTGCCTCAGGCCTTGATTTAGGTACGC
>JBAWAB010000271.1:0-31300 GCA_049589035.1 Salegentibacter sp.
ATTTTGTTTCGGCTGAACAGATTTCTGAAGCCTTTGCAAATCCGAAGTTGAAGGTTTTTACTAATTCCGAAGAATTTAAAGCGGCGCTCGCAGCTATGAATCTTGATAATTCGGCTTTGCTTTTGATGAGCAGCGGAAATTATGGCGGTCTTGACCTGGAAGCCCTGAAGGAGCAAATTTCTGTAAAATAATTCCTTCATGTTCAGGAGTTCCGGGAATTTCAGAAATACATTCTCTATATTTATCGGAACTATGGAGAGAGAAGAGAAGTCTAATTTCAGTATAAAATATTGGGCCGAAGATGATCGCCCGCGGGAAAAGCTTCTTCAGAAGGGGAAACTCAGCCTTAGCGATTCTGAATTGATCGCGATCCTTATAGGTTCGGGAAGCCGTAATGAAAGTGCTGTCGAACTCAGCAAACGCATTCTTGCGTCTTCCAAGAATAATCTGAGTGAACTCGGCAAAATGTCTGTTCAGCAATTGTGTAATTTCAAGGGAATCGGGACGGCAAAGGCGGTAAGCATTGTTGCTGCTCTGGAACTCGGGAGACGCCGGCGAATTGAGGAAGCCCTCGAGCAGAAAAAGATAAGCTCAAGCCTGTCGGTTTTTGAACTTATGCAGCCGCTTATTGGCGAACTTCCACATGAGGAATTCTGGATCATTTACCTCAATAATTCGAATAAAGTGATAGATCAGGTTCAGCTGAGTAAAGGCGGGATTACCGGCACGCTGGTAGACGTACGGATCACTCTGCGGAAGGCGCTGGAGCTTGGCGCTACGGCTATTATTCTTTCTCATAACCATCCATCGGGGAATCTGAACGCGAGCGAAGCCGATAAACAGTTGACCAAAAAGCTAAAAACCGGCGCCGAAAGCCTTGATATTAAAGTGCTGGATCATATTATTGTTACCGAAAAATCCTACTTTAGCTTCGCAGACGAAGGTTTGCTGTAATTTTTTCTGAATGCTGCTAATCTACACCCAAAAAATAACTCCCCGTATTGTTTATAGCTTTAAGCATATATGCAGCAATATCCTGGGAATTCCGATAAAATTTACTTCGAAGATAGAAGAATTTATTGCTCATGAGGGCATGAAAATTTCCTACGGAAAACAGCCGCTGGGAAATGAACTCTTTTTTCAGAAGGTAGGATTATTAATGGAACAAGGTCTCTCAGAAGTTGAGATAAAAGTGCAACCTTGGGATAATACCTTCTGCTATTTTCCGGTTCCTGAAGCCAGCGCTTTACCTTTTGATATTTTTGCAGCTTCTTTTTACCTGCTTAGTCGTTACGAAGAATACCTGCCGCACGTAAAAGATGAAACAGGAAAATTTCCCGCAGCTGAAAGTCTCGCTTACCAGGAAAGCTTTCTCGACACTCCGGTGGTGGATATTTGGGCTTTTAAGCTGAAAGAAATACTGTTGGAGCGTTTTCCTGAAACTGAATTTCAAAATCGCGAATTTGGTTCTCAGGTGGTCATCGCTGTTGAAAAAGCTTTCGCCTACCGCAATAAAGGCTTCATCAGAAGTATTGTGGGCACACATATGGATATTATCCGGCTGAGGTTTGGCAAAGTTCTGGACCGCCTAAGGGTATTATTGCGATTAAAGAAAGACCCCTACAATACCTTCGAAGACCTGATCCATTTTCTAAAGCTCTACCGGGTGAAAATGTTTTTCATGTTCCAGCTGAGCGATTTCAGTATTCATGACCGCAACATTAATTACAATCGTATTCCTTATCGGTCGGTAATAAAATATGTTGGTGATTATACCAAGGTAGGAGTGTCATTGGGTTATTACGCCCTCAAGAATATCAGGACCCTGCGTTCAGAAAAACTTAGGATGGAGGAGATTGTACATAGCCCTCTGGAATATGTCCTAAATAATCAGCACGATCTGGCCCTTCCGGATTGTTATAACAATCTAACCGAGCTTGAAGTAAACAATGACTTTTCGATGGGGTATCCTGCCACGCCAGGTTTTAGGGCCGGGACTTGTACGCCCTTCCTTTTTTACGACATCAATATGGAAATGACCACTCCGCTACTGGTGCATCCTTATTTTCTAAATTCAGAAGTGATTGAAAGCGGCCGGCCGGAAGAAATAAAGAAAGTTGTAAGTAAAGCCTTGCAAGAAGTAAAGAAAGTGGGAGGGACCTTTCAGGCTATTTTCAGAAATGACGATTTTTCAGAATACGCCGATAAAAATTTATACTATTCGTTTCTAAAACAGATCTATGAAATTGAATAATATTGAACATGTTTTCTTTGACCTTGATCATACGCTGTGGGATTTTGACAGGAATTCTGCCCTGGCGTTCGAAACGATCTTTAAGTTGCATCGGCTAGAGATTGTCGTGGAGGAGTTCTTAGAGCATTATGTGCCCGTGAATCTTCACTACTGGGAACGGTACCGCAAAAATGAAGTGACTAAAGAAGCTTTGCGCTACGGAAGGCTGAAAGACAGCTTTGATTCGATGAATTTTACTACTACCGATGAAATCATCCATCTTTTAGCTGAAGATTATATCCGCTATTTGCCTGTTAATAATCACCTGTTGGAAGGTACAATTCCGCTGCTCGATTATCTGAAGCCCCGGTATAAACTTCACATTATTACCAATGGATTTCAGGAAGTTCAGCATACAAAAATGACCAATTCCGGCATTCTCGAATATTTTGCGACCATCACTACTTCCGAAGAAGCGGGGGTGAAAAAGCCGGATGCTCTTATCTTCGAGAAGGCTTTATCAAAGTCAAATGCAAAGGCCGAAAGAAGTGTAATGATAGGAGACAACCTGGAGGCAGATGTGCTGGGAGCAAGGAATTTTGGCCTTCAATCCATCTACTTTGACTATTATCAGAGGTCAGAAAAAACCGACATAATGCAGATAAAAACGTTAAATGAAATAAGAAGTTATCTCTAAAGATAAAGTTTTGTTAATTTCGCAGAATCAAACCTTTAGCTGTTTGTTGTCTATGAAATACTACAAAACCTTATGGAGAGGTCTTCTCTTTTGCGCGATAGGTGTTTTTGCAGTGAGCTGTGTGAAAGATGTCGATTTAGATCAGGCTCAAGATATTGGCCTTAGCCCTGATATTCAAACGGATCTTCTCATTTACGATGTGGATGAGAGTGATTTTATGGATCCTGAAACCAAAGAGATGAAACAGGTGATCATGGATACCGTGAGGCTGGAATTCCTCGATGACGATTATATCCAGAATGACCTGACTGCCCTGGAGCTGAATTTTATACATCAGAATTCTTTTCCGCAGGCATTTGACACGAAAGTGCGCTTTTTATCTGAATCCAACCGGGAGCAATTGCGGGTAGAATACACTGTTGTGGCCGGGAGTGAAACAGATCCGGCGACCACCGAGATCACCAAGATGGTGAGCAAAGATGAGATTGGGAAGGTGAAGAGGTCAATAAAAATGGTGGTGGAACTTGAACCGAAAACCAATGGGAAGGAATTTGCAGGTGAACTGCAGTTTGCCTCCAAAGGCTTGTTCAGGTTTCAATTTTAGATATGCGGTATATTGCTCTGTTAGCATTTTTATGGTTTTATCTTTCTGGCTCTGCCCAAATAAAGCCACTGCTTTACAATGTAGATGACCTGCCGCAAACCCTTCGGAGCAATCCTGGTGCCGAAATTAAATTCAAAGGACATATTGGCATTCCTTTTCTTTCGCGCATTCATTTTAATGCGGGTTTTACTGGTGTTTCTGTTTATGATATCTTCAGAAACGATAATAATTCTGATATCAACGATCGAGTGCGCACTGCGATCAGAGACATGACGCATACCGATTATTTTTCTCTCAACGAACAACTGGACATCTTTTCCGTAGGTTGGAAAATTAACCGCCGCGATTATCTTACCGCAGGCATTTACCAGGAACTTGATGTTTTTTCCTATTTTCCTAAGGACGTCGCTATTTTGGCCAACGAAGGAAATAATGATTATATAGGAGTCCCTTTCGATTTCTCGCAGATCTCCTTGACCGGCGAGATCATCACTGTTTATCATGTGGGGCTTAACCGCAAAGTGAGCAATCGCCTTACCGTAGGAGGCAGGCTTAAACTATATGCTGGTGTCTTCAATGTTCAAAGCACCAATAATACCGGATTTTTCACCACCGTTCGCACTCCAGACGGGCCGAATGTCTTTCGACATTACGCAGAAAATCTTGATGTACTGATCAATACTTCTGGCTTTGCTTCACTGAATGACAAAGAAGATATGACAGTGGAGGAAGGCCTCAAAGAATTGCTGAGTCGGTCGCTGCTGGGCGGGAATGTCGGCGCCGGGCTGGATCTGGGCTTTACCTATGCCGTAAATGAGCAATTTAAGGTAACAGGTGCCGTTGAAGACATCGGTATCATGTTGCAGGAACGCGATGTGGAGAATTACCATTACTATGGTTCATACCAAACCGATGGGCTGGAGCCTTTGTTTCCCGATCTTGATACTAAGGATAAGGCTATTCCTTATTGGGATATTTTCGAAAATGAAGTGGACAAGAATCTTACCGATGAAACCCTCCACCAGAGATATGTCACCTGGAGGCCATATAAATTTCATACCTCCATGCAATTTGGTTTCGGAAGAGCTTTTATGCCTTGCAATTATCGCATCGTAAGTAAACCGCGCTTCCTGAACCTTGTGGGAATGCAGCTTTCAGGAGTGAACCGGCCAAAGGGGCTGGTATATAACCTCACTGCCTATTACGACCGAAAATTTGCCGAACACCAGCGGATAAGATTCGCCTATACACTCGATGATTATAGTTTTACAAATCTCGGGCTTATGTATTCTTCCACATTTAAGAAATTTAATTTCTATCTTGCAGCAAATAATCTGCTTGCTTTGCCCAATCTTGCAAAAGCCCGTGGCTTTTCGTTGCAGGTGGGAATGCAAATAATTTTTGAAGGCTTATGAAAAAACTGATTTTTATCTGTTTCGTCCTGGGTGCCATTTTTTCTTCGGCAGCACAGGATCTAAATGAATACAAATACGTGATCGTTCCTCAAACCTATGATTTTATGAAAAGGGAAGATCAATATCAACTGAATTCCCTTACAAAATTCCTGTTTGAGAAGTACGGCTTCGAAGCCGTAATGAAAGATGAGGATCGGCCTGAAGATCTTAGGAAAAACAACTGTCTTGGTTTGCGTGCTGATGTGAAAAACAATTCGGGTATTTTTGTAACCAAAATGAAGGTGCTTCTGGAGGATTGTAATGGGAATGTGGTTTTCGAATCAGAGGAAGGAAGGAGCCGGACTAAACAGTACAAACAGGCCTGGCAGGAAGCCTTGCGTGATGCTTTTAATTCAGTAGCTGCCCTGGATCATAATTATGAAGCCGATCCTGTAGTCGAAACTGTGGAAAAAGCCGCGCCATCTGCGGAAGCTCCTGAAGCTGAAGCAGAAGTAGCTAAAAGTTTACCGGCAGAAGTTCAGGTGAGGGCGCAGCCTGTCGCGATGCAGAACCAGAACGCTCAGAAGTATTATGTAAAAGATAATGCTGTTTTTTATCTGAAAGACAGTGACGACGGCTATTCATTTTACCAGAAGGGTATGGCCGAGCCTTTTGCGGCGCTCATCAAATCTGATAAAGGCAAAACATACATCTATAATTCCCTAACCAAACAAGGAATGGCTTACTTCGATGAGAGCGGAAACCTGGTTGTCGAGTATTTCGACAGAAATCAGAACAAATCGGTGAAGACTGTTTATGAGCTTCAGGCTCAGTAATTATACTTGTTTTTCCAGCGTTTTCTGAGAAATTCCCTTTGCGCATTTTCCCGCTGATTATTGCCCGGCTCATATAAAGTAGTATTCTTTATCTCGTCGGGCAGGAATTCGGCTTCCGCGAAATTGTTCTCATAGTTGTGGGCGTACTTGTAATCTTTTCCGTAGCCAATATCTTTCATCAGCTTGGTAGGTGCGTTTCTAATCGCTAAGGGCACGGGGAGGTTGCCTGTTTTCTTGACAAGGCTCTGTGCTTGTCCAATAGCAGCATAGGCAGCGTTGCTTTTTGGTGAAGTGGCGAGGTACGTGGCGCATTGGCTAAGGATGATGCGGGCTTCGGGGTAACCAATAGTGGTCACAGCCTGGAAAGTATTGTTGGCGATCACCAGCGCCGTGGGATTGGCGTTTCCAATATCTTCACTGGCAAGAATGAGCATTCGGCGCGCGATGAACTTTACGTCTTCTCCTCCTTCTATCATTCGGGCAAGCCAGTAAACCGCGGCATTAGGATCACTTCCGCGGATAGATTTGATAAAAGCCGAAATGATATCGTAATGCTGTTCGCCTGTCTTGTCGTAGAGCACTGTATTTTGCTGAACTTTTTCAAAGACCAGCTCGTTCGTGATCTCCACGCCTTTTTCGGTAGAATTCACGAGGAGTTCAAAAATGTTCAACAGCTTCCGGGCATCGCCTCCACTAAGCCGAAGCAGGGCTTCAGTTTCTTTCAATTTCACTTCTTTCGTGGCAATGAACTTATCCTGCTCCATCGCTCTTTTGAGCAAGGCTATAAGATCTTCTTTTGAAAAGGAATTCAGGATGTAGACCTGACAGCGCGACAAAAGTGCCGAAATCACCTCGAAACTCGGATTCTCGGTCGTGGCACCAATTAAGGTGACCCAGCCTTTTTCCACAGCACCTAAAAGCGAATCTTGCTGGGATTTGCTGAAACGGTGAATCTCATCAATGAACAGAATGGGGCTTTTGGTCGTAAAGAGCCCATCACTTTTTTTTGCTTTTTGAATGACTTCCCGCACGTCTTTTACTCCGCTGCTGATTGCGCTAAGCTGGAAAAAAGGCCGATCGGTTGCTGAAGCAATGATATTGGCAAGGGTGGTCTTTCCCACACCGGGAGGTCCCCAGAAGATCATCGAAGGAATGGTTCCCTGCTTGATCTGCTGCCTCAGGGCCCCTTTGGGTCCTATGAGGTGTTGCTGACTCAGGTAGTCGTCGAGATTTTTGGGTCTTAATCTTTCAGCTAAAGGTTCGTTCATCTGACAAAATTAGTAAATCTGGTACACTTTGTCGGGTTGTTGAGGTTTGGATGCTTTTTTGTAATATTAGTTAAAATTACAAGGTTTTGAAGCAGTCTCATCCTTTTGTTTTTTCCACGGGAGTCATCGGCTATCCTATCCTTTTCGTTTTAACGATCTGGACGGTTTTTTGGGTCGAAGTAACCTTCGGTTATGATTTTAATCACTTCGGAATTCAACCGAGGACATGGGTGGGATTAAGAGGAATTCTTTTTTCCCCTTTCATTCATTCGGGCATGAAGCATTTGTTCAATAACAGCGTGCCGCTTTTGGTGCTTTCCATGGCTCTTTTCTATTTCTACCGAAAGATAAGCTGGGAAATTCTGGGTTACGGCCTGCTTCTTACGGGTTTTCTCACCTGGACCATCGGTCGTCCGGCAAATCATATTGGCGCGAGCGGGATCATTTATTTACTGGCTTCCTTTCTTTTCTGGAAGGGGATCTTCTCAAAATATTTCCGGTTGGTAGCCTTGTCTCTTATTGTGGTGTTTCTTTACGGTGGCTTGATCTGGTATGTTACGCCTATAGATCCTAATATCTCCTGGGAAGGCCATCTCTCTGGCCTCATTTCTGGTTTTATCTTTTCGCTGATCTACCGGAAGAAAATTGCCAGTAGCCCCAAATATGAATGGCAGAAGCCGGACTACAATGAAGAGGAAGATGAATTCATGCGCCATTTTGATGAAAATGGCAATTTCATTGAAAAGCTACCAGAAGAAGAGGAAGAACAGGAGTCAGCTTCCGAAGAAATTTCGGTGAACTACATTTATCGTAAAAATCCGCAGAAAAAAGATTAAAGCCTCTGCCTTACCGCCTCGTAAAGGAATGCCCCACAGGCTACAGATACATTCAGAGATTCGATAGTCCCGAACATGGGGAGTTTTGCTTTGTGATCTACCGCCTGCAATATGGAGTTTGAAACTCCTCTCTCTTCGCTTCCCATAATTACTGCGGAAGGACCTGAAAAATCAATATCATATATGGTGTCATCAGTTTTCTCGGTAGCAGCAGTCACCTTTACTCCTGAAGACTGAAGGTAGTAGAGTGCATCTTTGATGTGGTTTACTTTGCAGATGGGCACATTAAAAACTGCTCCGGCTGAAGTTTTGACTGTGTCGGCATTGACGGGAGCCGCGCCTTTTTCAGGAATGATGATCCCATTGACGCCACAACATTCGGCAGTTCTGATCATCGCTCCAAAATTGCGGGCATCGGTAATTTGGTCCAGCAATAAAAAGAGCGGAGTGGAAGTCGTCGCAAAAGCTTTTTCTACAAGTTCGTCTATCGAAAGAAATTTTACAGGAGAAATATTGGCAACTACCCCCTGATGATTTCCTTTAGCAAGTTTGTGTAGCTTTTCCTGTGGCACATAGGAGACGTTGTAATTCCCTTTTTGTATAAGAGAATTTAGTTCCTGGAAAAGATGACCCGAAAGTCCTTTTTGAATAAATATCTTATCGATGTCTTTGTCGCTCTGGATGGCCTCTATTACGGCACGTATTCCGAAGATCCTTGTAGTTTCGCTCATGGGGCAAAGGTAAGATTAATGCTTGATGTGAGAAATAAAAAAAACCACCCCGAAGGGTGGTTCAAAAATAGCTTTTTGACATGTATTTCACTACTGGCCTTCAGAAACAGAAAGGTCAAGAGTGGTTACTGTGTTACCATTGGTGGTAGTGGTAGTTACATTTTCAACTTTTATAACACCATACACTACTGTGGTTTCTCCTGTAGGATTTCCATCTTCATCCATAACTGCGCGGGTGGCTTTGTAGACATAGGTGTCCCCCTGCGCGACATTTGTCACTGAAGTTACTTCTGTTCCAGAAGTTGCACCGGCTTCGAAAAGCTGTTTCGCTGAAAGAACATCTGCATTATCGAAGTAGTCACTTGGAGCAGGAACAAAGGAAATATCAGCATTATTAACTACTGTGAATCCTGCTGGAGCTAAATAAGCAATTTCTCCATTTGCATCTCCGTCAGCTGTGATTTCTCCTGACTGCAGGTTCAACTGGTTCATTCCTGGATCGCTTGAAAGCGTAGCAGAATTAGAACTAGTAAACGCCTTTGGAACTATGGTAATATAAGATTCCGCTGAAGCACTTAATGAACCACTATTAGCGTTGAATTGGTAATAAAGGGTATCATTAACTTCAAGATTCAATTGGTCATAATTGGTACTGCTAAGGTTTATTGTACCACCGTCAGCAGAGACATCAACTCCGCTGTCAGTATAAGTTCCGTCTGAATTCTTCTTCAGCCATAGAGACATATCATCTATAGTGGCAGAACGGGTGAACGTGTCATAGCTCAGAGAAACTGTGCTAAGAGAATCCAAGGTTACTTCAGAAGGATTATCACCGTCTATAGTGATGACATCAGCTGCTGAAATTGTAAAGGAATCCTCAGAGACATTCCCGTTAGAAAAGGTGGTTTTTAGCTTCACCGGCCAAGAATCTTTTCCTGTGGCAACACTGTCAAGATTTGAAGTATTAAAGGTCGCACTTTCACCGGAAATATTGGCAGTTCCTATCACTTGTCCATCTTGCATTACCTCAATGGACTGTGCTGTAACTCCCTGGGCGGTGAAAATATTAATGTTAAGGTCAGCATTAGTGTCAAAGGCAGTAATACTCCTTTGAGAAAGATAGGAATAGCCTCCAACGTCGGTTGATTGTGGCAGATCGTCTTCGGCATCACAAGAGGATAAGCTTATTGCTGCTAAAAGGCCAAAGCTCAAATATTTAAAATATTTTTTCATTTTATAATTTTTTAAAATTTATCGTTTTGAATGATTACTGAACATCCCAGAATAATGGGGTTTGTTGGTCATCTCCTCCAATAGCATCAGAAGCGGCATTATAATTAGCTTCATTCAGGTTCTGCTCGTTAATAGGGTATGTATAACGCAATGGAACGGGTAGTTGTTCGATCGCAGGAAGATTTAACTTCGGAGCATCGAATTTTCTCCATACCGACCATCCTTCGAAAGGATCGTCGAACATAGCGATCCAGAACTGAGTTCCAATAGACTTTCTCCAGTTTGCTGCGTCATAGGCTACTTCTGGTTGAGAAAGGTAAGCATTTGCTTCAGCTTCAGTTCCTCCCCAATATTCGATAGAGGCAGTAACAGCAGTGTTATAATGTTCTCCGGCAGTGCCACCTACATTATATCCTCTTTGGGCAGCTTCAGCAAGATAGAATTCAACTTCAGGATAGTCCAAAAAGATACCTGGGTGTGTTGGATCAAGGAAAGCTTGTCCAATATGAGTATAGCTTGTGTAAGAATTGTTGTCTCCGTAGGGAGCGCCAGTGTACTCAGCCTTGTTATCAGTAAAATATGCAGACATTCTTGGATCATCTATTGGCTTCATGATATCCACAATGGTGTTGGTGATTAAATAGTCATTTCTACCGCTCTGTACCAGGTCTTCCCAAAGTGGGTTGGTATTCGGGGAATTACCCTCATAAGCAATAGTAGCACTCTCATCCAGAGAAGAGAAAACTCCATCTTGCACAGCGGCTTCGGCAGTAGACTTAGATAGTTCCGGATTAACATCAGCAATTCTCATCGCCAAACGAAGACGTAGAGAGTTAGCGAACAGCATCCATTGGTTCATATCTCCACCAAATATTACATCGGCCGAAGAATACCCCTGACCAGCAGAAAGTTTAGCGTTTACATTATCCAGTCTCGTAATGAGATCCTGATAGATTGTAGCGGCATCGTCATAGGCAGGAAGAGGGTACTCTTCAGAATTCACCGCCTGAGTGTAAGGCACATCTCCAAAAGTATCTACCAACACATGCCATGCATAAACTTCAACAACTTCTAATTGTCCTAAACGAGCATCTTTCTCGCTTTGATCAAGGTCTGGATTGTTCATGACGATCGACTTGGCATCCTGAATATCAAAGATTACGTCGCGATAAATTTCGGACCAGTGGTTCTGAGGGATATTACGTCCAATAAGATCGTAATTCACTTCGTCTGTGTAAGTGGTCTCAGTTAAATACTGGGCCAGGAACCTGAATACATTCAGGTTTACGTTTGGGCTTGCCATTTGATCTGCCAAACTCACTGTAGCTGCAGTGAAGAGGAAGTCAGAAGCAACCGCTGTAGGATTTTTAGGATCCTTATTCAGGTCCTGATATTGCTCATCCGTCTGGCAGGACCATAAGGTGGTCAGAGCAATAAAGGTTAAAATATATTTTTTCATAATGATTTTTTATTAAAAGTTAAATTTCAAACTTGCTCCAATTTCTTTGACAGCTGGATAAGCACCAGACTGATTTCCCTGGATGTTACCTGAACTAAGCCCTGCTTCTGGATCGGAGTATGGACTGTTCTTATAGATAATCCATAGGTTACGTCCTACTAGTGAAATCGAAGCTTTAGTAAATGGAATTGCGTCAAGAATATTATCTCCGAAAGCATAGGTTAGACTTACTTCTCTTAATTTAACGAAGGAAGCATCGTATACAAAGGCTTTGTTAGGATTTCTTACGTAACCCCAAGGGTTGGCGTAGGTATTGGCAGCAGCTCTGGTAGTGTTAGGCTGACCGTTTTCATTAACTCCAGGAAGAACAACCCCACCACCTTGTGAAAGAGAATTTCGAACTGGATTGCCTAAATCATTAGTTCCTGCAGTAAAGTCATAAAGACCTGTTGCAAAACCATAGTAATTATCCAATGAGAAGAAGTCTCCACCTTCCTGAACGTCGATCAGGAAGCTAAGCGTGAAATCTTTGTATTGGAAGTTGTTTGAAACACCACCTGTCCAATCTGGTTGGATGTTACCAATGATGTTGTTGTTGGAAGCTGTAGTTTTATAGTATCCATTAGATCCTACAATTTTATTTCCGTTATCATCATACACAAAATCAGAACCTCTTATAGCTCCATAAGCCTCTCCTGGAGTAGCATTAACAGAAACACCACCCTGGAATGCACCAAGCTGCAGGTTGTCAATACCCTTAGTCAATTCAATAACCTTGTTCTGGTTTTTAGCCCAGTTGATATTCATGTTCCAGTTGAAATCTTCGGTTCTTATTGGGTTAAGTCTTAAGGAGACTTCAATACCTTTATTTTCGATAGTACCAGCATTTAATAATACGGTTGCAAAACCGGTTGCGTTAGATACAGGTACCGGTGTAATTTGATCGTAAGTTCTGGTTCTATAGTAGGAAACGTCAAAACCTATTCTCCTGTCGAAAATGTTGGTTTCAAGACCTAGCTCGTAGGATTTAGCTGTTTCTGGCTTCAGGTTTACATTATTAAGGGAAGAGCTGTTAGTTGCCCAACCTTGTCCTGCAAATGGAGCAGCAATAGCGTAGGTAGGGAATACACGATAAGGATCTGTATCACCACCAACTTCAGCATAGTTTGCTCTCAATTTCGCGAAATTTAACCAGCTTGCATCAATAACGTTTGATAGAAGAATACTGGTTGAAACCGAAGGATAGTAGAAAGTATTATTATCTATAGGTAAACTTGAAGAGCGGTCTCTACGGATAGTTCCTTCCAGGAAGTAAGTATCCATATAGCCCAATCCGGCTCTGGCGTAAACACCATCTACCATTTTTCTTCCGTAATATTCTGTAGGAGGATTGAGAGGGCTTGCACTGTTGCTAAGTGCATAGAATCCGGCTTTGTTTAAACCGCCATTGGTGGAGGCGTTGATAGAACGCTCTTCGTTTCTTCTTAAGTTCGCCCCGATGTTACCGTCAAGGTTAAGATTTTCGGTAAGATCTTTGTTGAAATTCAGGATAAGATCCCAGTTGTATTCGCCTGCGGAGTGATTGTATCTGGAATATTTAGATACGTCTGAACTTCCAACATTAATTCTCTCTTCGATTAATTCATCGAAAGTATCAAAAGAGAACCTACCGGTTACACTGAATACGTCACTAATTTCGTAGTTAGCATTGAAGTTACCGAAATATCTGTTTCTGGTATCAGTTTCGTAGTTCTCATATCTGGTCCAGTATGGGTTGTCAGAATAAATAGGAGAGAGGTCCTCTGGTCCATGTGGGTTCCATGAGATATTTTGTCCTGTTTTGAAATAGGCGTCACGCAACTCGTAAAAATCAACGTTCATCTGAGTCCACTGCCTGTTTTGCTGCATTGGGTTCTGAGAAGAGTAACCAGTTCCATATCTACCTTTTCCGTCGGTTTTGGTGTAAGTTATATCAGCACCAATATTGAATTTGTCGGTTAGATCCTGAGTTCCGCTGAACTTCAATGAATTCCTTCTAATGTTACTGTTAGGCAGGTTTCCCTCCTGTAGCGTATTGGTGTAACCTAGTCTGAAAGATCCTGTTTCAGAACCTCCATCCAATGAAACGGAATTGATAGCTGTATACCCAGGTTTCCATAAGCTGTTCTGATTGTGCTTAGCGGCAGTCCAAGGCGTGGCTTGCTGATAGGTGTCGAGTTGAGGATAAATGGAGTTCCACTGGTACACCATAAGGTTCGGGTCAAATGCTGCTCCGTAGGAAGCATCCTCTGTAAATGGAGTAGTAAGATCAAGATTCCCGTCTCCATCAACATCATAAAGATTGAAATAACCATTATCTGATTCGTAGTAAGGACCATAACCGGCACCGTACTTATCCTGGTAAACAGGAAGAGTTTCCTTGTCTACATGAGAAACCATAAGTGTTGAATTTATGGAAACACCAATGCCTTTTCCTTTTCTACCTTTTTTGGTTTCAATAATTATTACCCCGTTGGCAGCTCTGGAACCATAAAGTGCAGTTGCGGCAGCACCTTTAAGTACGTTCATAGAAGCGATGTCATCAGGGTTGATGTCTGCTGCGGCGTTACCGTAGTCATAGCCACCTCTACCAATTGTTTGATCACCATTACTGATGTCGGAGTTGATGTTAGAGTTACTAACAGGAGTTCCGTCAATTACGAATAAAGCCTGGTTGTTTCCTGTTAAAGAGGAGTTACCGCGAATTACGATATCTGAAGACCCTCCCATTGTTCCGGAAGATTTGATCTTTAAACCTGCTACTTTACCTGACAGGGAATTCATGAAGTTAGTGGTTGGAACGTCAGAAACTTCTGAGCCATCCACTTCCTGGGTCGCATATCCCAGGGACTTCTTTTCCCTTTTAATGCCGAGGGCGGTTACAACTACCTCCTGCAGTTGAGCGGAACTTTGCTTCAACACAACATCAATTGTGTCATTGTTTGCCACAGTGTACTCTGCGGTTTCCAGTCCTACGAAGGAAAATACCAAAACATCACCGGGTTGAGCGGTAATAGAGTAATTCCCATCGAAGTCGGTTTGTACACCGGTGGAGGTTCCCTTGATCAGGACATTCACCCCGGGAAGGGGTAGCCCGTCTTCATCGGTCACCGTACCGGTGATCGGTCTTTGTTGGGCAAAGGTCATTTGCACAACAAACGCTAACAATAGCGTCAAAATACTACTGAATTTTGTTTTCATTTTTGAATTTGTTTGAATTAGCCAATGCCAAAAGTGCTAATAAATGCTTAACTAAACAAGCTTTTATTTTTAAAAAATGACTATTTTATTAATGAAACGTTAATGTATCAGCATATGTGATTGAATGGGAGGGGCTAAATATAGTTGACCTAATTGTTAAAAAGATGAGCTAAAGATGGAATTTGAGGTTTTCTTATGATTTTGATTATGATTTTCCTAACTATTATAGCTGTTTTTATTAAACACTTCATTTTTGTGAATAATGTAAAACTTGCGCGTATTAAGCTCGTTACTTTTTGGTGCGTTAGTAATTGAATGTGATCGGTGGAGAACTACCTTGAAAATTAATTAATTATAGATTTGAATACTTGGTTTTTATTTCTACATTTGCACACCCTAAAAAATAGGGAGATAATTTTTAACGATAATTAGTGTAAAAGAAATTATGCCAACAATTTCACAATTAGTACGAAAAGGAAGGGCCCAGATAACTAAGAAGAGTAAATCGGCTGCTTTGGATTCGTGTCCTCAAAGGAGAGGGGTGTGTACACGTGTGTATACTACCACTCCTAAGAAACCAAACTCTGCTATGCGTAAAGTAGCAAGGGTGAGGTTGACTAACGGGAAAGAGGTGAATGCCTACATTCCTGGTGAGGGTCACAATTTGCAAGAGCACTCGATAGTATTAGTTAGAGGCGGAAGGGTGAAAGATTTGCCTGGAGTTAGGTATCACATTGTTCGTGGAGCTTTAGACACCGCAGGTGTAGAAGGTAGAACGCAACGTAGATCTAAGTACGGAGCAAAACGCCCTAAAAAGTAATTAAAAACTTTTAATGTAAAGAAATGAGAAAAAGACAGGCGAAAAAGAGACCTCTTTTACCAGATCCAAAATTTAACGATCAACTTGTTACGCGTTTTGTGAACATGATGATGTGGGATGGTAAAAAATCGGTAGCCTTCAAAATTTTCTATGATGCAATCGCAATCGTGGAAGAAAAGAAACAAGACGAGGAGAAAACTGGCTTAGAGATCTGGAAAGATGCTCTTTCTAATGTGATGCCTCACGTGGAAGTTAGAAGTAGACGAGTTGGTGGTGCTACTTTTCAAATTCCGATGCAAATCAGGCCAGATAGAAAAGTATCTACGGCTATGAAGTGGCTTATTTCATTTTCGCGTAAGCGTAATGAAAAGTCTATGGCGGGTAAACTGGCTGCAGAGGTTTTGGCTGCGGCTAAAGAAGAAGGTGCTGCTGTGAAGAAAAGAGTAGACACTCATAAGATGGCTGAAGCGAACAAAGCATTCTCTCACTTTAGATTCTAGAAAATGGCACAAAGAGATTTAAAATTTACAAGAAATATAGGGATTGCGGCTCATATTGATGCGGGTAAAACCACAACAACCGAGCGTATTCTTTATTATACAGGGATCAGTCATAAAATAGGTGAAGTTCATGATGGAGCTGCAACTATGGACTGGATGGAGCAAGAGCAGGAAAGAGGTATTACTATTACTTCTGCTGCAACTCATTGTACATGGCCTTACAGAGATCAGGAGTATACTGTTAATATAATAGACACTCCCGGTCACGTTGACTTTACTGTAGAGGTAGAGCGTTCATTGCGTGTGCTTGATGGTGTGGTTGCGTTGTTTTCTGCGGTAGACGGGGTTGAGCCTCAGTCTGAAACTGTTTGGAGACAGGCGGATAAATATAGAGTTCCACGTCTTGGGTTTGTTAATAAAATGGACCGTCAGGGGGCTGATTTCTTCAATGTTTGTCGTCAGGTAAGAGAAATGCTTGGTGGTAATCCGGTACCTCTGCAGGTTCCGATTGGAGATGAAATAGACTTTAAAGGTGTTGTTGATCTTATTTCTAAGAAAGCAATTATCTGGAATGATGAGGATCATGGAATGACCTATGATACTATCGATATTCCTGCTGAATTAGAAGACGATGTAAATAAATACCGTGCAGAATTAGTAGAAGCGGTTGCGGAGTATGATGAAGCTTTGATGGAAAAATTCTTCGAGGATGAAAGTTCTATTACCGAAGATGAGATCATCGCTGCCTTAAGAGCTGCTACTATAGATATGAGCATCATTCCAATGATGTGTGGTTCTGCCTTTAAAAATAAAGGTGTTCAGGCTATGTTAGACGCAGTGATGCGTTACCTTCCTTCTCCGGTAGACGTAGAAGCAATTGAAGGGACAAACCCTGATACAGGCGAAGAAGAAAAGCGTAAGCCAAATGTAGATTCTCCATTTTCTGCGCTTGCGTTTAAAATTGCTACCGATCCTTTCGTAGGTCGTTTGGCATTCTTCCGTGCTTATTCTGGTACTCTTGAAGCTGGTTCTTACGTATTGAACGTTCGTTCCGGTAAGAAAGAGCGTATTTCAAGAATATATCAAATGCACTCTAATAAGCAGGAGCCTATCGACAAGATCGAGGCTGGTGATATTGGAGCTGCTGTTGGATTTAAAGATATAAAGACTGGTGATACTCTTACAGATTTGAATCACCCAATTATCCTTGAATCTATGTCTTTCCCTGCGCCAGTAATTGGTATCGCTGTTGAGCCTAAAACTAAGGCTGATGTTGAAAAGATGGGAATGGCTTTAGCTAAACTTGCTGAAGAAGATCCAACTTTCACCGTTAAAACTGATGAGAATTCAGGACAGACTATTATTTCTGGTATGGGTGAGCTTCACCTGGAGATCATTATCGACCGTATGAAACGTGAGTTCAAGGTTGAAGTGAATGTTGGTGAACCTCAGGTTGAGTATAAAGAAGCTGTAAGGAAAACTACGCAACAGCGAGAAGTTTATAAGAAACAATCTGGTGGTCGCGGTAAGTTCGCCGATATTGTTTTTGAGATGGGTCCTGTTGATGAAGATTTCGAAGGAGATGGACTTCAGTTCGTAGATGAGATTAAAGGTGGACGTATTCCAAAAGAATTTGTTCCTTCTGTAGAGAAAGGTTTCAAGGAGGCTATGAAAAATGGTCCTCTTGCAGGATTTACCATGGACACTCTAAAAGTTGTTCTTAAGGATGGATCTTTCCACCCTGTGGATTCTGATCAGCTTTCTTTCGAATTGGCTGCGAAAATGGGTTATAAAGCTGCTGCTAAGTCTGCAGGTGCAGTAATCCTTGAACCAATTATGAAAGTGGAAGTTGTAACTCCGGAAGAAAACATGGGTGATATCGTTGGTGACCTTAACAGAAGAAGAGGTCAGGTAAACAACATGTCAGACAGATCTGGAGCGAAAGTAATCAAGGCTGAAGTGCCGCTTTCTGAAATGTTCGGGTACGTTACTACGTTAAGAACACTTTCTTCAGGTAGGGCTACTTCAACTATGGAATTCTCTCACTATGCTGAAACTCCTTCTAATATTTCAGAAGAAGTGATCAAAGAAGTAAAAGGTTCAGCAAACGAATAATATTAGGAACATGAGTCAGAAAATAAGAATAAAACTAAAATCTTACGATCACAACCTGGTAGATAAGTCTGCTGAAAAGATTGTAAAAACTGTAAAAACTACAGGTGCAGTGGTAACTGGTCCTATTCCGTTGCCAACTCACAAAAAAATCTTTACTGTATTGCGTTCTCCACACGTAAACAAGAAATCCAGAGAGCAGTTTCAGCTTAGCTCTTATAAGAGATTGCTTGACATCTACAGTTCATCTTCAAAGACCATTGATGCGTTGATGAAGCTTGAATTGCCAAGTGGAGTTGAAGTAGAGATTAAGGTGTGATAATAACACTCCTCGCAGCTCAGGTTGCGTGGTAACATGTCCGGCGCGTTTCGCAAAGGAAAAACGGAGAAAAATACATCAGGACAGAGGTATTTTTCTGTCCTGATTTTTTTAAATAAATAAGTAATAATCAATAATTAATTATGTCTGGGTTAATAGGTAAAAAAGTAGGCATGACCAGCATTTTCGACGAGAACGGGAAAAACATCCCTTGTACCGTGATTGAAGCAGGGCCATGCGTAATTACCCAAGTCAGAACCAAAGAGGTTGACGGGTACGAAGCACTTCAACTTGGTTTCGATGACAAAAAGACTGCAAATAAAGCTGCTACAGGGCATGCTAAAAAAGCAGGGACTGCTGCAAAGCGTCAGGTTGTCGAATTCCAGGGATTTGAAGGAGATTACAAATTAGGTGATGCTATCACTGTAGAGCAGTTCAAAGAAGGAGAGTTCGTGGATGTGTCCGGGACCTCTAAAGGTAAAGGCTTTCAGGGGGTAGTAAAACGCCATGGTTTTGGTGGTGTGGGTCAGGCGACTCACGGTCAACATAACCGTTTAAGAGCTCCAGGTTCTATTGGTGCAGCGTCTTATCCTGCGAGAGTTTTCAAAGGAATGAAGATGGCCGGTAGAATGGGTGGAGATAAAGTAAAAGTAGAAAACTTGAGAGTTTTGAAAATTGTGGCAGATAAGAATCTTTTAGTTGTGAAAGGTTGTGTGCCAGGACATAAAAACTCATACGTAATCATTAGCAAGTAATGGAAGTAGCAGTTTTAGATATAAAAGGAAAAGAAACAGGGAGAAAGGCAAATCTTTCGGATGCTGTTTTTGGAATAGAGCCTAACGAACACGCTGTTTACCTTGATGTAAAGCAGTACCTGGCTAATCAACGTCAGGGAACAAGTAAGGCTAAAGAGCGTGCTGAGATTTCCGGAAGTACCCGTAAGATCAAGAAGCAAAAGGGTACTGGTACTGCCAGGGCTGGTAGTATTAAATCTCCTATTTTTAAGGGAGGTGGACGTGTTTTTGGTCCAAGACCAAGAAACTACGGGTTCAAATTGAATAAAAACCTTAAGCGTTTGGCAAGAAAATCTGCTTTATCAATTAAAGCGAATGACAAGGCAATTTCGGTTGTGGAAAACTTCAGTTTTGATGCTCCAAAGACCAAAAATTTCCTTGAGGTGCTGAAAGCCTTAGGATTAGAGAGCAAAAAATCTCTTATAGTGTTGGGTGACTCAAATAAAAATGTATATTTGTCGTCACGTAATTTGAAGACCTCAGAAGTCGTAAATGATTCAGAATTAAGTACTTACAAAATACTTAATGCGAATCATATTGTGTTTTTAGAAGGGTCTTTAGAAGGAATTGAGTCGAATTTAAGTAAATAAGCGTTATGAATATCCTTATAAAACCTATTATTACAGAAAAAGCTACCGCAGATAGCGAGTTGAACAACCGTTACTCTTTTGTGGTTAGTAATAAGGCGAATAAGATTGAAATCAAAGACGCGGTTGAGTCTGCTTATGGCGTTTCAGTTACTAAAATTCGTACCATTAATGTCCGCCCAGATCGCAAAACCAAATACACAAAATCTGGTATGATCACTGGTAAAACCAGCGCTTATAAAAAAGCATTGGTACAGGTGGCGGAAGGTGAAACTATTGATTTATATAGTAATCTTTAAGATTAAACAATGTCAGTTAGAAAATTAAAACCAATCACACCTGGACAGCGTTTTAGAGTAGTTAATGGGTTTGACGCCATTACTACTGATAAGCCGGAGAAGTCTTTGTTGGCTCCGATTAAAAAGTCAGGTGGTAGAAACAGTCAAGGAAAAATGACCATGCGCTACAAAGGTGGTGGTCACAAAAGACGTTACCGAGTTGTAGACTTTAAACGTGATAAGCAGGGTATTCCTGCTACTGTTGCGTCTATAGAATATGATCCTAACAGAACTGCTTTTATCGCATTGTTGAACTATCAGGATGGCGAGAAAAGATATGTTATTGCTCAAAACGGGCTTCAGGTAGGTCAGAATCTTGTTTCAAGTCAAGATGCTGCTGCTCCTGAGATCGGAAATGCTATGCCTTTGGCATACATTCCTCTTGGTACTATCATCTCTTGTATTGAGTTGAGAGCGGGGCAAGGTGCTGTGATGGCACGTAGTGCTGGTGCTTTTGCTCAATTATTGGCAAGAGAAGGTAAGTATGCAACCGTGAAGCTACCTTCTGGGGAGATTAGACGAGTATTGTCTACTTGTATGGCGACTATTGGAGCTGTTTCAAACAGTGACCACCAGTTGCAGATCTCTGGTAAAGCCGGTAGAAAACGTTGGTTGGGTAGAAGACCAAGAACAAGACCAGTAGCGATGAACCCAATCGATCACCCAATGGGTGGTGGTGAAGGTAGAGCTTCAGGAGGTCACCCACGTTCTAGAAAAGGATTACCTGCAAAAGGTTTCAAAACACGTTCTAGGACAAAAGCGAGTAATAAATATATTGTAGAACGTAGAAAGAAATAATAAGATATGGCACGTTCATTAAAAAAAGGACCTTACGTTCACTATAAGTTAGATAAAAAGGTTGCTCAAAATGTTGAGTCTGGAAAGAAAGGCGTGATCAAAACCTGGTCTCGTGCTTCCATGATTACTCCAGATTTCGTAGGGCAAACTATTGCGGTGCATAACGGGAAACAATTTGTTCCTGTATATGTAACCGAGAACATGGTAGGTCATAAGTTAGGAGAATTTTCACCAACACGTTCTTTTAGAGGGCATGCTGGTGCGAAAAATAAAGGTAAAAAATAATTGAAGCTATGGGAGTTCGTAAAAGAGAAAGAGCAGAGCAAATAAAAGAAGCTAAAAAGCAAGTAGCTTTTGCTAAGTTGAATAACTGCCCTACTTCACCGAGAAAAATGCGTCTGGTTGCAGATCTAGTTCGTGGTGAAAAAGTAGAAAAAGCGCTTCATATTTTGAAATTCAGCCAAAAAGAGGCATCAGGTCGTTTAGAGAAGCTTTTGCTTTCGGCTATCGCCAACTGGCAGGCTAAGAATGAAGATGCTAGCCTTGAAGAAGCTGAGTTATTCGTTAAAGAGATCCGCGTAGACGGAGGTGCGATGTTGAAAAGACTTCGTCCTGCACCGCAAGGTCGCGCACACAGAATTAGAAAAAGATCCAACCACGTTACTTTGGTGCTTGGAGAAAACAATAATACACAAAGCTAAGAGTATGGGACAAAAGACAAATCCAATCGGGAATCGCCTTGGTATCATCAGAGGATGGGAATCTAACTGGTACGGAGGAAATGACTACGGCGATAAATTAGCCGAAGACGATAAGATTAGAAAGTATATCCATGCTCGTCTCTCTAAAGCGAGTGTATCAAGGGTAATTATTGAGCGTACCCTTAAGCTTGTAACCGTTACTATCACCACTGCCAGACCAGGTATTATTATTGGTAAAGGCGGCCAGGAGGTAGACAAGCTTAAAGAAGAGCTTAAGAAGATTACAGACAAAGAAGTTCAGATTAACATCTTTGAAATCAAAAGGCCTGAGCTTGATGCGCACCTTGTGGGCTCAAGTGTTGCAAGACAAATCGAGAATCGTATCTCGTACCGTCGTGCAATCAAAATGGCTATTGCGGCTGCAATGAGGATGAATGCTGAAGGAATCAAGATTGAGATCTCAGGACGTTTAAATGGTGCTGAAATGGCACGTTCAGAATCATACAAAGATGGACGAATTCCTTTGTCTACTTTTAGGGCTGATATTGATTATGCTTTGATCGAAGCTCACACTACTTATGGTAGATTGGGTGTAAAAGTATGGATCATGAAAGGTGAGGTGTACGGAAAAAGAGAACTTTCCCCGCTTGTTGGCCTTGCAAAAAAACAAGGAGGGAAATCCGGCGCCGGACGAGGTGGTAACAAATCACGTCGTAGAAAGTAATTTTTTAAAGTAAAGAAAAATGTTACAACCTAAAAGAACGAAATATCGTAAACAGCAAAAGGGCCGTATGAAAGGTGTTGCTCAAAGAGGGCACCGTCTTTCAAACGGAACATTTGGTATCAAATCACTTGATAGCAGTTTCATTACTGCCCGCCAGATCGAAGCAGCACGTATTGCCGCTACCCGTTATATGAAAAGGGAAGGGTCTTTATGGATTAAAATATTTCCAGACAAGCCTATCACCAAAAAACCTCTTGAGGTACGTATGGGTAAAGGTAAAGGTGCCGTTGAATACTGGGCAGCTGTTGTAAAACCAGGAAGAATTATGTTTGAAATTGGCGGAGTGCCAATGGATGTTGCGAAAGAAGCATTGCGTCTTGCAGCTCAAAAACTTCCTGTGAAAACTAAATTTATTGTGGCTAGAGATTATCAGGCTTAATATAGAAATGTTATGAAACAATCAGAAGTAAAAGAACTGTCTGTGGCAGAATTACAGGAAGAGCTTGAAAAATCTAGAAAAGCATATTCAGATTTGAAAATGGCTCACGCAGTTTCGCCATTAGAGAACCCTATACAGCTTAGAGCTGTAAGAAGAAATATAGCGAGACTTGCTACAGAGTTAACTAAAAGAGAACAACAATAAGTGTTATTCTGCTGAAAATGGAAAAAAGAAACTTAAGAAAAGAACGTATAGGTGTTGTTACCAGTAACAAAATGCAGAAATCAATCGTGGTTTCTGAAGTTAAAAAGGTAAAACACCCTATGTATGGAAAATTCGTTTTGAAAACGAAAAAATACGTAGCACACGACGAGCAAAACGACTGCAACGAAGGAGATACTGTAAGGATCATGGAGACACGTCCTTTGAGTAAATCTAAATGTTGGAGATTAGTAGAAATAATTGAAAGAGCGAAGTAATGGTACAACAAGAGTCTAGACTAAAAGTAGCAGATAATACCGGAGCTAAAGAAGTTTTAGCCATCCGTGTATTAGGAGGTACAAAGAAAAGATACGCTTCTGTTGGAGACAAAATAGTTGTCAGCGTAAAAGAAGCTACACCTAACGGAAATATCAAAAAAGGTGCAGTTTCAACAGCAGTTGTTGTTCGTACCAGAAAAGAAGTTCGCAGGCCAGACGGATCTTATATCCGTTTTGACGATAACGCCTGTGTACTTTTGAACCCAACCGGAGAGATGCGCGGTACCCGTGTATTTGGACCGGTAGCGAGAGAACTTCGTGATAAGCAATTCATGAAAATTGTATCATTGGCACCTGAAGTGCTTTAATACATTAAGAAAATGACAAAGCTTAAAATTAAATCAGGAGATAACGTACGCGTTGTAGCTGGTGATCATAAAGGTCAGGAAGGTGCAGTGCAAAAAGTGCTCCTTGACAAAAATAAAGCTATTGTGGAAGGAGTAAACATGGTTTCCAAGCATGAGAAGCCAAGTGCATCTAATCCACAAGGCGGAATTGTAAAGAAAGAGGCTCCTATCCATATCTCTAATCTTGCTCTTATCACTAAAGGTGGTGAGGCGACTAAGGTTGGATATAGAGAGGAAGATGGAAAGAAAGTGAGATTTTCTAAAAAATCTAATGAAGTAATTTAGTTATGGCATACGCACCAAGACTTAAACAAGAGTATAAAGACAGAGTAAAGTCTACTCTTACCGAAGAATTCAGTTACTCCAATGTTATGGAGGTTCCAAAACTTGAAAAAATAGTTTTGAGCCGCGGAGTTGGAGCTGCTGTTGCTGATAAAAAACTCATTGACTATGCAGTAGATGAATTAACTGCAATCACTGGGCAGCAGGCTGTATCAACCATCTCTAAAAAGGATGTTGCTTCTTTTAAACTACGTAAAGGGATGCCAATTGGGGCAAAAGTAACTTTGCGTGGAGATAGAATGTATGAATTTTTAGACAGATTGATTACATCTGCATTACCACGAGTTCGTGATTTTAGTGGAATTAAAGCCAACGGCTTTGACGGAAGAGGAAATTACAACCTTGGGATCCAGGAGCAAATTATCTTTCCTGAGATCGATATTGACAAAGTGAACAGGATCTCTGGTATGGATATCACCTTTGTTACTACCGCTAAGACCGACAAGGAAGCGAAATCACTGTTAACCGAACTTGGATTACCTTTTAAAAAGAACTAATTATGGCTAAAGAATCAATGAAAGCCCGTGAGGTGAAAAGACAAAAATTGGTAAAGAAGTACGCTGCTAAGAGAGAGGCTTTGAAGGAAGCTGGAGACTACGAAGCGCTACAGAAATTGCCAAAAAATTCTTCTCCTGTACGTTTGCACAATCGCTGTAAATTGACTGGTAGGCCAAAAGGGTATATGAGACAATTTGGTCTTTCCCGTGTAATGTTCAGGGAAATGGCTAACCAGGGATTAATTCCGGGAGTAAGAAAAGCTAGTTGGTAGAATTATAAATTGGATGAAGGTTCGGCTTTGCCGAAAACCATATCCGCAAATTGTTATAGATGAATACAGATCCTATTGCAGATTATTTAACCAGAATTAGAAATGCTGTTGCGGCCAACCATCGTGTGGTTGAGATCCCGGCTTCTAATCTGAAGAAGGAAATTACGAAGATATTATTCGATCAGGGATATATTCTTAGTTACAAATTTGATGATTCTACCGCTCAGGGTAGCATCAAAATAGCTCTTAAGTATGACAAGATTACTAAAGAGGCGGTAATTAAAGATATCCAGAGAATAAGTAAACCTGGTTTACGTAAGTATGCCGGTGCCAACGAACTACCAAGAATCCTTAATGGATTGGGTATTGCGATTGTTTCTACCTCTCACGGAGTAATGACAGGAAAGCAGGCACAAGCTGAGAAAGTTGGTGGCGAAGTATTGTGTTACGTTTACTAATACTTAAAAGACTAAAGAAATGTCAAGAATAGGTAAAAGCCCAATAACAATTCCAGAAGGTGTAAATGTTGACCTTAAAGACGGGATTGTTACGGTAAAAGGAAAATTGGGAGAGCTTAAACAAGAGATTGCAGACATCGACGTAAAGATCGAAGATGGTGTTATTTCTTTCGAACGCTCTTCAGAGAAAAGTGACCAGAAAGCTAAGCACGGACTTTACCGCGCTTTGGTTAATAATATGATTGAAGGAGTTTCTAACGGTTATACCAAAGAACTGGAATTGGTAGGTGTAGGTTACAGAGCATCTAACCAGGGACAGAAATTGGATTTGGCCCTTGGGTATTCCCACAATATTGTGCTAGATTTGGCGCCCGAGGTAAAAGTTGAGACGATCTCTGAAAAGGGTAAAAACCCAAGAGTGAAATTGACTTCTTTTGACAAACAATTAGTTGGTCAGGTAGCCGCCAAAATTCGTTCTTTCAGAGCTCCGGAGCCTTATAAAGGTAAAGGAATCAAGTTTATTGGAGAGCAATTACGTAGAAAAGCAGGTAAATCAGCTTAATAAAGTTTAGTTATGGCATTTTCAAAAGAAAAGAGAAGACAAAAGATAAGAAAGCGTATTCGCAAGAATATAACTGGAACTGAAAGCCGTCCAAGATTATCTGTTTACAGAAGCAATAAAGAAATTTATGCTCAGATTATAGATGATGTGGAGGGTAAAACCTTGGCTGCAGCCTCTTCAAGAGATAAGGAAATTGCATCGGCCTCAGGAGATAAATCTGAAATAGCTGCTTTGGTAGGGAAGAGCCTTGCTGAAAAAGCTTTAAAAGCCGGTGTTGAAACCATTTCATTCGACAGAGGTGGTTATCTTTATCACGGAAGAGTTAAATCATTAGCAGAAGGTGCTCGCGAAGGAGGACTAAAATTCTAGAAAAGATATGTATCAAGATTATAAAAACGTAGAACATGTAAAACCAGGCGGCCTTGAATTAAAAGACCGTTTGGTGGGAGTACAACGTGTTACCAAAGTTACTAAAGGTGGTAGAGCATTTGGATTTTCAGCTATCGTGGTAGTTGGAGATGAAAATGGTGTTGTAGGACAAGGCTTAGGTAAATCTAAAGAGGTTGCCGACGCTATTTCCAAAGCCGTGGAAGATGCTAAAAAGAATTTAGTGCGTATTCCTCTAAATAAAGGTACCTTGCCTCACGAGCAAAAAGGTAAGTACGGAGGAGCAAGAGTACTGCTTCTTCCGGCTGCTACCGGTACCGGTATTATTGCCGGTGGTGCGATTCGTGCGGTATTGGAATCTGTTGGAGTACACGACGTACTTTCTAAAAACCAGGGGTCTTCTAACCCGCATAACGTGGTAAAGGCTACTTTTGATGCTTTATTGCAATTACGTAGCGCAGAGACCGTGGCTAAACAACGAGGTATTTCGTTAGATAAGGTTTTTAAAGGATAAATCAAGGACAGAGATGGGAAAGATAAAAGTCACAAAAGTAAAAAGTGCTATCAATCGCTCTAAGAACCAAAAACTTGTATTAGAGTCTTTGGGTCTTAAGAAGATTGGTCAAACAGTAGAGCACGACGATACGCCAAACATCCTTGGTATGGTAAATAAAGTTAAACATTTAGTTTCTGTAGAAGAAACAAAATAATAAGTTCACATGGATTTAAGTAACTTAAGACCTGCAGAAGGTTCAGTTAAGAGTAACAGTAAGCGTGTTGGGCGTGGTGAAGGATCTGGTAAAGGTGGAACCTCTACCCGTGGTCATAAAGGAGCCAAGTCCCGTTCTGGTTACTCTAAGAAGATAGGATTTGAAGGAGGGCAAATGCCACTTCAACGCCGTGTGCCCAAGTTTGGTTTCAACAACAGGAACCGCAAAGAATATCAGGGTATCAATTTAGACACTCTTCAGGCTCTTGTGGATGAAGGGAGAATAAAGGATACTGTAGATATGAATGTGCTTGTTGAAAACGGCCTTGCCGGAAGAAACGAACTTGTAAAGATATTAGGTAGAGGAGAATTAAAAGCAAAGTTGAAGATATCTGTTCATAAATTCACGGCCTCAGCGAAAGAAGCGATAGAAGCTGCCGGAGGTGAAGTTGTTACTTTATAATAGATAAGCCCAATGAAATTCATCAATACTATTAAAAATATTTGGAAAATCGAGGAGCTAAAAACACGTATTTTAGTGACCCTCGGTTTGCTGTTGGTATACCGATTTGGTGCGCAGGTTGTGTTACCCGGCGTTGACGCCGCACAACTTCAGAACTTGGCTAGTCAAACCGATAGCGGTCTGTTAGGATTGCTTAACGCATTTACCGGGGGTGCCTTTTCAAGGGCCTCGGTTTTTGCATTGGGGATTATGCCATATATTTCTGCTTCGATCGTGGTTCAGTTAATGGGAATTGCTATTCCTTATTTGCAAAAATTACAGAAAGAAGGAGAGAGTGGAAGAAAGAGAATAGATCAAATCACCAGGTGGCTTACAATTGCCATCACCCTGGTTCAGGGGCCTGGTTATATCTATAATCTTTTCTCAACCTTACCACAAAGCGCCTTCTTGATTGGAAGTACTGTGACATTTGTTGCATCTTCGGTTGTCATTCTAACTACGGGAACAGTGTTCGCGATGTGGTTGGGTGAGAAAATAACCGATAGGGGTATTGGTAATGGTATTTCCCTTTTGATCATGGTTGGTATTATGGCGAGATTACCGTTAGCCTTTGTTCAGGAATTCGCTTCCAGGGTTTTCGAATCTAATGGAGGTTTGATTATGATTCTTATTGAACTTGTGCTTTGGTTTGTCATTATTCTTGCAGCAATCATGCTGGTGATGGCGGTGCGTCAGATTCCTGTACAATATGCCAGAAGAACAGCTTCAGGCGGGTATGAGAAGAACGTATTTGGTTCAAGACAATATATTCCTTTAAAGCTGAATGCGTCAGGGGTAATGCCAATTATCTTTGCGCAGGCGATAATGTTTATTCCCGCGGCAGTAGCAGGTCTTTCAGATTCGGATGCGGCCCAGGGTGTGACAGCGGCTTTCAGCGATATTTTCGGTTTCTGGTATAATCTGGTCTTTGCCTTATTGATCATCATATTTACGTATTTCTATACGGCAATCACGGTCCCAACCAATAAAATGGCTGATGATCTTAAACGTAGCGGAGGTTTCATTCCGGGTATTCGTCCTGGTTCTGAAACCGGCGAGTTTCTGGATCGTATTATGTCTCAGATTACGCTTCCGGGATCTGTTTTCCTTGCGCTTATTGCCGTGTTCCCGGCGATAGTGATCAAGATTTTAGGTGTGCAGCAAGGATGGGCATTGTTTTTTGGTGGTACCTCGCTTTTGATCCTGGTAGGAGTTGCAATAGATACTATGCAGCAAGTGAATTCTTACTTGCTAAACAGGCACTATGACGGATTAATGAAAACAGGTAAAAATAGAAAAGCAGTAGCATAATTATGGCAAAACAACCGGCAATAGAGCAAGACGGAACAATTATCGAAGCATTGTCTAATGCGATGTTCCGTGTTGAATTGGAAAATGGTCACGTGGTGACTGCACATATCTCTGGTAAAATGCGTATGCACTACATTAAATTGTTACCCGGAGACAAGGTGAAACTGGAAATGAGCCCTTACGATTTAACTAAGGCGCGAATAACCTACAGATACTAAAAAGTAATTTTAGCTAATTGCAAAATTTTCAGTACTTTTGCACTCTGAAAAAATTGCTTAGCGAAATCTTCTGCCGGCGATATGTTTGTCGCCTTCAGGAAATTAAAAACCTAAAGAGATGAAAGTTAGAGCATCAATAAAGAAAAGAAGTGCCGACTGCAAGATTGTTCGCAGGAAAGGGCGCCTTTACGTAATTAACAAAAAGAATCCTAGATTTAAACAAAGACAAGGCTAATTATGGCAAGAATTGCAGGGGTTGATATACCAAAACAAAAGCGAGGAGTTATAGCGTTGACCTATATCTTCGGAATTGGCAAGAGCAGGGCGCAAAAGATCCTCGCTGAGGCCAAAGTAGACGAACACAAAAAAGTTTCCGATTGGGACGATGATGAAATTGGTCGCATTCGTGAAGCTGTTGGTGATTATACAATCGAAGGAGAATTACGTACAGAGGTTCAAATGAGTATCAAACGTCTGATGGATATCGGATGTTACAGAGGAATCCGTCACAGAACCGGTTTGCCTTTGAGAGGTCAGAGAACCAAGAACAACTCAAGAACCAGAAAAGGTAGAAGAAAAACAGTTGCTAATAAGAAAAAAGCAACTAAATAGTAAGTAATATGGCAAAGAAGACAACTCAAAAAAAGCGTAAAGTAACGGTTGAGGCCAACGGAGAGGCGCATGTTACTGCTTCTTTTAACAACATTATCATTTCCTTGACTAACAAGAATGGAGATGTTGTTGCATGGTCATCTGCAGGTAAAATGGGCTTTAGAGGATCTAAGAAAAATACTCCTTACGCTGCTCAGCTTGCTGCAGAAGATGCAGGTAAAGTTGCTCACGAAGCAGGTTTGCGTAAAGTAAAAGTGTATGTGAAAGGTCCTGGTAACGGTAGAGAATCTGCTATCAGATCACTTCACAACAACGGAATTGAAGTAACCGAGATTATCGATGTTACTCCACTTCCACACAACGGATGTCGTCCTCCTAAAAGACGTAGAGTTTAATTAATTAGTATAATAACAGCGGGAAGGAGCTTACGATTATCGAAGGACAGAGACCTTAATTCATAATCCCTTTCTGATAAATTTTATTTTAATGGCAAGATATACTGGTCCAAAGACTAAAATAGCACGAAAGTTTGGTGAAGCTATTTTTGGAGACGACAAGTCTTTTGAAAAAAGAAATTATCCTCCGGGACAACACGGGAACAACCGTCGTCGCGGAAAAAAATCTGAATACGCTATCCAGTTAATGGAGAAACAAAAAGCGAAATACACTTACGGTATTTTGGAGCGTCAGTTTAGAAACATGTTCGAAAAAGCAACCCGTTCACAAGGTATTACCGGGGAGGTTCTTCTGCAATTGGCAGAATCTCGTCTTGATAATGTGGTATACCGAATGGGAGTTTCACCTTCACGTAGAGGAGCGAGACAATTGGTTTCCCACCGTCACATCACTGTGAATGGGGAATTAGTGAACATTCCTTCTTACCAACTTAAGCCGGGCGATGTTGTAGGGGTAAGAGAAAAATCAAAATCTCTGGGTGTGATTCAGGAGTCACTTGCTAACAATAGCAGCGTGTACGAATGGATTACCTGGAACAATGAAACCAAAGAAGGAACATTCGTTTCTGTACCTGGAAGAATTCAGATTCCAGAAAATATAAATGAACAATTCATCGTCGAATTATATTCGAAATAATAATTCACAGAAGTCGTAATATGGCAATACTAAATTTTCAGAAGCCCGATAAAGTTATAATGATTGATTCAACCGATTTCGAAGGGAAATTTGAATTTCGCCCTTTGGAACCCGGCTATGGATTGACCGTTGGTAACGCTTTAAGAAGAGTGCTGTTATCTTCACT
Source organism: Salegentibacter sp. (assembly GCA_049589035.1). Lineage (GTDB taxonomy): Bacteria > Bacteroidota > Bacteroidia > Flavobacteriales > Flavobacteriaceae > Salegentibacter_A. The sequence goes on from JBAWAB010000271.1 coordinate 30,678, forward strand.
TGAAGGTTTCGCGATCACTTCGGTTCGTATCGAAGGCGTAGATCACGAATTCTCTACAATTCCAGGAGTTGTTGAAGACGTAACAGAAATTATCCTGAACCTTAAACAAATAAGGTTCAAAAGGCAAATTGATGAAATAGACAACGAAGCCGTTACAATTTCTGTTTCAGGAGAAGAACAACTTACTGCTGGTCATTTCCAGAAATTTATCTCAGGTTTTCAAATTCTGAATCCTGATTTGGTGGTGTGTAACCTTGATAAAAAGGTGAACATCAACATGGAGATTTCTGTTGAAAAAGGTAGGGGTTACGTTCCGGCCGAAGAAAACAAAAAAGCCAACGCACCTTTGGGTACAATCTTTACCGACTCTATCTATACTCCCATCAAAAATGTGAAGTATAGCATCGAGAACTATCGTGTAGAGCAAAAGACCGACTACGAAAAACTCGTTTTCGAGATCATCAGTGACGGTTCTATACACCCTAAGGACGCTTTAACCGAAGCTGCCAAGACTTTGATTCACCATTTCATGTTGTTCTCTGATGAGCGCATCACCCTTGAGGCCGATGAGATTGCTCAAACCGAGACTTATGATGAAGAATCATTGCACATGAGACAGCTTC
>JBAWAB010000272.1:0-21777 GCA_049589035.1 Salegentibacter sp.
AGAATAAGAGCCTCGGAAAACTGAATCTCAGCCTTAGCGCCAAAGGGCAGGGGACCGATGTCAACAGCCTTGATGCCACGATGGAAGCCAATATTTCCAGTTTTCAGTATAACAAATATGAGATAAAAGATCTGAAGATCTCCGGAGACCTGGAAGATGGTGCCGGAAATATCACCTCCAATTATAAAGATGCCAATATAAATGCCAATCTTGACGCCTATGTGGAACTCGACTCGGTGAAACCCGCTGTGAATCTCAACTTGAACCTCAAAGGAGCCAACCTGCAGGCGCTGGGAATTACCTCAAGGGATATCCGCATTGCTCTGGATCTCAACGCCGATTACAAGGGCAACGCCGATAGCTATGATGTGAACGCCAGCATACGCGATGGAGTAGCGGTGTATAATAACCAAAGCTATTTGCTGGGAGCCCTCGATGCCACGGCCTATGTAAGGCCCGATTCGACCTCAGTTGATGTCAATAACCGTATTCTGGACCTGGATCTTCAATCTAACGCGAGTCCCGCAGATTTCAGTGCGGCCCTTCAGCGGCATTACAACAGTTACTTTAATAATAATCCCAAAACTGATACGGTAAAAAATCCGGTAAATCTTGAGCTAAAAGCTACTATTGCTCAAACCCCCATCCTCAATGAGGTATTCTTCAGCAACCTTGAAAAGATGGATACCGTACATCTAAATGTCGATTTCAACGAGAAAAATCGGAGCCTGGTAGCCGACGTTAACGTTCCTTTTGTTCGCTATTATAGTAGCGAAGTGGATAGCCTTGCCATTGCTCTGAATTCGGATAAAAAAAGCATGAAGTTCGATCTCGGCTTCAATTCGCTTGACGCAGGTCCGCTCGCGATAAAAAAGACTTCAGTTTCAGGTAATATCGCCAACCAGAAGATGGATGTCGATTTGCTTTCTACCTATAAAGATGAAAAAATACTTCACATTCAATCAGAAATCGCAAAGTCAGGAGACACAATAGACCTGCATATAGTTCCTTCTGGTCTCATCCTGAATGGCAAAGAATGGACAATGCCTCAGGACAACCGTCTGCTCATAGCCCATAATCTTCGGGAATTCCAGAATTTTAGAATGACGCGGAATGATCAGAATATGGAGATCACCAACAATAAACCTGCCGCTCCAAAAAAGAATATCGCCATTTCCTTTAATGGGTTTGATCTGGCGGGATTCCTCAGCTTCCTGAATCCGGAAGAAAAGCTGGCCACGGGGAACCTGAATGGAAATTTGATTATTGAAGATCCCTTTGGCGAAACCGGGTTATTGGCCGATTTGCAGATCCATCAATTCAACATGATGGAGGTGGATCTGGGAACTCTTAGTCTCAATGGCAAATCTCTGGGCAATCGAACCTATAAGTTCGACATGGGTGTTAAGGGAGGCCAGGTCGATCTGGACCTAACCGGAAATTACAAAGCGCAGCAACCGGCAGCAGCCCTTGATCTCAACCTGAACCTGAATAATGTAGAAATGACGGCTATGGAAGGTTTTACGCAGGGAGCGATAAAAGCCGGAAGCGGTAGTTTTTCAGGGAATATCAAGCTCAGTGGAACAACCGCCAAACCAGAATATAACGGCAGTCTTCATTTTGACGACGCCGGTTTCACTATTGCGACTCTTAGCGCCGGATTCCTGTTGCCCAATGAAAACCTGAAACTTGACAATAAAGGCTTGTATTTCGATAATTTCACGATACAGGATGACCATGAGAATGATCTGGTTATAGATGGGTCTGTTTACACCGAAAGCCTTCTGAACCCTTCTTTTGATCTTAAGGTTAATGCCAGCAATTTCGAGGTGCTTAATTCCACCAAGGAGGAAAATGACCTTTACTACGGGAAAGCAAGCGTAGATATTGATGCCACTCTAACTGGAGATCTCAATTTGCCGAAGCTCGATGCGAAGCTGGAAGTTGGTTCTAACACCAATGTTACCTACGTCGTGCCCAAATCTGATGTGGCCATGCAGAAAAGAGAAGGTATCGTGATGTTCGTTAACAAAGAAAATCCTGATGCGATCCTTACCCAAACCGAAGAAAAGCCGGAAACCTTTACCGGCTACGATATTAATGCCCTTATTTCCCTGGATAAAGATGCGAGCTTCACGCTGGTAATTGATCCCGAGACCGGGGATAATTTCCAGGTCGAGGGCCAGGGCGATCTTAGGCTGAACGTCTATCCGAACGGAAGGACCACCCTTACCGGTCGCTATACCATGAGTGGAGGCCATTACGAGATGAGTCTTTACGGTCTTGTGAAGCGTCGATTCGAAATTGCCGATGAAAGTACGGTGACCTGGATGGGAGATCCTTTTAACGCTAGCCTAGATGTGAGGGCGATCTATAAAGTAGAAACTTCGGCTTACAGCTTAATGGCGCCGCAAATTGCTGGTTCCGATGAAAGCCTGGCCAACCAGTATCGAAGGGAATTACCATTTTGGGTATATCTGAACATTGATGGGGAACTCATGCATCCAAAGATATCTTTCGGCCTCGATATGCCGAAAGATGAACAGGGGTATGCCGGGGGACAGGTTTACGGAAGGGTCCAACAGCTTGATCAACAGGAACAGGAGCTTAACAAGCAGGTTTTTTCGCTGCTGGTGTTGAACCGTTTTTATCCTGAACCCGGCAGCAATGGCAGCCAGGGAGGAACCATGTCTATTGCACGGGACAACCTCAACGAGGCTCTTTCAGACCAGTTGAATATGTTCTCAGACCGACTGCTTGGCGATACCGGGGTGAAGTTGAACTTTGGAGTAGACAGTTTTACCGATTACCAGGGGGAAAGCGCGCAGCAGCGAACACAGTTAGATATTACGGCGCAGAAAAAACTTTTTGATGATCGTCTTATTATGAGCGTGGGCAGCCAGGTAGATGTGCAGGGCAGCAACAGGAATCCCGATGAACAAACGCCGGTAATAGGAAATGTGAGCCTGGAATACCTGCTGACGAAAGACGGAAGATTCCGACTGAAAGGCTTCCAAAGAAATGAATTTGAAAACGTGATAGACGGGCAGCTCATCGTGAGCGGGATTGCCCTGATCTTCACTAAAGAATTCAACGAATTCAGGAACCTTTGGAAAAGCATCATTAATAGTCAGTCGAAACAAAATTCAGAAGAATCAAAATAGAATATGGGGAAACATCTAAAGAAAATTCTTGTGCTTATCTGCAGCTTGCTGGCTTTGCAATCCTGCAGTGTAAAAAAATTCATTCCGGAGGGAAAACTGCTATATACCGGCGCCGATCTCCATGTAGAGGAGGCGCAGGATACCGCTGTGCAAAATCTCAATGAAGTCAAGTCTGAACTTCAGAGCGTGATTACCCCCGATCCCAATGACAAGTTCCTGGGGATGCGGCCCGGCCTTTATTTTCACTACAAGGCTCAAAAGGAACATCCCGGTTTCATTAATAAATTCCTGAACAAAAAACTGGGGGAGGAGCCGGTATATCTTTCAGATGTTGAGACCACTCAAACTGAAGAATTGCTCAAGAATCGCGTAGAGAACCGCGGTTTCTTCTACAGCCGTGTCTCTTCAGAAGTTACCCGAAATGAAGATAAAAAGACCGCTTCAGTTGATTATTCGGTAAAATTACCCACGCCTTACCGGATGAAAACCTATCAGCTGGACAGCGATTCTCTGCTCGTATATCAGGAAATTCAGAAAATGCTGCCCGACAGTCCTATTGAAAAAGGGATGCGCTTCGATCTTCCTTCCCTGAAGCTGGAAAGACAGCGAATAGATAATAATCTGAAGAAGGAAGGCTACTATAATTTCAATCCGGAATTCCTCATTTTTGAGGCTGATACCAACCAGTACAATAACAAGAAATTCGACCTGTACCTGAGGCTGAAGCAGGATGTTCCGGAGAAATCGATCATTCCCTATAAGATCAAACGGGTGAATATTTACCCAAATTACCGCCTGGAACAGGATTCTACCCGAAAAGATACCGTGCGCTATGATGAAAAGAATTTTCTCAGGGAAAAGGGAGAACTGTTCTTCAAACCGAAGCGGCTGGCGCCTTATGTGCTGATCGATGAAGGCGATTACTACAACCCCGAAACATCCAGGAACACCAGCAGACGGCTTACCTCCATCGGTACGTACAAGTTCGTGAACATTCGTTATGACGAAATAGACACTCTTGCCACCGACAGCCTGGGAGTGCTCGAGGCAAATATCTTTCTTTCTCCGCTCAACAAAAGGTCGATTAGGGCAGAACTGCAGGCGGTCACTAAATCAAATGATTTTGCCGGCCCCAACCTCGCACTCACCTATACCGACCGGAATCTATTCCACGGAGGCGAAATCCTGCATATCACCGGTCAATTCGGATATGAAGTGCAGGTGGGAGGGCCTAACAATAAAGGCCTCAACAGTATTCAGCTAGGCCTTCAGACCGATCTGATCTTTCCGCGGCTTTTGTTTCCTATTTCCCTTGACGGGAAAGACTGGTTCAAATATTCTATTCCGAAGACTAAAACCAGCCTGGAGGGTAATTATTTGAAGCGAAGCCAGTTGTTCAGCCAAAGCTCTCTCTCGGCGAGGTTTGGATATATCTGGGATGCCAATAAATATGTGACCCACGAATTGTATCCCATTTCTCTCAACTATGTGAAATTGGGCAATACTACTCAAGAGTTCCAAGATATACTTGATGAAAACCCTTACCTGCGGAGTAGCTTCGACCAAAAGTTTATTGCGGGCCTTAACTACACCTTTACATATAACGGGTTGTTGGACACCAACCAGACCAACGTTTTTTTCCTCATTTCCAGCCTCGATATTGCAGGAAATTTGATCGATCTTATTAGCGGACATGGCAATTCCGATCCCCAGACGTTTCTTGGACAGCCTTATGCCCAATATGCCAAGGCTGATGTGGATTTTCGCTATCACCTCAGGTTAGGTTCCGATCAGGTGCTTGCTTCACGACTTTTTGCCGGCTACGGAATCCCTTACGGAAACTCCAGCGTACTGCCTTACACTAAGCAGTATTTTGCCGGAGGACCTTACAGTGTGCGTGCTTTTAACACCCGTTCCCTTGGTCCCGGCACCTATTCGCCGCCCGATTCAAATGCGGCCTATTACGATCAATCCGGAAACATTCGGCTGGAAGGGAATGTCGAATACAGATTTCCCATCTTTTCCTACCTGAAAGGAGCTGTTTTCGGCGATGCCGGAAACGTTTGGAACAGTAAGGACAACGCGAATTTACCAGGTGGTAAGTTCACTTCCAACTTCATAAAGGAGCTCGGAATAGGAGCAGGGGTAGGCCTGCGGGTCGATATTCAGAGTTTTGTGATAAGGTTTGATCTTGCGGCGCCGCTGCACGATCCGTCACTTCCGCAAGGGCAACGATGGAACTTTGACTGGCAAAATCCTGTGCTGAATTTCGCCATTGGTTATCCTTTCTAATAATTTCTTCGGAAGTTGCCTAATGCTGAAGTTTGGAGCCGTAGCAAAGGTCGCCGGCATCGCCGAGACCAGGTACAATATAGCCTTTGGAATTCAACTCCTCATCGATCGTGGCGATCCAGAGATGTGTGTCTTCAGGAAATTCTTCAGAAACGAGGTCTATTCCCTGCTGTGCCCCGATTACCGAAACCATGTGGATCTGCTTAGGTTTTCCCATGCTTCCCAACGCCTTAAGTACATTCACAAAAGAACGGCCGGTAGCCAGCATAGGATCGGCCAGGATCAGCGTTTTGTCTTCGAGGGAAGGAGAAGCCAGGTATTCCACGATAATCTTGAAGTTTTCATCATTATTTGGATGATGGCGATACGCTGAAATAAAAGAATTTTCGGCATCGTCAAAATAGTTGAGGAGGCCGTTGTGAAGCGGTAATCCGGCTCTGAGAATAGAACACAGCACTACCTCTTTTTCAGGCAAATTCAACCTAGCTTTTCCTAGCGGAGTAGTAATTTCAGATTGTTCGTAATGCAGGTGTTTGCTGAGCTCATAGCCCAGGATCTCCCCGACGCGTTCAATATTTTTTCGGAAGCGCAGTCGGTCCTTTTGAATCGATTCATCCCGAAGTTCTGCAATAAATCTGTTAGCGATTGAATTTTCCTGTAAAAGATGGTGTACGTGCATAATTATGTGGTTGTGCCGCAGAAAAGTTCACTTTCTTATTTTTCTGCTGAATTTTTCGCGTTTTCAGGAAATAAAGATACTCAATGTAGGGCGTGCCGTCAAAACTTAATGACACAGAGAAATTCTTTCTGGAATTGTCGATTTTTTCATGTATGTTTATAGGACAACTGCTTCAGGCCCCGGAAGTAACAACTAACCAAAACCAACGAGGATGAAAGCTACAGAGACTCTTTTGCGCAAGATCAACGAAGCCTTTGCGCGTAATAACCGTGAATTTATTCTGGAACATGTGACCGATGACATTACCTGGGACGCGGTGGGGTACCAGGATATCATCAGGGGAAAAGAGGAATTTGAACGCGTGCTGAAAGAAATGGACGCCCCATGTGAAATGGACCTGCAGATCTCTAATATCGTGGTACAGGGAACTTCTGCAGCGGTAGATGGAACAATCCTGGTAAAGAATGAGCTGAAAAAGGATAAAAAGTACGCGTTTTGTGATATTTATAAGCTTAAGGGTGAAAAGGATCCGAAGATCTGTGAAATGATCAGCTATGTTATAAATATCAGCAAACAGAGAAAATAAGCACGAAGTGTTATGAGCAGATACGGAAAAATAAAGGAAACGGGGAGTATTAGTTTTGAAAGATTATTACCGGGAAAGCCTCAGGAAATTTGGCAATATCTCACCAAAAGCGAAAAGCGGGGTGAATGGCTGGCTTCGGGAGAAATGGAATTGAAGAAAGGAGGAAAGGCTAAACTGCATTTCAGGCACGATCAGCTTGTCGAAGTCGATGAACCTGTTCCGGAGAAATTCCGGGAATTTGAAAAAGGTCAAACGATGGAAACCGAGATCTTAGAGATCAAAGTGCCCGAGCTGCTAAGTTTTACCTGGGAAGGAGGCTCACGGGTGACTTTTAATCTGAAAAGAAAAGAAGACAACGTGCTTTTATTGCTCGAACATGACGGGATAGCAGGCTCTATAGATAACTTTGTAAGCATCGCTGCAGGCTGGCATACCCACCTGGAAATTTTGGAAGATAAATTGTTTGGAGAAATTCCTCCCGGGTTCTGGAGCCTTTACAGCAAATATGAGGCAGAATATCAGGAGCGCCTTCAATAGATTTTTTTCCTCAAATTCTGATTTCTCTGAATTTGGCCATATTTTTGATTAATCTTAGCGGATTGAAAGCAGGTTAAATTTTTCAGGAGTATGAAATCAATTTTCTTTTTACTGATTTTGGGTCTTTTTTCTTCGGGACTTTATGCCCAAATCGAAATTCCCCGAACTACCGATACCGGCGGCCTCCTCAAGGCTGACCCCAAAGAAGAGAACACCACCACTTTACCTGCTCTTGATGTAAAAGAGGAGAAAAAGGAGGAGACTCCTCTGGTGAAGGAAGATAAGCCCCAACAACTCGATTTTCGTGAAACCAATGACGATCTTCTTACCGCCGGCAGCATCATCGAAAGGAAATGGAAAAAAGACAATCAGGCGCGGGCAGAGTACAGAAATGACCAATACCTGGGAGAATTCAATACCGATGGCCGTTTTCTTGAAATTTACTGCCGCGATCACGAGTATGTTGATGGAGATAAGGTGAGGGTTAGTGTAAACGGGCAGATTGTTCAGCCCAGTATTACCCTCGGGTCAGCTTACAGGCCTATCCTCGTGAGCCTGGAAAAGGGACGTAACGATATTGAATTTGAGGCGCTCAACCAGGGTTCTTCCGGTCCCAATACTGCCGAACTCAAAGTTCTTGGCGAAGACGGGCAGGTGATCACTGCCAACCGCTGGAACCTGCTTACAGGGGCAAAAGCCAAAGTAGTAGTAGTAAAACAATAATTTCTCCGGCTCTTTCTAAATAAGAAAATCCTGAAGTTTCCTCCAGGATTCTCACGCGATGCTAAAAAAAGGAATCAATGATCTGCCAGGTCCTCCAGTGTGGTGACCCTTGACAGAGTTGCTTTTATTTCATTTTTCTGATGCTTAAGAAGGGCTTCAACATCAGCCGGATAAGTATTGTGCTTTAATTTCTCTTCATAATCCCGAAGGCTGGCTTTTTCACCCCTTATACATTCCTCCAGGACCGATTCATCATCTTTCTTGCTAAAATTGGTCTTCAGATCGATCCACACTCGGTGAAAACCACTTAAGGTGCTGCTTTTTTCTTTAGGATGTTCGTTCAGGATATGAAGTTGTTTATCAATCTCGGTAGCAAAATGATTTCTTCGCACTGCCTGTTTCTGAAGAAATTTTTTGAGGTGCTTATTCCCGGCATCTTCCATGGCCTTTTTGTAGCCTTTCTCAGCGTCGTAATTCTTCTCCAGTAAATCCTGCAAATGATGTACAAGCTTTCCGTGGCTCTCCTCTCTGGCTGCTTCTCTCGTAGTTCTCATAGCATTCTGATTTTAAGACCCTTAATCAGTATAAAGATAAGGCAAAGCAGAAGTAAAAAAACTGATTAATATCATTTTTTCGCCTCTGCGAAAGAAAGATAGAAGATCCGCGTTAAGAACTGAATCTGCGGCCAAAAATGTTAAATCAGCGTTAAATGCCTTCATCAGCCTGTTTGCTTCTTTTCCGGAACAGCTTATTCTGAAAAGGCTTTTGTAACTTTAGTTGAAAACCAATCAGAATCTGGAATATGGAGAAGGTGCTTATAGCTTTAGACTACAATCCTGTGTCCGAGCAGGTCGTAAAAGCGGGTTATAAACTTGCTAAAACAATGGGAGCAAGAGTATGCCTGCTTCACGTGGTCACCGATGTTAGTTACTACGGAATACAATACCCAACATTTATGGGCTATGAAGGCTACAATGAGATGACTACCGATCTTACCGTCGCTTCTGAAATGCGGAAGGTGGCCGAAGAGTTTCTCGCTACTGCGGCAGCCCACCTGGAAGACTCTTCAGTAGAAACACATCTGGCCGAGGGAGAAACCGCCAGAAGCATCCTTGCCTACTCAAAAGAATGGAAGGCCGATCTTGTAGTGATGGGAACTCACAGCCATTCGGTCATAGAAAAATTGTTGATGGGAACGGTAGCCTCAAAGGTGTTGGAAAAAACGGAAATCCCGGTATTTATGGTTCCGGTGAAAAAACATTAGGTCAGTTAATATTTTTCTTTTCCAAGTCTCAATTTCTTTAATTGAGGGTTTTTACCTATCCCAAATTTTACCGTTTTTCCTTAAATTATATCTTTTGTGAACGAAGTGCTGCTGCGTCCGTAGCAGATTATTTCCCCCTTCCTTTATTGCCTTAGTTTAACTATAAGCAGTCCCCACAACTTCAGAATTCATTCTATTTTTTACCTGCTTTTGTTCGGGCTGTTTCCCAAAAATGATAGCTCATGGAAACCATGGTCAAAGACTTGAATGCAGGGCTCATTGATGATTTTGCTAAAACCATCAGGGGCGAAGTCATTCTTCCGCAGCATACGGCATACAATAATGCCCGAAAGATATACAACGCGATGATCGATCGCAGGCCTGGCGTGATCGTGAAATGCGTAGATGTGGCCGATGTAATTTACACTGTCAATTTTGCAAGAGAAAACCATCTGCAGGTCGCGGTGAGAGGCGGCGGTCACAATGGCGGCGGTCTCGGCATCTGTGATGAAGGCCTTGTGATAGATCTCTCCGGAATAAAATATGTGAGGATAGATCCTCAGGACAATACCGTTCGCGTTGGCGCCGGAAACATGTGGGGCGAGGTAGACCACGCTACCCATGCTTTTGGCCTGGCAGTGCCGGCAGGTATAATTTCAACTACCGGCGTGGGAGGCCTTACGCTTGGCGGTGGTGTGGGGTATCTTACCCGGAAATTCGGCTTGAGTATAGACAATCTTCTTGAAGTGGATATGGTGCTGGCCGATGGCAGTTTTGTTACCGCCAGCGACAAAGAACACCCTGATCTTTTCTGGGCCGTAAGAGGAGGTGGGGGTAATTTCGGAATTGTGACTTCTTTCAGGTTTCAGGCGCATGAACTGAAAACCGTGATTGCCGGCCCCACTTTGTGGCCTGTGGAAAAGACCGAAGAGGTCATGGAATGGTATGATCGTTTTATACACAATGCTCCTGAAGACCTCAATGGTTTCTTTGCGACTTTGACCATTCCGGGCGCTCCTTTCCCTGAATCGCTGCACGGAAGAAAATTCTGTGGAGTTATCTGGTGTTACACGGGAGATCCCGGTGAATTTGACAAACTTTTTGAGCCTGTAAGGAATATGGATCCGGAATTCGAGCATGTTGGGGAGATGCCATATCCTGCAATTCAAAGCATGTTCGATGGACTTCTGCCTCCCGGCCTTCAGTGGTATTGGCGCGCCGATTTCTTCAATGAACTCGGACCCGAAGTGCGAAAGGCACACCTTAGATTCAGCTCAAACATGCCGACTCCGCTTTCTCAGATGCACTTATATCCCATCACCGGGGCGGCAGCAAAAAGATCGAATAAAGATACCGCCTGGGCTTACCGCGATGCGAGATATGCCGGCGTGATTGTAGGTGTAGACCCTAATCCCACCAATGCCAAAAAGATCAGTGACTGGTGCAAGGATTATTGGGAAGGAACGCATCCTTTCAGTGCCGGTGGTGCCTATTCCAATTTCATGATGGACGAGGGTGAGAACCGCGTGAAAGCGAGTTACCGCGATAACTACGACAGGTTGGTAGAAGTGAAGAGAAAGTATGATCCTCATAATTTCTTCCATCTCAATCAGAACATTAAACCTTAGATTAAGAAAATACAAAACTCCCTAATCAGGTTATTTGTTGAGCCACCGCTGCAGAGAGGTGGTTCTTTTTTTTGAGAGATCTGCAACATTCGCTCTTTGTTGCAGTCTTTACTCAAAAGAACCAAAAAGCATAATTATGAAAAATTTATTCATTCTCGCCCTGATCCTGATTTCAGGGAAAATCTTTGCACAAAAAATAATAGAAACAGAAGAGTTCAGAGCACTGGACAGCAATCTTGGGGCAGATATCGAAGTCGTTCCTTCTTCAGATTATCACCTTGAAATTAGCGGAAATCCTGAAGCATTTGAAAATTTCAGCTACAAGATTTCCCGGCATAGCCTTGAGCTAAGGTCAAAGCATGAAGGAGTGGATTTCAGCAAAGTCAGTATTAAAATTTTTGTTCCTGATATTGAAGCTATTCGCATGAGCAATGGAGGGAAACTGACCATGGATGAGGGATTCTCTCCAATGAAAAACTTCGTAATTTCTGTGGAAAACAATGCCACAGCAGATCTTTCAAACATAGAATTTCGAAATCTGGTGGTGAACGCTGAAGAGAGCACCGATGTGAAATACAAATCGGCTAAGAACCTGGTGAGCAGTTCGGGTGAAGGGCGGCAGGTGATCATCTCCCACTAAAGGCTTTGAAAAAGAGAAATTCTGAAGAGGCTGTCTAAAAAGTCTAATAGACGTCATCCTGAATTTATTTCAGGGTCTTAAATAATTGAAAATCAAATTTAATAAGAAGCTGAAACAAGTTCAGCTTGACGAAAATAAGGACTTTTAGACAGTCTCTTTTTATTGAAAATTCAGGCTTGGGAGAAATGCTCTCGATACCTTAACTTTGGAAAATAACCTAAGAGAATCATATGTTTAAAACACTTTTAATTTCCGGCTGCTGTCTCTTTGCCGCAGCCATCGGAACTTCCCAGGAACTTTACAAACCCCGGGACATCCAGCAAGCCTACAAAAACAACACCCGTTCAGAAGACGGGAAACCAGGAAAAAATTACTGGCAAAATACAGCCAATTACAACATAAAAGTGAATCTCACGCCACCTAACCGGACAGTTCGTGGCACCGAGGAGATCACCTACTTTAACAACAGTCCCGACACACTGAGATCGCTTAACTTTAAGCTCTTTCTCAACAATCATAAACCGGGCGCGGCCCGTTTATATCCTGCGAGTCCCGATTATCTCACCTCGGGAACACACATTGATAGTTTTGCGGTGAATGGGGAGAACAGAGAGTGGAAAGGCCAAAATGATGGCACCAATAAAAGTATAAAGCTTAAGAAACCTTTGCTGCCAAAAGATAGTATTCACCTTGCCCTCGACTGGCATTTTGATGTTTCCAAACAGAGCGGCAGGGAAGGAGCAATAGATTCTACCACTTTCTTCCTTGCCTATTTTTATCCGCGTATTGCAGTTTATGACGATTACAGCGGCTGGGATAAAATGACCTTCACCGGAGGACAGGAGTTCTACAGTGATTTCAACAACTATAAACTCGAGGTGAACGTTCCGAAGAACTTCCTCGTTTGGGCGACAGGGGAATTACAGAACCCGAAAGAGGTGTTGCAGGAAAAATATTCCCAGCTCCTGGAACAGTCTATGAAAACCGATTCGGTGATTCGCATTGTGACTCCTGAAGATCTCCGGGAAAACCAGATCACCCGGCAGGATTCGGTGAACATCTGGAAATGGGAATCCCGGGATATTCCCGATGTGACCTTTGCAGTGAGTAATCAATACAACTGGGATGCCGGCAGCGTTGAGCTCAATGACGAAAATGGAAGAAAAAGAGTAAGTGTCCAGGCTGCCTATGACGACGAATCAGAAGATTTTCACCACATGGTGAAGTTCGGGAAACATGCCCTTAAGTGGTTTGCTGAAAATTATCCGGGAATCGCGTATCCTTACCCTAAAACCACGATCGTTCGCGGATATGCCGATATGGAATACCCGATGATGGTAAACGACAATTCAGCCAAAAATCTTGATGAAGCACGGTTCGTTGTGGAGCACGAGATTGCTCACACATATTTTCCGTTCTATATGGGTACGAATGAAACCCGCTTCGGATTTATGGATGAAGGCTGGGCCACTGCCCTCGAACATCTTATAGGAATTGCCGATCTTGGAGAAGAGCAGGCAGTAAAGAATTTCCAGAATTTCAGGGTACGGTATTGGGCAGGAGATCCTTCTATGGAAGAAGACCTTCCCATTATCACTCCTTCGAATATTCTTAGCGGGCGTGCCCTTGGCAATAATGAATATGGCAAAGCTGCGCTGGGTTACCTTGCGGTAAAGGATCTTTTAGGCGACGAAGGCTTTACCAAAGCGTTGCAGGGCTATATGAAGCGTTGGAACGGCAAGCACCCTATTCCATGGGATTTCTTTTATTCTTTTAATGATATCTCCGGAAAGAATCTCAACTGGTTCTGGGATGCCTGGTATTTCAGCAATAATTATATTGATTATGCACTTGAAGATGTTGAAATTGGCCGGAAAGAAGCAGAGTTGAAAATAAAGAATATCGGCGGAATGCCGGCGCCTTTTGACATTGTAGTCACTACTAAAGATGGGAAGACCAAAACCATTCACAAAAGTCCGGCGCTATGGAAAGACAATACCGAAAGTGTGGAAGTAGAGGTAGAGGATGTAAAGAATATTTCCGGAATAAAAATAGAGGACGGGATCTTTATGGATGCCGATCCTTCCAACAACAGCTGGAAAAAAGACTGATTTCTTACTGAAAATCTACATTTTAAGGAGGCTTTTCATCTAAGGAAAGCCTCCTTTTTTATTTCTTTTTCTACGGAATCAAATTTAGTTCAATAGCCAAACCTCCAGATTCTTTTCATCGGAAACTATCTCTATATTTTCACCGGTTTCTGAAGATTTTCCGGCGAGTACTTTTAGTCTCTTTTGGTGTTGCGGCAAAATTAGTTTGACTTTCCATTCCGCATCAGTTTGGGTAATTCTGAAATGTTTTCCTTCCGCGGTCTTTTCAAAAAAGACAGACAGCTTATTTTGCCCAATTTCGACATTCTCGAGAGAAGCTTTTTTCCAGGCAGAAGGCATCTGCGGTTTAACGAGAACTTCTTTTTCAGAAGCCATGGGATCTATTCCGAAGAACTGCTGCACAATGGGGATCGCAAAGGCGTAGATATTCCAGGCCTGGGTCATCATTCCATAATCGGGAGAGACTTCATACATACTGCCAGGCAGCGCATAGCTGAAGCTTCTGGTCATCCGGTTGAGGAGATCCAGGGCTTTATCGGGATGGCCGTAGTTGTTTTCTGCTATTGCCAAGACTCCTGTAGGCAAGGTCATGACAGCGCCGGTGTAGGAAAATACTTTACTTCCCTTAAAGCTTCCTTCATCCTTACCGGCAGATTCATCACGGTCGATCCCGGTCACGAAAAGGCCGAAGGGATTGAGGAATTTTTCTGCCGTACGCAGTGCTTTTTCAGCTTTTTCCTGGTCGGCGATGTTCATTTCCATCGGCGTGTTCACCACCCAGTTATGATAGAGCACGAAAGCTTTTTCACCTTCCGCAGGCTGCTTCAGGATCTTTTCCCGGGTATTTTTAAGTTCAGAAACCGCCCAGGGCTTTTGTAAAGTATCAGCCCGGACAATGGCATCTTCTATCAATCGCAGCGCCTGCTGTTCGGTTCCAATAAAATCGGCGTAAGAATTGAACTCTTCAGCCCAAAATTGGTCATTTATCTTTTGCTTCAGTTTTGCAGCCTTTCCAGCATAATCAGAGGCGAGTTCATTTTCATTCAATTCCGAAGCAATCTTCGCGGCCTCCACAAAGGCTCTTTGGGTATAGACCGCGACATCGATCATCTCGCTATCCAGCCCATGAATTTCCATCATTCCGAAGCCATCGGGGAAGAGATTCCCGTTGGCATCGTTCTCCTCCAGCAGCCATTGCAGGCCTTTTTTAATCGTTGGGAAGTATTGCTTCAAAAAATTTTTGTCACCGTTCCATTTGTAGATCTCCCAGATTAGGGAAGCGAACTGGGGAGTTTCGTTGATATTACCTTTATTGAAAACTGCACCATTAGTGGACATTTCGTGAATGATCCTGCCGTTGCCGTTCACAGCTTCTGAAACGCTGTCTAGCAGCCGTATCGTTTTATATACCACTTTGTGCTGACCAACAGCCATATAACCCTGGAGGGAATATTCGCTGTCTACGCCAAAGAACCAGGGATAATCGGGAATTCCGGCCCCGATGCCTGTACCAATTTCAGGAACAGTTCTCACCAGCCAGTCGGCGTTGTATTTTAACCACTCAAATGCCTGCTGAAGTTTTTTATCCGGAATAGTGAGTTTACTTTTTTCTGCCAGGTTTTCATAGTGCTGTTTTTTCTTCCGTAGATATTCTTCAGCATGTTCAGAAATATCTGAATATGTTGCCGTAGCTTCTGCTTCAGAAATATAAGAACCTGCGATTACAAAACTGATGGTTTTACTTTCGCCGGCTGAGATTGAAAGGGGATAGGTAAGCGATGCGCCTGCACCATTGCCGGAATAAGCACTTTCTTCTCTTTGGGGAGTTATGATTTTTGCCTTTGTTGCACCGAAGAGCAGATACCAGTCGTTCTGTTCATCCTTAATTTTCCACGCCTGTAAGGCCTTATCAAAATATGCCGTATCCTGCCCATCTTTCATCTTCGTCCGTTCCCCGAGCCATGTGGGCCGCAGGTCGAAATAGCCGGTAAATTCGAGATTGAAATTCTGTAATTTTTCACCCGTATTTTTGAGTACATATTGAATAAAAAGGCCCTGCTTTTCATCGGGTACGAACTGCCATCTTTCCACCTCTAAATTTTTCTGCGGAAGCTTATAAACATGTTTATTGGCCATTGGAAAATTCACAAAGACGGCGGCAGAATCCAGTGGTTCTTCAGAATTTTCCCAGATCAGTTTTACCCGGAAGCCATCCATCAGCTTAATGGGATGATCCCAGATCCCGCCCATTTCTCCTTTAATATGCCATCCTATCTCCGGAAAACTGCCATCCTGCGCTCCTACCATATACAATCGGTTTCCGGCGGTAACAAAGGGGGAGTGGAGGTAAGACGTTTTGCCCTTGATGTGAGGAGAGTCTTTAAGCATCTTCTCAAATGCTGCAGGAGGGCTATTTTGGGCATTTAAGGAAAATGTAACAAAGACGAGAAAGAAAGAGAGACTTAGCTTCATGTTGAAGGTTCTTTTACCTTCCTCTAATTTATTCCTTTTAGATGTATTTACTGTGGATTAGTAGTATCTGAATATGATTTCGATCTGTTTGGCTCTTCAGGCAGGCATTTCAAAACTGTTCACACCAGGAGGTTTTACATAAGCTTATTCGGTGGAATGGAGTTTTATCTTAAGAGTATTTTCACTAATTACGTTAAAAAATTAAAAATTTCAGGGATTTCCCGCATTGTAGATTAGATGTCTCTGCTGTAGTTTCAAGAAAGATTCCCTACACAAGTTTAACCTTAACCAATATTTCCGATGAGAAATTTTTTACTCCGCATGGCGCTGTTGTTTCTCTTTGTGTATTTCCAGCCGGTAAACTTATGGGCTCAGGAGGAAGAATACGAAGAGCTGGATCCAATGTCACAGACGAAGTTTGTGAATGAATTACCCATTCCCGCAGTAATGGAACCCAAGTTCCCCCACAAACACCATTCTCATAAGCATAAAAAGATTCCTAAAGAATTCTATGAAGTCTCCATGACGCAATTCAAACAGGAACTGGGGCTTTATGATGAATATGGGAAGCCTCTGGAGACAACTGTATGGGGCTATAACGGTCAATACCCTGGCCCAACCATTGAGGCCACCAAAGGCATTCCTGTTTTTGTTAAATGGGAAAACAAACTAGTAGATAAACATGGCAGGCCGCTTGAGCATCATTTAAAAATTGACAGAACCATTCACTGGGCCAATCCTCACAAGGGAGTTCCGTTGGTAACTCATCTACACGGAGGCCATATCGAGTGGGAGAGCGACGGGGTTCCCGATGCATGGTACACCCCGTACTTCAAGGAGAAAGGGAAGCTTTGGAGAAAGAAAACCTATAGATATGACAATGAGCAGGAGGCTACCACCTTGTGGTATCACGATCATGCGGTGGGAATTACTAGGTTGAACGTATATATGGGACTGGCAGGATTTTATCTGCTTAGGGATGATCATGAAAAAGAGCTTAATCTTCCATCCGGAGAATACGAAGTACCTCTCGTTATCCAGGACCGCTCTTTTTACGAAAATGGGGAATTGTATTATCCCTGTGATTTGTCTGACCTGGAGGACCCTTTGGAGAAACCCTTGCCCTCTGATGTAACGGTACTTCCCGAAATGTACGGGGATTTTATACTGGTAAACGGAAAGGTTTGGCCTTTTCTTGAAGTTGAACCGCGTAAATACCGTCTTCGATTGCTGAATGGTTCAGATTCACGATTTTATGATCTCGATTTGCCGGGTGTGAAAATTTACCAAATTGGTACAGATGGAGGATTACTCAATGCCCCCGTCAAGAGGAAAAAATTACTTCTTGGCCCCGCTGAGAGGGTTGATTTGATCGTAGACTTTTCAGGACCGGAACTTTGGGGCAAAACCCTGGTTTTAAAAAATTCAGCCCGGTCTCCATACCCTTTTGGAGATCCAGCAGATCCGAATACCACTGGGCAGGTTATGGCCTTCAAAGTAACCAAACCTCTTAATCCAGAGGTCGCAGATTATGCAATTCCAAAAAAACTTAGAACGCCTATCGCCACTTTGAAACTAGACCATAGAAGGCATAGAAGGCATAAAAAAAATAAAAAGGACACGAGACAACTTGTGCTGTTTGAAGGGACAGACGAATATGGAAGATTGAATCCTCTTTTAGGAACCGCTGAAGATGGTCCTTTAAAATGGACCGATCCCATCACTGAAAACCCTATGTTAAACGATGTTGAAGACTGGGAGATTATCAATACTACCGGAGATGCACACCCCGTGCATTTGCACCTGGTGCATTTCCAGGTTGTTAACACACAAAAGTTTGACGTAGACGAATTCGTTCCGGGAGACCCCAGTTCTATTCAGTATATTGGTCCACCCCAACCACCCTCCAAAGAAAATGCCGGCTGGAAGGATACCTATATAGTGAACCCCGGTGAAGTTGCCCGGGTAAGAGCCAAGTTTGAAAGGGAAGGATTTTTCGTCTGGCATTGTCACATCCTGTCGCACGAGGACTTTGATATGATGAGACCGTTTTATGTAGGTGAAATGCCCAGATTCTTCCGGGAATGGGGTAAAGAAGAGGAAGAAGAAGAGCATATGATCGCAAAGATATTTTCTAATAAAGAACAGGAGGCATTTTATCTTAACTCCTTTAGGCTTTCGCCCAACCCGGTAAAAAGTAGAACTGAAATTAAATTCAATATGAAGAAGAGTTCCTATGCTGAGGTTAGGATCTATGATTTCATGGGCAGGATCGTGGCCATTCCGTTTAAGGGAAAAATCAATGCAAATGAAGAATATACTGCTCACTGGAACAGGCAAAATCTTGTGAGCGGTACCTATATTTGCAAATTGTCTACGGGAAATGGACAGTCCTTCCAAAGGATTGCCATCGCCAAGTAAGAGGCTGTCAGTTTAAAAAGAGGAGAGGCCCAATAGTCTCTCCTCTTTTTTAATATGCTTTGCGGTAAGAATATGGCTTTCCCTGTCCCACGGCCGCTAAAAATTCCGACTTATAAATACAGCAGTTTAGGTATTAAAGCTCTCTATCCGAAAGAATTCTGCATTTCCTGATTTTCATCAGTTTTTCAGTGGGCTTTTTATAAAACTTATTCTTTATCTTTAAGAGGGCTAAACCCGTTGGCTTTCAAATAAGTACTCCATAATAGAGTTCTCGCGTTTTGTCCTTTTTTCTACTAACCACTAAAATTTTTTCAGATGAAAATTTATGATGATAAGCACATCAAAAACGTAGTCTTCGTAGGTGCACACAACAGCGGAAAAACAACCCTCGCCGAAACCATGCTCTTTGAGGCGGGGCTAATTAACCGGCGGGGCACGGTCGAGGGCAGGAACACTGTTTCCGATTATCACGAGATTGAACAGGAAAAGGGCAATTCCATATTCGCCACCCCGCTTCACACCGAATGGCGGAACTATAAGATCAATATTATCGATACTCCAGGGCTGGATGACTTCATTGGAGAGATCATTTCTTCCATTCGCGTAGCCGATACTATTGTGACCGTTCTTAACGGGCAGTACGGCGTAGAAGTGGGAACTGAGATCATCTGGGACTATATTGACAAATATCGCAAACCGACCCTATTTGTGATCAACCAGATTGATCACCCGGGGCTGAAATTCGATGAAAGTTTTAGGAGTGTTACGAGCCTGGTGGGGAACAATGCGGTAAAAATTCAGTATCCAATTATCATTGATGGCGCCCAGTGTATCATCGATGTACTGAAAATGAAAATGTATAAATTTTCTGCGGAAGGAGGAAAACCACAAAAGTGTGAAATCCCCGTGCAGGAACACGAACGGGCTACCCAGCTGCATAATGAACTGGTAGAAAAGGCTGCAGAGAATGATGAGGAATTGATGGAATTATTCTTTGACAAAGGCACTTTGAATGAAGATGAAATGCGAAAAGGCATAAAAGCTGGAATGTTGAACCACGAACTTTTTCCCGTTTTCTGCATTTCTGCCCTCAACGATATGGGTAGCGGCAGATTGATGGGTTTTATTGATAACGTAGCTCCCGCCGCGGCAGATCTGGAACCGGAACAAGGAATCAACGGCAAAGAAATTCCGCCAAAGAAGGAAGCTCCCGCAGCGCTCTTTGTATTTAAAACAGTGCATCAGCCCAACCTGGGGCAGATCACCTTCTTCAAAGTAAAAAGCGGAGAAGTACGGCTCAATGATAAGCTGGTGAATTCCAGAAACGGCGAGACAGAAGTTCTAAACCAGTTGCTCATAATGGACGGAAAAGAGCGAAAACCGGTTTCAAAGCTTACGGTTGGTGATATTGGTGCTACTCTCAAGCTCAAATATACCGAAACTAACGACAGCCTTGCGGCACCGGGAAGCCAGCTTGCCATAAAGCCGATCCAGTATCCGCAGGCACGAATCAAAAGAGCTGTATCTGCCGTGAATACCAAAGATGAAGAAAAACTGAGTGATGCTCTTAAAAAAATACATAGCCAGGATCCTACGGTCCTCATTTCATTTTCTACGGAAGCGCGGCAGCTTATTCTCTCCTGCCAGGGAGAACTGCACCTGGCCATCATTGACTGGATTCTTCAGAATATCTATGGTGTAGAGGCGAAATTCGAACTGCCAAAGATTTCTTTTAGGGAAACTATCCAGCGCTCTTCCGCAGCAACCTACAGGCATAAAAAGCAATCAGGTGGATCAGGACAATTTGCCGAAGTACATATGAAGATCGAACCCTGGTACGAAGGGATTCCCGAGCCCGATGGATTTAACATCAGAGGAAAAGAAGAAGTCGACCTACCCTGGGGCGGAAAACTAATTTTCTATAACTGCATTGTGGGCGGAGCTATTGACCAGCGTTACCTGCCTTCGATCATGAAAGGCATTCTGGAGGTGATGGGAGAAGGACCTCTTACGGGCTCCTATATCCGTGATGTGCGGGTGATGGTATACGATGGAAAGATGCACTCTGTAGATTCCAATGATATCTCTTTTAAGATTGCCGGTGCCCACGCCTTTAAGGAAGCTTTCCTGAATGCAGATCCAAAATTACTGGAGCCCACTCTGGAATTGACCGTGAAAGTACCCGAAGAAATGTTGGGAAACGTGATGACTGAATTGCAAACAAGACGTTCTATGGTGCAGGGCATCAGTAGTAAGGATAATTACCAGATCCTGAAATGCTTTGCTCCTGAAGCTGAACTGTTCGGTTTCTCTACCGATCTGAGGTCGCTTACACAGGGTCGTGCCACCTTTAAATCGGTTTTCTCCTCATATCAACCAGTCCCCGGAAATGTTCAAAAGGAACTGGTAGGTCAGAAAGAATTGGTGAAATAGAATTGGCAGATCACCGGAAGATGGGATTTTCTATAGAACTTAATCGTTTTTATAGATAATCCCATCTTTCATAACAAAGGAAACTTTTTCCATTATTGAAATATCCTCCAGCGGATTGCCTTCAACGGCAATAAGATCGGCCAGAAAGTCTTTCTTTACCTGCCCCAGATCATCCAATTGAAGAAGCCGGGCATTACTTGCCGTAGCAGTTTTAAGAGCAGCTTTGGGGGCCATTCCGTATTCTACCATCAGTTCCAGTTCCCTGTAATTCTCCCCATGCGCAAATACTCCCACATCTCCGCCAAACGCGATTTCCACCCCGGCTTTAAGGGCCTCTTTGAATGATTTTTTCTTTTCCAGGATCCGTTCCGGTTCCGGATCACTGCCTTTCTGCCAACCATTATAGCGTGCCATGGCTTCGCTGGCCGCAAGAGTAGGGCATAAGGCAACTCCTTTTTCTTTCATGAGCTGAAAGACCTCAGGCGTTCCGGCATCGCCATGTTCAATAGTTTCAACACCACCAAGAATGGCACGTCTCATTCCCTCGGGCGTTGAGGAATGGGCAGCTACCGGCCTGCCGGCGTTGTGCGCTGTAGCTACCATCGCTTTTATTTCTTCCATGGAAAAAGTAGGAAGGGAAGGTTCGCCGCTTCTCCAGTGATAATCGGCGTAGATCTTGATCCAGTCAGCGCCGTTTCCTATCTGCCGGCGCACTGTTCTTATGGCTTCTTCTTTCCCGCTCACTTCTTCGGCACCCAGGGGAACCTTTACGGCGTCATAGAAGCCTTTGGGACCATAGGCTCCGGTGGCTACAATGGCGGGACCTA
>JBAWAB010000273.1:0-6813 GCA_049589035.1 Salegentibacter sp.
GATTTGAACAGGATGAATTTCAGGGAGCTGAATTTCATTCAGCGGATGGAGAATTTTGCCAGGCTTACGCCGAAGAAGGAAATGGTGGAGATCATGGCCGATGAGTACGCGAAGCATATTAAAAAACCGAAAGCCGAAGTCTTTGAAAAAATGTGGTATTTCACCCAGCTGTTCCAGGCAAAATTCCAAAGAAAACAGGAAATGAAGAAAAAGCTGAAATTTTGGAAAAAGTAAGGGCCTTCAAAAATGCCTAATTTCGGTTGAAATGATTTACATTTTTCTGCAGAAACTCATCCAGGGTCGGAATGATTAATTCCGGGGTAAAGGTTTGGTAGAAATTGGCTGCTGCTTTCCGACGCTCTTTCTTGCTAAGTGCACAGAATTTTTCAGGTTGAAAATCTTCCAGGTGCACAGAGACATTTTGCTCGCCATCCTCGTAAATGCTCCAGTCTTCCTTTTTTATCTGAGGCGAAAAAATGGAAAAAGTAGGTGTGTTCACAGCTTTTGCCATATTTACTGCACCGCCTTCGTTACCTATCAAAGCGTCGCAGGAGGAGGTGAGGGCAATGAATTCTCTCAGACTGCTGCCAAAGAGATCTAGAAAAATTCTTTTTTGTGTCTGTGGCTGGCACATTTCGAACAATTCCAGTACCTGTTCTTTTTGCTTCGGAATATAGTTGAACAAAAGCTGCGCCTCTGTCTTTGCCGCAATATCATCCAAAATTTTTGCCATAAAAGGCAAAGGATAGGTCTTACTTTCTGAACTTCCCAGGATTCCCAGCATCACCAGGGGTTTGTCACGGTCAATTCCGGTCTTGGAGATCTTTTCTTCGGCCTCTGAGATCTCCGCTTTATCGAGAAAGATTTTTGGCCTTATTTCCGAAGGAAAATCGAAAGAAATCCCCTGCAGCAGCTGCATCCGGTTTTCGATGGCCAGGCCGGCGTTTGTTTCGGCTTTACTTTTGTAGTTGAAAGTATCAGTGTAAAGGAACTTCGTGTACCATTTCCGATAGGCAATGCGAATCTTTGCTCCGGAACCAAAACTAAAAATTCCGCTGCCGATTTTGGAGTACACATCAATCACGACGTCATATTTCTGCTTTTTGATCTTTTTCAGAAAAGAAAAAAATCCTGAAAAACCACCTTGTTTTCCAGGATCGTAAAGCACAAGCTGGTCAATAAAAGGATTGTTCTTTATAACCGGCTGGGTATGCGGGTAGATCATGTAATGCAATTCAGCCTGCGGGTATTTCTTCCGAAGCGCTTCAAAGAGAATTGAGGATGTCAAGACATCCCCAATCATTTTCTGCTGAATTACAAGTATTTTCATGCCTCCCTAAATCCCCCAAAAGGAGGAACTTCTTCCATTTTTGATTATTTTATATTCTATACCCCTCCGGGGCTGAGGGATTTAAACAGCCACGTTGTACTCCCGAAGAGCGTCGTTAAGGGAAGTCTTCTTATTCGTACTTTCCTTGCGTTTCCCGATGATCAGTGCACAAGGTACCTGGTATTCGCCAGCAGGGAACTTCTTGGTGTAGCTTCCCGGGATCACCACAGATCTCGCGGGAACCACTCCTTTAAATTCCCGAGGTTCATCTCCGGTAACATCAATGATCTTGGTAGAGCCGGTGAGCACCACATTGGCACCGAGTACAGCTTCTTTTTCCACGCGTATGCCTTCAACCACGATGCAACGGGAACCGATAAAAGCATTGTCTTCAATGATAACAGGAGCGGCCTGCAGAGGTTCAAGTACGCCGCCAATTCCAACTCCGCCGCTCAGGTGTACATTTTTCCCGATCTGTGCACAACTTCCCACGGTCGCCCAGGTATCTACCATCGTACCTTCATCCACATAAGCCCCAATGTTCACGTAGCTTGGCATCATGATCACACCACTGGAAATATAGGCACCGTGTCTTGCAACTGCATTAGGCACTACGCGGATTCCTTTTTCCTTATAGCCTGTTTTTAATGGAATTTTATCATGATATTCAAAAATGCCGGCCTCCAGGGTTTCCATTTTCTGAATAGGGAAATACAGCACTACCGCCTTTTTTACCCATTCATTTACCTGCCAGCCATCGGCAGTAGGCTCGGCAGTACGCAGTTTGCCTGCGTCCAGTTGGTTGATCACCTCACGGATTGCTTCGGTCGTTTCTTTATCTTGAAGAAGATCCCGGTTCTCCCAGGCTTCGTTGATTTTTGCTTCTAAAGTGGTCAT
The DNA here is from genome assembly GCA_049589035.1 of Salegentibacter sp. Taxonomy (GTDB): domain Bacteria; phylum Bacteroidota; class Bacteroidia; order Flavobacteriales; family Flavobacteriaceae; genus Salegentibacter_A. Next base: position 2,228 of record JBAWAB010000273.1, read on the forward strand.
ATGGTAATAATTTGTCGCAAATATAAGGGCTTGAGGTCAATTTTTGGCAGCATCGGAATATAAACCTTACCTTTGCATAAAATTTGAGATGGCAAGAATTCTGGCATTAGATTATGGTACAAAGCGCACAGGCATAGCGGTTACCGATGAATTGAAGATGATCGCTTCGGGCCTTACCACTGTTTCTACGGAAGAGCTGATGAGCTATCTTGAAAAATATTTTGAAGCTGAAGAAGTAGAACTCGTGCTGGTGGGGGAACCGAAGCAGAAGGATAATTCCGCCTCAGGCAGCGAACAGTACATTCAGGAATTTTTAAAGAAGTTCAGTGAAAAATTTCCGCAGATGCCAGTAGAGCGGGTAGATGAAAGATTCACCTCGAAACTCGCTTTTCAGTCGATGATAGACAGCGGACTCAAAAAGAAGAAACGCAGGGACAAAGCGCTCATCGACGAGATTAGCGCCACCATTATTTTGCAGACTTATCTGTATAAATAACTCTGGCACTGAACTTGCCCCTGTTATAGATAAAATAACAAAAACAAAACAGAGATAAATGATATTACCGATTGTAGCATATGGAGATCCGGTATTGCGAAAGAAGGGAAAGCAAATCACCAAAGATTATCCAAAACTCAATGAGCTGATAGATAATATGTGGGACAGCATGTACAATGCCTACGGCGTGGGACTGGCGGCACCGCAAATTGGTCGGTCAATAAGATTGTTCATAATTGATGCCGCTCCTTTTGCTGAAGATGAAGAGCTTGATGCCCAGGAGCAGGAACAACTGAAGAACCTGAAAAAGGTGTTTATCAATCCAAAGATCGTTGAGGAAGAAGGGGAAGAATGGGCCTTTAGTGAAGGCTGCCTGAGTATTCCCGAGATCAGGGAAGATGTTTTCAGAAAACCTCAGATCGTGATCGAGTATCAGGATGAGGATTTCAACGACCACCGCGAAACCTACACTGGGCTTGCTGCACGGGTTATTCAGCATGAATACGACCACATTGAAGGAATCCTGTTTACCGATAAGCTCTCTTCTCTCAAAAAAAGGCTTATCAAGAGCAAGCTTAGCAATATCTCAAAAGGGAAGATCAATGTGGAGTACAAGATGCGTTTCCCTGAAATGAAAAAAGCACGTTAATCTCTTTGATAATTTAGGCAGGACTGTGATATTTGCCAGCCAAATTGAAAAAATACTATGGGTTTAGAAAAAATTTTAGCGATTGCCGGAAAGCCGGGCTTATATGAAATGGCCGCTCAAACGCGGGGAGGTTTTATTGCAAAATCTATTGTTGACGGTAAGAAAATGTCGGTGAATCTTCGGCATAATGTGAGCATTTTAAGCGAGATCGCCATATATACCTATACCGAAGAAGTCCCTCTTGGGGAAGTGCTTCAGAAGATCAAAGAAAAAGAGAATGGGGAAGAGGCTATCAGCCATAAATCCTCAAAGGCAGAACTGGAGGCTTATTTCTCTGAAGTTCTTCCGGAATACGATGTTGATCGCGTGTACGCCAGCGATATCAAAAAGGTGATTCAGTGGTATAACCTGTTGATCAAAAATGGATATACAGACTTTAGTAAAGATGATTCAGAGAAAACTGAAACTCCTGAAGAAGCTGTATCAGAAGAAAAGAAAGAGGAAAAATAGCTCAAGATTTCCTGAAAAAATGAAGGCTGAAAATTTCGATTTTCAGCCTTTTTTATTTTCTTCTTCTGAAGCCCAAGATTAATTGTATTCTTTTTTTATGCGATCCAGGCGTCGTTTACTCTCACGGTCTTTGATCGTCTCCCGTTTATCGTACAGCTTTTTACCTTTTGCCAGGGTGATCTGCAGTTTTGCCAAACCGCGGTCATTGATGAAAAGCCGAAGCGGAATAATGGTAAGTCCTGAATTCTTAACTTCTTTCTCCAGTTTCCGGAGTTCCCGTCGCTGCAGCAAAAGTTTACGCTCACTTTTGGGGTCATGGCTAAAATGGCTGGCATGAGAATATTCCTCAACGTGCATATTGATTACAAAAAGCTCATGATTCTGAAATTCACAGAAGCTTTCGGCGATCGAAGCCTTTCCTTCGCGAATAGCCTTGATCTCGGTGCCGGCAAGTTTTATACCGGCCACATATTTGTCGAGGAATTCGTATTCAAACTTCGCTTTGCGATTTTTAATGTTGATGGTATTCTTCATAGATGGACAAAAATAGGAAGCTTTCTTCAGAATTTAACACAAAGGACTTCTAAAATTAGCCAATTTCGGATCTTGTTTCTTCGGAAAATCTCCGGAAAGGAATTCTAAGAAAATCCGGCCTTAATCGAAGTACAAGACTTGCGAGGTAGTGCTGCCATCTGGCAGTACCTGCACAATAAAAAGGCTGCCATTTTCATCATCGGCGATATTAGCATATTTCTGCTGCCCAATCACCTTATTCACAAAATCAGGATTAGTATTGCTATGGCCTACGAGCAGCACGGTTTTTCCCTGCGTTTGTCTCTGGAATTTTTCGGTATAGGCATTGTGCGGGTCGTAAATTTGAATATCGAGCTCTTTTCTTTTAGCCGTGGGCTGCGCGGTTTCTTTGGTCCTTTTAAAAGCGGAACTGTAAATAGCATCGAAATCGATATCCCTGAAAACTTCGGCCCATTTCTGTGCCCTTTTTCTGCCTTCTTCATTTAAATCGGGGTCATTTTCCAAAGGATTGCTACGGTCTTTTTCCGCATGGCGGATCAGGTAATAGGTCGTGATCTCTGCGGAAGGAGTTTTATTTTCCTCAGCTTGCAGGGAACTTTTAGAATTTTCTTTTGCCTCGTTGCAGGCAAAGAATAGGGGAAGAAGGATAAAGATGAACTTTTTCATACTTATAGATCTATTTGCAGCAGGATAAACTGGTTGAGCTGTTCTCCGTAGCTGTTGAAGTTGTTGTCTGAAACCAGTACGAGCGTAGATTTTCCATTCGGAAGCTTCGGTCCAAAGGTCATCCCCTCGATATTATCGATAATCTTATCCGTCAGTTCTTTCTTAACCGATTTAAAATCGAAAACCAGTCTTTTTTTTGCAGGTTCATAGTCGGCTTTTCTCAGGTTTTCACTGTTCAGAATATTTGTAGCTGCTGAAGCGTCTACATCATAGATCCTTACCGTGTTTCCATGGGAGCCATAACCGGCGGAATAAGCACGTTCCAGCACCAGGAAATGGTCTTTTTTATATTCCAGCACATCGGTAATGCCGTTCACCGCGAAATAATTGATCGGAAATTTGTGGATTCGGCCAAGTTTCACAGCGAATTGTTTCGTAGGCTGCAGGCTTTCTGAATCAAAATAGGTGATGCGGGCAGGAGAATTCGTCGGATAGAATTTTGGATTTGGCCCGTCTTTTTCCAGCGGAAGTTCGGTGCTAACCCAATATCCTTTGTGCTCTATGCCGGGGGAAAGTCCTTCAAATACGCCATTATTCCTCGGTTTTTGCTCCCCGTTTACCATAAAATAATCCGGAAGTTCGAATTTCGAAATGAACTCTCCTTCGGGAGTGATTTCATAAACACCGGGATTGACATTGTTTTCAATAGAACCTTCACTGGTGATCACTAACTCATTTTCCGCAGGATCGAAACGAATGGCTTCCAGGTCCAGTACGTTCTTTTCCGGAAAGCCTTTGCTTCTGTCGATTTTGACCATATCCTTAAAGATAATGCTGTCAATAGAGCTTTTGTTCAGCTTAATTTCCGCAGTATAAAAACGCGGATTGGAAGATTGGTCGCACACCAGGTAATATTGGCCATTTTCGTAGTCTATTCCGGAGAGGCCTCCCACAGGAGTGTCCTGGAACCTGGTATCGGCTGGAACCACATATTCATCAAGAAAGCTAAGTTTTACCTGATTTTGAGTATTTTTTGTTGAGCCGCAAGCCAGCAAAAGCAGGAGAAAAGGCAAAAAGAGAAGTTTTTTGTTCATTCGGAGATCTTTGGCGGTAAAAATAACAAATCCTTAAGACAATAATGGGACTTCCTTGAGACAAAAGAAAATCCTCAACTTTTATATTTAATATTGAATTAATACTAAAAAACCACTAATTATGAATGATGATCAATTAGAAGGAAAATGGAAACAGGTACGCGGTAAATTCAAACAAAAGTATGGGGATGTTACCGATGACGATACCACCTATTCCGAAGGAAAATTTGATGAAATGCTGGGAAAATTACAGGAAAAAACCGGTAAAAGTAAAGAGGAATTGAAAAAGGAAATTGACAAAATGTAATTTCTATCCTCATATCAAAAAGCTGCTATCTAAGCAGCTTTTTTCGTTCTGTAAAATCAATTAAATCTAACCTAAACAATTAAAATTATTATTATGGCAGAAATTGAAATTGAAAAAAAGAAGTCAATATGGCCCTGGATCGTGGTGGCGATATTGGTCATTGCGGCAATTCTATACTTCGTCTTTGCAAATGATGATGAATCAGATGAAGTAGAAGAGGGGGCAACTACCGAGCAGGAGATCCAGGAAGAGCCGATGGAAACATCAGAAGCGGGCAATGATTATACCGACAACAATAATGGCAATAATGCGGAGGCTGTTCAGGAATAC
>JBAWAB010000274.1:0-1518 GCA_049589035.1 Salegentibacter sp.
ATCACCCTCCAAAGAAAAATGGATGTTGTTCTGAGCCGTTGGCACGACGGTGCCATTCTTGTCGGTAATTTTAGCATGTACAAAAAGGACATCGGGCGTGTTGAGCGCGATATTCTTTCCTGAAAAATCGGCTCTCATCTTCAGCTTTGCAGGCTCTTCAGGCGTTCTTACCGTATGGCTCGCCACCTCTTCCCCATCAATATAGCCAACGGCTTTCAGGCTTCCTTTTTCAAACTTGTCAAGATGGAAGGTAAAAGGCGGAAACGGTAGTTCATCTGAAATAATATTCTCATCAGGCTTTCTTCTTCCTAAAAATTCGCCGTTAAGATAAAGTGCTACTTCTTCAGTATTGCTAAAAACCTTTACATCGGTTGTAGAAGTCGGCGTCCAGAAATTAGCGATAAAGACCATAGGATCTGAAAATGCATTGGCATAAGGCGCCTGCTGGCTCTGATAAAAATAATAGCTGAATTTCGGAATTCTGAAGATATCTGCAATCCCTGAAGCCTCCAGATCTGGACTGTAACCACGGTTGTAGTCGAACATCAGCCAGTTCGCCTGGCCAACCGTGTGGGAACCTTTCAGGTTTGAATTGAAGGCTTCCTGAAAATTCAGGGCCTGCTGCAGCATTCCCGCTTCCCCTGCTTTGCGCAACTGCCGGCTCGAGCGGTCCCCTTCCTTGAGATCGCTGAAGGCCTTCTGATTGAAACCTGCATTTTGAGCATAATATTCCCAGTCTCCATATTCGGCAATAAACAGCGGCCGCCCGGGCTTATCGTATTTATTCCAATAAAATGGCGGTTTTGCATGCTGCCTCGCCGGAATGTAGAGATCGTAGGCAGGATCATCTATCCAGCCGGCGCTGTAGGTGTCGTCATAAGGCAATTCGGCTTTAAGAGTCTTATTGGCCTTTTTCATGTACTCTTCAGCCATCCCGGATTCATTCAGCGAATTTTCCCAAAAGATCACGCTGGGGTGATTCCTGTCACGACGGGCCATATCTTTGATATTCTGAAGGGAATTCTGCACAAATTCCTCCTTTCCGAAGAACTGCCAGCCGGGAATGGCATCCATGACCATAATTCCCAGTTCGTCACACGCATCCAGAAAAGCCGGCGACTGCGGATAATGGGAAAGCCGCACAAAATCAAATCCGGCCTCCTTTATCTTGTACGCGTCGCGATATTGGGCTTCATCTGAAAGCGCATAGCCGATATAAGGATATTCCTGATGTCGGTTGGTTCCATTTATGAAATGTTTCTTGCCGTTAAGATAGAAGGCGGTTTCGGTCAGCCGAATATTTCTTATTCCCGTTTCTATTTCTTCGGAATCCACCAATTCCCCGTCAACGATCACCTCTACCTCCAGCCGGTAAAGCTTTGGACTAGACGGCGACCATAATTGCGGATTTTTAATACCGATCTCTTCGGAAATTGAAATGGCTTCTCCCTCAGCTGCTTCAGTTTCAGAAGACAGAAATTCCTGCTTTTTTTCATTTTCATCCGTAAAAACCAGGCG
>JBAWAB010000275.1:0-2269 GCA_049589035.1 Salegentibacter sp.
TTGAAGCTTTCCTGAAGAATGGGAGTAACTATGCCTGGAAGAGTATAACTCATGCGGAAAATACAATAAGTAAAGGAACAAAATGGACGACGAGTATTGTTGTTCAGTAAGTCTGAGATTCCAGGGAAATTAGAAACACAACTAGTTAATTTCCATTCAAATTATATAGGCTGGAGTTTAATTTACAGACCACTCGCTAGTAAAGAAGTGATATTGTACTAGTCCAATTTTGGACTAGTACTGAAATTTGTTGTTGAATTTTATAATCCCGCTATTTAGCTCTTTTTTAATTTCCTGAGTATTCTGAATTTTGCATTTTTTTAAGCCAAAAAGCTTATTTTGGTATGGTTTCCTTTACGTACAATTGTTTCCCAACTCTATCAATATGATGGACCAACTCTGGATTAGAAAGTTTTTGATATAACGATAAGTCAATTGTATATGGCAGCATAAGGTCATCGAGCTTTCTCTCAACCTGAATCAATTCTTCAAAATTCAGGTCGGCTTTCAAGGTAATATCAATGTCAGATCCTTCCCGAAAGGTTCCCAAAGCCCTGGAGCCATAGATAATTGCCTCTTCAATTCCCCGAAAAGAATTGAATACCTTTCTTAATTTCAGAAGTACCTGATCTTTTAATCCAAATTTCATAATAAATTTGCTATTCAGCAGACTTTTGAATACTCAGCATCTTTTTTTTAAAGTTATTAAAGACTACTACATATTCTTTTAAAATGGCATGTGCTATTCTATTGCCGTTTTTCATCATAGGTGTGAGTAGTTCTATTTCGACTAATGATCATATCCATCCAGGCTTCTCCGTTATTGATTAGCCCAAATTTAAAAGCCTCACGGGTGGCATCCCTGCTCTCTCGTATTTCAGGATTACCCTGGTAAGCAAAAAAATCTTTCATTACATTCCAGGCCAGCTCGTGGGTAAATTCGAAATACTGAATAAGTCCCTGTCTTTCAAGTTCTGAAAGATCGCGTTCTTTGGTTAAATCTGTTGCCTTATTCAATTGGATTAAGGCTTTTTCATAATTCTTAAGGCGTTGATGCCACCTGATATCTTCTGCGGCCATTCCGGAAGGTTTCTTTTACAATGTAATTATTAACAACACATTCTGGAAGTCGTGGTGCTGAAAGCTTTAATCCAATTTAAAGAAATTTTCCTTTAATCTTATTCACAGGTGAAAATTATAGAGGCGCGACAAACCCATGATTATTACTTAGAGCTGAACAGTTCCAAGGGTGGTTTACAACAGGTTCACGATTATTCCACTGTTGGTCCATCAGCAGTTCAGGACTGGTTTTCTACTTGTTCCATTTTTGAACTAGTGGATAGGATAGATTGAAAGGTTAAAATTCAAGATGCTAGCTTTTTTTAGCAGAATCTTTTTTAGATGCTTTGGCATCAAGTTTTTCTCTCAGAGCCTTCATATCATCACTAATCTTCCGATCTACAATTTTCGCATAGTGTTGGGTGGTTCGAAGGTCTTTGTGGCCGAGCATTTTACTCACCGATTCTATCGGTACACCATTGGTCAAAGTGATGGTGGTTGCAAAAGTATGCCGGGCCAGGTGTGTGGTAAGAGGTTTCTTTATCCCACACATCATTGCTATTTCCTTCAAAAAGGCGTTTGATTTCTGATTGCTTAATACCGGTAAAATACATTTACCCGATTTTACTTCGGGATGGTCCTGATAGCGATCAATGATTTCTTCAGCTATTGGCAGTAGCGGAATACTGCTCAGGGTTTTTGTTTTAGTTCTCTTGATTCGGATCCATCTGCCACCATCAATTCCTTTGGTGATATCAGCCTCGGTTAATTTTTTCACATCTGAATATGCCAGACCAGTATAGCAACTGAAAACGAACATGTCTCTTACAAGCTTGAGCCGATCGAAATGGAGATCCTTTTCTATTAATGCTTTTACCTCTTCTTCATTTAGAAATTCGCGCTCTACAGATTCAAATTGAACTTTATAATTGTAAAAGGGATCACGGTCCATCCATTGATTGGCCAATGCAATACGGATGATCTTCTTGAAGTTGTTCACGTATTTCAGAGCAGAATTGTGATTGCACTCTCTTTTCGTTTTTAGAAAATACTCGAAGCCGGTGATAAATTGATGATCAATGTCCTTCATCCGGTAATCTTCTGCTTTGTAGACTTCGTCGATATATTGTTCTACATGATTGTAGCAGGTCCAGTAGCGTTTTGCGGTGCTCTTGGAAATACCTTTACCAGAAAGCCGATCCATTTGCTC
>JBAWAB010000276.1:0-1963 GCA_049589035.1 Salegentibacter sp.
GTCATTACAGATATCTGTGATCCCGATAACCTGCTGCCCGTAGATATTGATGATATTATTGCTACCGCGGGAAAGGCAGAACCCGATATGGTGGCCATCTTCAAAGAGGTGATCGCGAATATTGAAATTCCAAAGAGCGAATAATTTCTTCCAATCCTAAAAAATGGAACATATAGTCATTATAGGGAACGGCATTGCAGGGATCACCACCGCGCGACATATCCGTAAAAGATCGGATAAGCGCATAACGGTGATCTCTGCGGAAAGTGACTATTTCTTTTCGCGCACTGCCCTGATGTATGTTTATATGGGCCACATGAAGTGGGAACATCTGAAGCCTTATGAGGATTGGTTCTGGAAAGAGAGCAGAATTGAGCTGAAAAAAGCGAGGGTCAAAAACATCGAATTTGACAAGAAGCAGCTGAATTTTTCTTCCGGGGAAAGTATGAGTTACGATAAGCTGGTATTGGCCACCGGATCAGTTTACAATAAATTTGGCTGGGAAGGTCAGGAACTTGAAGGAGTCCAGGGTCTTGTAAGCAAACAGGACCTTGAATTACTTGAAGAAAACACCCGAAATTGCAAAAAAGCGGTGATTGTTGGTGGCGGTCTTATAGGCTGCGAACTGGCCGAGATGCTGACAACCCGAAATATTGACGTCAGCTTTCTTGTTCGGGAAGAAGCGTTCTGGGGGAATGTCTTGCCGGCAGAGGATTCTAAAATGATCTCGCTGCATATTGAATCGCACGGCGTTAAGCTTCACCATAATGCCCAACTGGAAAGAATCCTTTCTGACGAAAACGGAAATGCACGATGCGTAGTAACTTCCGAAGGAGAAGAGATAGAGTGTCAGCTCGTTGGTCTGTGCGCAGGAGTTCGACCCAACATAGATTTCCTCAGGAATTCAACACTGGAAACCGACAAAGGCATCCTGATAAATGAGTTCCTGGAAACCAATATCCCCGAGGTCTATGCCATAGGGGATTGCGCACAGCAGCGTGAGCCTCGAGGCTATCGAAAACCAATAGAAGCGGTGTGGTACACAGCAAGAATGATGGGAGAAACCCTATCCCAGACCCTCACCGGGAACAAAATGAGATACAATCCCGGAAACTGGTTCAATTCGGCCAAATTTTTTGATATTGAATATCAGACTTACGGGAGGGTTTCTGCCAGGCCCGAAGCCGATGAGCAGTATTTTCGCTGGGAACATAAAGACGGAACCAAAGCAGTAAACCTGGCATTCCGGTCTTCTACCCAGGAGTTTCTCGGTATCAACACGTTTGGGATCAGGATGCGGCATGAAGTATTTGACCGCTGGCTCAATGAAAAAAGGAATGTTGGATATGTCCTGGCGAATCTGCGGCAAGCCAATTTCGATCCAGAATTTTACGATCGTTATGAAAAGGAGATATTCAGGAGTTTTAAAAAATCATCAGCACCCCAGGTTTCCTGAAAAACCCAGTCAAAATGAGCAAAATAGAACATAATATGTCGCTTACAGGAGATGCTCCGAAAGCCATTTCCACCATGCAGAAGATCGGCAGTGCCGTTGGTCTCTCCGGGCTTTTTATTTTGCTCCTGGCTCTCGCCAATGTGGACTTTCCCAATAAAACCTTATTCCTCTGCTTATCTTTGGGACTAATCACAGCTGGAACGATTATTTTCGCCAATGATGCCTACCAGGGAAAACACGCGGGGATCAAAAACAATGGACTCTGGTTCAAATCTCTTTCCGGCCGTGGCTTTTGGGCCTGGGCTCTGGGGATTTTCCTTACGCTTTTTTACATCGTACTTTATTGGTTTCCTGAATATCTCGGTTACCACAGTCAGGGTGAAAATTCAGGGTTGATCGCTCTTTTTGATCCGCTCAGTAAACTCATCAACGGAAATCCCGCCAGCCAATGGTTCGTCTACGGAACTCTATACACGCTGGCAATTCTGATCTTTGGTTACAAATTCA
>JBAWAB010000277.1:0-5583 GCA_049589035.1 Salegentibacter sp.
TTTTTCAGTCCATCCTGTTTTCACTCCTGAAATCAGATTAGGAGCGCTCTGAAATTCAGTGAATTGAAACTTTGCGGGCTTACGAAAAAAATGTAATTTTGCACTCCAATTTTTATAACAAGTCAAGATGAATATTACCAGAGAGAATATTGATGAATTGAACGCGGTGGTCAAAGTAGACATCGCCAAAGACGATTATGCCGACAAAGTAGACAAGATCCTCAAAGATTACCGCAAGAACGCTAATATCCCCGGCTTTAGAAAGGGCCACGTACCTATGGGAATGGTGAAAAAACAATACGGCCAAGCTGTATTGGTTGATGAGGTGAATAAACTATTGCAGGATTCCCTGAATAAATACCTTACCGAAGAAAAACTAGACGTTCTTGGTAATCCTATTCCGAAGGAACAGGAAGATTTCGACTGGAATAAAGAAAGCTATACTTTCGAATTTGAACTTGGTCTTTCTCCGGAATTTGAGGTAAATCTTGACGTAGAGAAACCAGTTACTCATTACAATATTGTTGCCGACGATGAAATGGTGGAGAACCAGATCAAAAATATTCAGAAGCAATACGGAAAACTTATTTCCAAAGATGTTGTGGAAGAAGACGACCTCGTCGCCGGAACTTTTAAGAATGAAGAAGAAGGCATCGAAAATGAAACTTCTGTCGAGCTTGAAAAGATCAAGGGAAAGAAGAATCTTGACAAATTTGTAGGGGCTAAAGTGGGAGATACCATCAGCCTAAAAACCAAAGATCTTTTTGAAGATGATCACGACTTGATGAACCATCTTAAAGTGGAGCACGATAAGGCTCACGGGCTGGATATTGAAGTGGAATTCACCATTTCTGAGATCAACAAAAGAGAACTTGCCGATCTTGACCAGGAGTTGTTTGACAAAATCTTTGGTAAGGATACTGTGAAAACAGTGACAGAGCTTAAGGAAAAGATCAAGGAAGACGCAGCGAAACAATTTCAGCAGCAAAGTGATCAGCAACTAATGAACGATGTTACTGAAAAGCTTATCGAAACTACCCAATTTGACCTTCCGAAGGAATTTCTTCAGAAATGGATTCAAACGGTGGGTGAAAAGCCAATGACTGAGGAGGAAGCCAAAGAAGAATATGAAAAGAGCGAAAAGGGGCTTCGTTTCCAGTTGATCGAAGGAAAACTTATCCAGGAGAACAATCTTGAGGTGAAATTCGAAGATCTTAAGGCTTTTGCTGTAGACAAGATCAAGGAGCAAATGGCACAATTTGGCCAGATGGATCCTTCAGAGAAGGAACTTGACGATATCGCGGCAAGAATCCTTTCTAACCAGGATGAGGTGAAGCGTCTTTCGGAACAATTGATGAACGAAAAACTTCTGGATTTCTACAAGGAAAAGATGAAATTCGAGGAGAAAGAAGTGACCTACGAAGAATTTGTGAAAGAGATCTACGAGTAGGCCTTTTTTAAAATTTATACCTATCTTTAAGGCGTTAAACCAATAGGAATAACGCCTTTTTGGCTATAAAAAGCCCGCTTTTTAAGAGGATCTAAAAAAATAAAAAAATTGATGGATTACGGAAGAGAATTTGAGAAATACGCCACGCAGCATCACGGGATAAACAGCAATTATTATCAGAAAATAATAAGCGGTATGACTCCCGTTGGTATGACTCCCAATATTATTGAGGAACGCCAGATGAATGCCGTGGCCATGGATGTTTTTTCCAGGTTAATGATGGACCGCATTATTTTTATGGGGACAGCCATTAACGATCAGGTAGCAAACATCATTCAGGCGCAGTTGCTTTTCCTCGAAAGCACCGATGCCTCAAAGGATATTCAGATATACATAAACTCCCCGGGGGGTAGCGTCTATGCCGGATTGGGCATTTATGATACCATGCAGTTCATAAAGCCTGATGTGGCCACTATCTGTACGGGAATGGCGGCTTCTATGGGAGCTGTATTACTATGTGCAGGTCAAAAAGGAAAGCGCAGCGGCTTACCGCATTCGCGGGTGATGATCCACCAGCCACTTGGCGGCGCACAGGGACAGGCCAGTGATATTGAGATTACTGCCAGGGAAATACTTACCTTGAAGGAGGAATTGTATCAGATCATCTCCAACCATTCCGGGCAGTCTTACGACCGCGTCTATGAAGATAGTGACCGGGACTACTGGATGAAGGCTGAAAAAGCCAAGGAATATGGTATGATTGATGAAGTATTGAAAAGAGAAGGATAAACGTTCCAGTTGTTAATCTGCAAGATCGGCAACTACGAACCGGAAAATGAAAGAAATGGCGAAAGAAGATTTAGAATGTTCCTTCTGCGGAAGGAAAAAACCGGAGACGAACTTACTTATAGCAGGTCTGGATGCACATATTTGCGATCGCTGTATTGAGCAGGCACATGGTATTGTGCTGGAAGAGCTCAAGCAGGGAGAAGCAAAGGAATTGTCATCAGATCTTATGTTGAGCAAACCAAAAAGCATCAAAGCTTTCCTCGATGAATATGTTATTGGTCAGGAAGCAACCAAAAAGGTGATGTCTGTGGCGGTTTACAACCATTACAAAAGGCTCCTGCAGCCTTCTTCTGACGATGATGTGGAAATCCAAAAGAGTAACATCATCATGGTTGGAGAAACAGGAACCGGGAAAACCCTTATCGCAAAAACTATCGCACGGATGCTGAATGTGCCTCTGGCAATCGTGGATGCGACTGTTCTTACTGAAGCCGGGTATGTGGGAGAAGATGTCGAAGGCATCTTGACCCGTTTGCTGCAGGCGGCAGATTATAATGTGGACAAAGCCCAGCGCGGAATTGTATTTATCGATGAGATCGATAAGATCGCCCGTAAAAGCGATAACCCCTCTATTACCCGCGATGTGTCGGGAGAAGGCGTGCAACAGGCTTTGCTGAAGCTCCTCGAAGGAACCACAGTAAATGTTCCGCCAAAAGGTGGAAGAAAACACCCAGATCAGAAGTTCATCGAGGTTGATACCGAGAATATCCTCTTTATTGCCGGTGGTGCTTTTGATGGCATCGAAAGGAATATCAGCAAGCGCCTCAATATGCAGGCCGTTGGTTTCAGCGCTTCCAAAAGCGACGAGAACATTGAACGAACCAATCTGCTGAAGTATATCATTCCGAAGGATTTGAAAGATTTCGGACTAATCCCTGAGATCATCGGGCGACTTCCGGCGTTGACCTATATGAATCCGCTGGATAAAGACACCTTGCGATCTATTCTTACCGAACCCAAGAATGCGATCGTGAAGCAGTACAAAAAGCTGTTCGAAATGGATGATATCGAATTCGAGATCACCGATGAGGCGCTGGATTATATCGTGGAAAAAGCGGTGGAGTACAGGCTTGGTGCCCGTGGATTGCGTTCTTTATGCGAAGCCATCCTTACCGATGCTATGTTTGAATTGCCTGAAAGCAATGAAAACCGTTTGAGAGTCACCCGGGAATATGCCGAAGATAAACTTGATAAATCTACGATCAATAAACTGAAAGCGGTTTCCTGATCTTCGGAATAAAAGAATTTTAACAGCTGCCTCAGAAGGTCAGTTTCGTCACCCTGAACTTGTTTCAGGGTCATTCATCCACGCTAAATTAACTGGATGAGATTCTGAAATAAAATCAGAATGACGTGGCATCTTCCTTCTGAGGCAGCTTTTTTGTTACTCCTCCCTTGCCTGCATTGCTGTTCTCTTCGGGTACCTATCCAGAAACTCCTTATTTTCCCTACTTTTGGGCTTCTTCTAAACCTCTGGCTCTTGAAAAAAGCTTTTGCAACATTCTTTCTCCAGGTTTTTTCCTTCACAATTGTGGGGGTTTACATGGTTTTTGGGCTGCAGCTCTTCCAGGTGAAAAGGGAAATGATGCAGGAGATAGCCGGCGGAGTGGAAGCAGGAAAGCTGGTGAATATCACGGCTTCCGCAGAACATGAAATTGTGCTTTTTGACGGAGGGAAAGAGCTGCGCTTCAAAAACACCATGTACGATGTGGTGAAGACCGAAGTAGACAGCAACGGGAAAACCTTTTATCATTGCCTACCCGATCTTGAGGAAACGGCTTTGCTCGCCGGTTTTCAGAAGCTGATCAAAGCGGGCAGCGAACATCACGACAAAAATAATACCCCTCTCATTTTCTATAAATTTCTTGCTGAAATTACTCCTGAAAGACAGAGTCAAAGTTTACCCAATCTCGCCCAGAAGTCCGGTAACTTTTTCTATTCCAGACATTATTCGGGGCCGGAACCGAAGCTTTCTTCCCCGCCGCCAAGAACGATTTGATGATTTTACCGACCTCAAGCGGGCAGCATATTTTATGACTGTCCTAAAATTCCTGTGAAATTATTAAATCTGAAAAATGATAAAAAAGTACAGTTTTCTGTTCTTTTTATTATCGGTTTCTGTGTTTGCTCAAAATCCGGTTTTAAAAGGAAAAATTATAGATGCGCATACTGCTCAGCCTTTGGTGGGTGCGAAAATAGTAACTGAAGAGGGCGCAATGACCACCTCAGATGAGGAGGGTCTTTTTCGGCTGTCTTGTGCAACTGGCCTGCAGCTAAGAGTGAGTTTTGTGGGATATGAGAAATATTCCGTAGAATTTAAAGATTGTCAGCAATTCCTGAATATCGCCTTAGTGCCGGCAACCTCGAATCTTGAGGAGGTGCGGTTGCTGAGCGATCTTCAGCCGGAAGGACGAAGCCTGGAAGAGCCGGTTTCCGAAGTGAAATTAAACCGGATAGAACTGCAGCGCGGCACCGGACTTTTTCTTGACGATGCGATCAATGCCAATGTGCCGGGAGTGACGATGCAGCGTAGAGCGGTGTCCTCAGGGCAGCAATTTAATATTCGCGGCTACGGAAACGGAGTGGGCTTCAGGGGCGCGAGCAACAATTTCGACGGCCAGGGTTACAAAGTCTATCTGAATGGAATTCCGGTGACCGATGCTGAAGGAATCACGATGCTCGATGATCTCGATTTCGGCTCCATTGGCAGCGTAGATGTGATCAAAGGTCCTGCCGGAGCGCTCTATGGCTTTGCAATCGCCGGGGTGGTGCGGTTGGAAACCATACGAACTGAAGCCGGAAAAACCAGTGTAGGGCAGAATATGACCTTCGGCGATTACGGCCTGCTTCGGCTTACCAGTGATTATAGGACTGCGGGCAAAACATCTTCAATTTTGGTCAATTACGGGCATCAGACTTCCGATGGTTATATGGCTCACACCGCATCACAGAAGGATTTTGCCAATACGGTGCTGAATTTCAGGCCGAATGAAAAACAACGAATTTCGGCTTATTTCGGCTACAGCAATAGTTATGATGAGCGCGGGGGAGAACTCAGTATCTCCCAATATGAGGAGAAAGATTATAGCGGAAATTCACGCTATATCAAGAATAACGCGCATTCGGAAGTGATTAGCTTCAGGGCTGGGCTGAATCAACAATACCGGTTTAATGATGAAATTAGTAATTCTACGACTATCTTCGGAACCGGCATCAGCAGTAATTCCAGTTCAGCAGGAGGCTGGACCGATAAAGATCCACTGAATTACGGCCTGCGTTCCAGT
>JBAWAB010000278.1:0-13912 GCA_049589035.1 Salegentibacter sp.
TCTGGAAAGAGTTGAAGACCATTGTGGAATATTGGATAGATAAAGGAGTGCGCATCTTCAGGGTTGATAATCCGCATACCAAGCCTTTTATCTTTTGGGAGTGGCTTATCGCGGAGATCAATGAGAAGCACGACGGAATTATTTTCCTTGCCGAAGCTTTTACCCGCCCCAGGGTGATGGAAAAACTGGCCAAGGTTGGCTTCACACAATCTTATACCTATTTCACCTGGAGGAATTCAAAAGAAGAATTTCAAGAGTATCTAACAGAACTTTCCAAAACGGATAAACGCCAATTCTTCCGCCCGAATTTCTGGCCCAATACGCCCGATATTCTTCCAATTTCCTTGGAAAACATGCCCGAGTCGGCATTTCTCACCAGGATTATCCTGGCGGCTACCCTTTCCTCTAACTACGGAATATATGGCCCCGTCTTCGAATTCGGAGAAAATGAAGCCTTTCCGGGCAAGGAGGAATACAACCACAATGAGAAATATGAGATAAAAGCCTGGGATTGGACAAAACAGACTAAAACTAAAGAGGTTATTACCAGTCTCAACAAAATCAGAAAGAAGAATCCTGCCCTGCAGAGCACCTGGAACATCCATTTCTGCGATACCGACAATGACCAGATTCTTTGCTATACCAAAGTAGATAAGCCCAGCGGCAATAAATTCATCATCGTTGTGAATCTCGATCCACACAACAGCCGTTCGGGATGGGTAAAAGTACCTTTAGACATCCTGGACCTGGATGATCATTTGCCCTACAGCATTCAGGACCAGTTAAACGGCGCCAGCTATACCTGGCAGAACGAATGGAATTACGTGGAACTTCACCCGCAGGTAATGCCGGCACATATCTTCAGAATCGAAAACAAAACCGAATAAAAACTTTCTCTTTATGAGCAACCCCGGAAATATTGACGATAATATACACTGGTATAAAGATGCCATTATTTATGAATTGCACATCAAAGCCTTTTATGACAGTGACGGCGATGGAATTGGTGATTTTGAAGGCCTTCTTCAGAAAATGGAATATCTGGAAGACCTGGGAGTGACCGCCATATGGCTGCTTCCTTTTTACCCTTCTCCCCTGCGCGATGATGGCTATGATATTTCCGATTATTATTCTATCAATCCTTCCTACGGCGATATTAAAGGTTTTAAACGCCTAATTAAAGAAGCTCATGACCGGGGAATAAGGATCATTACCGAATTGGTCATCAATCACACTTCCGATCAACATCCATGGTTTCAGAGGGCCCGCAAAGCGCCTCCAGGATCAGATTACCGGAATTTCTACGTGTGGAGTGACGATCCGAAGAAATATAAGGATGCCCGAATCATTTTTACCGATACCGAGCCTTCTAACTGGAGCTGGGACCCCGTGGCCAAAGCCTATTTCTGGCACCGGTTCTTTTCACATCAACCCGACCTGAATTTTGACAATCCCACCGTTCAGAAAGAAGTGCTCAAAATGCTCGATTTCTGGTGTAAGATGGGCGTGGACGGTTTTCGCCTTGATGCGGTGCCTTACCTTTTTGAAAGAGAGAATACCAATTGCGAAAACCTCCCTGAAACTCACAAATTTCTGAAAAAACTAAGGGCACATGTAGACAAAAATTTTGAGAATAAACTGCTCCTTGCTGAAGCCAATATGTGGCCTGAAGATTCTGCTGCCTATTTTGGCGATGGCGATGAATGCCACATGAACTATCATTTTCCGATCATGCCCCGCATGTTCATGGCTATTAAAATGGAAGACCGCTACCCTATTCTGGATATTATCGACCAGACTCCGGAAATCCCGAATTCCTGCCAGTGGGCTATTTTCCTTAGAAACCACGATGAATTAACACTTGAAATGGTGACCGATGAAGAGAGAGATTATATGTACAAGGTGTACACCAAAGATCCCCAGGCCAAGATCAATGTGGGAATTCGTCACCGGCTTGCACCACTGCTCGAAAACAACCGGAGTAAAATAGAACTGATGAACATCCTCTTGTTTTCCCTTCCCGGCACTCCCGTTATCTACTACGGAGATGAGATTGGAATGGGCGACAATTTTTATCTGGGGGATCGTGACGGCGTAAGAACTCCTATGCAGTGGACCGCCGACCGTAATGCCGGCTTCTCAAAAGCAAACCCTCATAAACTCTATCTGCCGGTGGTGATCGATCCCGAATACCGGTATGAATCGGTGAACGTGGAATCTCAGCTTATGAATTCTTCTTCGCTGCTCTGGTGGATGAAACGTATCATTGGGATGCGAAAGAAATTCAAGGCTTTCGGGCGTGGAGACATCAATTTTCTTTCTCCACCCAATGCGAAGATCATCGCCTACACCCGAACTTATGAAGAGGAAGAGATCCTCGTGCTGGGAAACCTGTCCCGCTTTCCGCAATCGGCAGAGATAGAATTAAAAGATTACGAGGGCTATACTCCCGTAGAAGTCTTCAGTCATAACAAATTTCCGAAGATCACAGAACAGCCGTACCTGTTCACTATGGGGCCACATGGCTACTACTGGTTCCTTCTGGAAAAAGAAAAAGAGGTGTTCCACGGCAGGGAAAATCCACCCACTATCAAAATAAAAGAATGGAAACGGCTATTCAGAGATAAAACACAGGCCAGGCTCGAGAACGAGATCCTGCCTCAATATCTCCAAACCTGTCGCTGGTTTGGCGGAAAATCAAGAGTGATCCAGAATTTCTCAATTTTAAACAAGATCGAAATTCCGGTGAAAGGCCTGGATTCAATTCTCATCACGATTGAGATCAATTACAATGAAGGCCTGCCTGAAGTATATCAGCTGCCCTTAGCCTATGTACCGAATAGCGATGAGGAAAGCATGAAAGGCATTCCGCAGAAAGGAATTATTGCGAACCTGGAGATAAATGGGGAAGAAGGTGTACTCTTCGATGCTGTTTATCATGAAGAATTCAGGAGTACCCTTTTCAGCAATATCAGAAAAGGCCGTACCATCAATGCAGGAAAAGGAAACCTTGTATTCTACCACAGTGAGAACGGCAGATTTGAGACGGGCAGCATTCATTCAAAAATCCTCAATGCGGAACAAAGCAATACTTCACTGATCTTTGAAGATAAATATTTTCTGAAATTATACAGAAAACTGGACGACACCATCAATCCAGACCTCGAGATCACCCGCTATTTATCAGAGAAAACCGATTATCAAAACGCGCCAAAATTTGTGGGGGCTATAGAATACAAGCCCAATCCAAAAAATGTGGTGGTTTTGGGGATGATGCAGGATCTTGTTCCAAACCAGGGCGATGCCTGGGAATATACCAAAGATTCCCTTAAGCGCTTTTTCGAAAACGTGCTGACCAAATCGCAGCATATCAAGATCGAACAGCATACGGAAGATCTCATCAATCCTATGGAATACAAGGAGCTGCCCGACGCGATGAAGGAAATTATGGGCATTTATCCGGAAAGGGTATATCTTCTTGGGCAAAGAACTGCCGAAATGCACAAAGCTCTTGCCGCACATCCCGAAGAAAAAGATTTTGAGCATGAAGCTTTCTCATTACACTATCAGCGCTCGCTTTTCTCTTCTCTGCAATCTCTTACCAGAAGTTCTTATCAGGCGCTTCAGAAGCATCTGAAGAACCTGCCGGAAGAAGTGCAGGAGGAAGCACGGGATGTTCTCAACATGAAGAGCGATGTGCTCAAGTGCTTTAAGCGGGTCTTTGATCACAAGATCCCCATCATGAAGATCAGGACGCACGGCGACTACCACCTGGGACAGGTACTGTGGACCGGAAAAGACTTTATAATTATCGATTTTGAAGGTGAACCCGCGAGGTCCTTCAGCGAACGACGATTGAAACGTTCGGCACTACGGGATGTTGCCGGAATGGTGCGTTCTTTCCATTATGCCGCTTACAGCAGCATTATGGAATCGGAATTTAAATTGCGTAAAAAAGAAGGTAATCTCGAGTCCTGGGCCGAATACTGGTACTACTGCGTTACCAGGATGTTTATGAACGGCTATTACGAGAATGTGGGTGATACGAATTTTGTGCCCGATAACACAAAAGATTTTAAAATCCTTATGGAAACTTTTCTGCTTGAAAAAGCAGTGTATGAACTGAATTACGAACTAAACAATCGCCCCGACTGGGTATTGATTCCGTTAAGGGGCATTAAAACAATAATAGGGAGGTATAGAAATGGCTAAGAAAGAAGAAGATAAAAACAAAGATAAAACAGCTACCGGGAAAACAACAGCCTCAAAAAAGGCTGCAAATCCAAAATCGGGAGATAAGGCAAAACCCGCTTCCGAAAAGAAAAGTACGGGTAAAAAGAAAACTACGACGACAGGCAAAAAGGCAACACCTGCCAGGGCTTCTGGCAAAGTAAAAGGTCCTAAAGGCATGGGTGAAGAAAAAGCGGCCACGGAAAAAGTCGCAGCTCCTAAGAAAACAACCCGGAAAAGCAGCACTACAAAAGCTTCAGAAAAAAAGGAAACCAAACCTGCTGCGAAAAAAACGGCCGCCCGGAAAACTTCAGCAAAAAAATCAACCAAGGCTGCCGATAAGAAAACCGCGGAAGATACTACTACGTCTAAAACCATAAAAAGAGGAACAGGAAAGGCTTCCCCTGCAAAAAAGAAAGCTGCAAAAAGTATCGCAGAACAGGTACATTCCGAAGAAGAAAACGAAAAAACTGCTGCAGATAAATTAATTCCGAAGAAAAAAGGAAAAACCTCCAAACCAGCCTCTAAAAAAGTAAAAAAAGAGGAGGAGGAAATCTCAGAAACCCCTGCGGCGGCGAGTCTTATTTCAGACTTTGATATTCATCTTTTCAAGGAAGGAAAGCACTATCATCTTTATAAAAAACTTGGTTCTCACCTTATGAACCACAACGGGACCGATGGGGTTTATTTTGCGGTTTGGGCTCCCAATGCACGGCAGGTAAATGTAATTGGCGATTTCAATGATTGGGACAAAGATGTAAATACCATGCATTTGCGGCAAGACGACTCGGGGATTTGGGAAATTTTCATTCCTGAGGCCAAAAAAGGCAGTATTTACAAATACTTTATCCGCAGTAATAACGGCTATGAGGCCGAAAAGGGCGACCCGTTCGCTTTCATGTGGGAAACGCCGCCTGAAACAGCCTCGGTAGTTTGGGATCTCGTGGAAAGCTGGAATGATGGGGAATGGCTGGAAAAAAGAAAGGAAACAGCCGACCAACCAAAAGCGGTTTCAGTCTATGAACTTCATATGGGCTCCTGGAGGCGGGTGCCCGAGGAAGGCTCACGTTCCCTCACTTACGTGGAACTGGCTCAACAGTTGCCGGCTTACATAAAGGAAATGGGCTTTACCCACGTGGAATTCATGCCTGTGATGGAACACCCTTTCTACGGCTCCTGGGGTTACCAAATCACCGGCTACTTTGCACCCACGAGCCGCCATGGTACACCGCAGGATTTTATGTATCTCATCGATGCACTTCACCAGGCGGGAATTGGCGTGATCCTGGATTGGGTTCCCTCCCATTTCCCTTCAGACCTTCACGGATTGCACTATTTTGACGGCACCTTCCTTTACGAACATGCCGATCCTAAAAAAGGATTTCATCCAGATTGGAAGAGCTACATTTTTAACTACGGAAGAAACGAGGTTCGCTCCTTTCTCATCAGTAATTCGGTTTTCTGGCTGGACCAGTACCATGTTGATGCCCTGCGGGTAGATGCCGTGGCTTCCATGTTGTACCTGGATTATTCCCGCAAAGATGACGAATGGATCCCGAATGAGTTCGGCGGAAGGGAAAACCTTGAAGCCATTAGTTTTCTGAAGGAATTCAACGAAGTGGTATATTCCGAATTTCCCGATATTTTCACGGTGGCAGAGGAATCGACGGCTTGGCCGATGGTTTCAAAACCCACTTATTTAGGCGGTCTTGGCTTCGGGATGAAATGGATGATGGGCTGGATGCACGATACTCTGGAATATTTTCAGAAAGATCCGATACACAGGAAGCATCACCAAAATGATATTACCTTCAGCACCACCTACGCTTTTACCGAAAATTTCATGCTTCCGCTTTCCCACGATGAGGTGGTTTACGGCAAACAGGCGATGATAAACAAAATGCCCGGGGACGATTGGAACAAATTTGCCAATCTCAGGAGCCTGTATTCATACATGTATGCCCATCCCGGTACGAAATTGCTCTTTATGGGTGCCGAATTCGGACAAACTTCGGAATGGGATCACGACTCCAGCCTGGACTGGCACCTTACCAATTATGACCATCACAGACAGGTGCAGGAAACGCTAAAGAAGCTGAATGAACTTTACAAAACTGAACCTGCTTTACATGATCTAAGTTTTAGTCATGAAGGTTTTGAATGGGTTGATATACACGATGCTGAAAACAGCGTGATCAGCTTTCTGCGGAAAGGACATAATCCCGATGATACCATTCTCGTAGTTTGTAATCTTACCCCGGTAGCCCGCGAAAATTATCGCATTGGAGTTCCTGCTGCAGGAAACTGGCGGGAGATCTTCAACAGTGACGATGAAAGATTTGGCGGCAGCAATGTGCGCAATCTTTTGCCACTGGAAAGCCAGACGGTTGCCATCCATGGGAAAGATCAGTCGATTGCGCTGAACTTACCTCCTATGGGCGTGATCTATCTCAAGCGAGATTCGTAATGTAAAAATCTAATTTTCGATATTAAGAGCGGGTAAAATAAAATTCCCGCTCTTTTTTATTGTTCCTGCTTTATACTGCTCACCTCGCCAAGAATCGCTTTGATCTCTTCCTTCTGAAGAATTTCTTTTTCCATCAAGGCGCCCGCCAAAGCATCAAGCTGGGTGCGGTGTGAGCTAAGGATTTCCTTCGTCTTTTCATAAGCGCGGTCTATGATCTGCTGTACTTCGGAATCGATCTTTTCTGCTGTTTTTTCGCTGTATGCTTTGTGAAGTGCCTGTTTCGATTTCCCTGTGGAATCGTAGTAGCTGATGTTCCTGATCTCATCACTTAGCCCATAATTCATCACCATGGCATATGCCTGCTTGGTCACTTTTTCGAGATCGTCGATGGCATTGGAAGAAACTTCTTCAAAAACAAGATCCTCTGATGCCCGGCCTCCCAGGGCAGCACAAATCGAATCAAAAAATTCTGATTTGGTGATTATCTGGTGTTCCTCGGGCAAATACCAGGCGGCGCCCAATGATCTTCCCCGCGGAATAATAGAGACCTTGAGGATGGGTTGGGCATGTTCCAGGAACCACCCCGCTGTTACATGCCCTGCTTCGTGGTAAGCAATTCTTTTCTTTTCTTCAGGAGTGATGATTTTGCTCCTTTTCTCGAGTCCGCCTATGACCCGGTCAATGGCATCAAAGAATTCCTGGCGATGTACCGAATCTTTGTCACGATGGGCAGCGATGAGCGCAGCTTCATTACAAATGTTGGCAATATCGGCTCCTGAAAAGCCAGGAGTTTGAGAAGCCAACAATTCCTCATTCACATCTTCTGCAAGTTTCAACGGCTTCATATGCACCTGAAAAATGGCAGTCCGTTCCTTATAATTGGGCAATTCCAGCTGAATATGCCGGTCAAATCTTCCCGGTCTCAGCAATGCCTGATCCAAAATATCTCCCTGGTTGGTGGCCGCCAGCACAATTACCCTTGTATTGGTATCAAAACCATCTAACTCGGCCAAAAGCTGATTCAGCGTACTTTCCCTTTCATCATTTGACTGAAAAATATTTACATTTCCCCTGGCCCTGCCAATGGTGTCTATTTCGTCTATAAAAATAATACTCGGCGCCCGGCTCTTCGCCTTCTTGAAAAGATCCCGAACCCTGGCAGCTCCTACTCCCACAAACATTTCGATAAATTCTGATCCCGAAAGGGAGAAAAAGGGCACTTTTGCTTCGCCTGCTACGGCCTTTGCCAAAAGTGTCTTCCCGGTGCCCGGCGGACCCAGAAGCAGAATACCTTTCGGAATTTTAGCACCGAGCTTTTCATATTTTTCAGGGGATTTCAGGAAATTCACCAGCTCATAGATCTCCTCCTTTGCCTCTTCCAGTCCAGCCACATCTTTAAAGGTGACTTTACTTTCCCTGTCTTCTTCCAATAAGCGCGCCTTAGTTTGACCAAAATTAAAGATGGAAGAATCTCCTCCTTTCATCCGGCTGCCCATTCCTCTTAAAAGGTACATCCAAAACAGGAATAACAATCCCATGGGAATGAGCCACGGCAGAATTTCGCTCATCCAGTTTTGCCGGGTGCTATAGGTCACGGCGATATCGGCAGTCGCAGGATATTTTTCTTCGGCTTTCTGAAGCTGGTCATAAAAAACTTCAACCGATCCAATATTGAAGAAATATTGCGGACCTGCCACTTCCCTTTCGAAAATGCTTTTAGTGGCAGTAGCCGAAGTATCTTTCACCGCATTTTTCATATAAACCTCGACCCGGCGGTTATTCACTACATCCAGACGTTCGACCTTACCCGGGGCGAGCATTTCCTTCTCAAAGTTCTTCCAGCTAATCTGCGGAACAGAACTCTGGCTCCGAAAGATCCAAAACCAGGATAGAAAAAAGATCAGAAGAATATAGATCCACCCAAATGAAAAACTGGGTTTCTTCGGCAACGCCGTTTTTTTTGGCTGTTGTTGTAATGCCATGATTTTTTCCTATCTGGATAATCCGGCTTTTTTGCGATCTCGCAGAACCCGGCCATCCTCATCCTGTCCTAATAAAGTTCCTTCTTTAAAAAGAGAGCTGAAATGATATTAATCATCTAAAAATCTAAAATTCAACAGGAAATTATCAAATTCCGGCAAACTGATCCTGTTAATGTGATATCCGCAACACCTTCGCTCCACGTATATTTCCTTCTTTCAATTCCCGAAGGGCAAGAATGGCCTTTTCCAGAGGATATTCCTGAAATTCGGGTTTTACCTCAGCCTTTGCAGCCAGTTTCAGAAATTCTTCCACATCATGAGAAGTCACATTGGCCACGCTCTTGATCTCTTTTTCCAGCCACAAATGTTCCTGATAAGAAAGCTGTTGCAGGTAATCTTTATCTCCATCTTCTTTCCTGATAGCATTGATCACCAATCGTCCTCCTTTCTCCAAATTAGCCAGAGCCTCCACCACCGGCTTCCAAACGGGCGTAGTATCAATAATAGCATCCAGCTTTTCAGGAGAGCGGTCGGTGGTACTCCCTGCCCAGACTGCTCCAAGTTCCCTCGCATACTGCTGCTCTTTTTCACTGCGGGCAAAAACATAGGCTTTCATCTTTGGGAATTTATATTTCAACACCTTCAGGACCAGGTGTGCCGAAGCACCAAAGCCCGTAAATCCAAGCTTCTGCCCATCTTTAAGACCGGTAAGAGCTAATGAACGGAAGCCGATCGCTCCCGCACAAAGCAGAGGTGCAGCTTCAGCATCGGCAAAGAATTCAGGAATAGGAAAGATGTATTTTTCTTTGGCCACCATATATTCGGCATAGCCTCCATTGACATCCCGGCCTGTAGCCTTAAAATCGTCACAGAGATTTTCATTCCCAGAAAGGCAAAATTTACAATGCCCACAGGCAGAAAAGATCCAGGCTACCCCAATCCTCTCCCCGATTTTGTACTTTTTAGAGCCCTCTCCTTTTTTAGTAATTTCACCAATAACCTGATGCCCCAAAACCACGGGAAGATTAGGTGGTGCCGTGCGGCCTTCGATCTCATCCAATTCGGTATGGCACACCCCGCAAACTGAAATTTTAATCTGCACCTCTCCGGCGCCAGGTTCTGGCACGGGAATATCAACTATTTCAAGCGGATCAGGATTTTGTTTTAAGGAACCGGTCTTGTTGAGAATCATTGCTTTCATGATGGTTATTTGATTACTTCTTTATTTACAGAATTTCCCACATCTGTCTTCACTGAAAATTATCAGGACAGCACATTAAATTTGTTCTCTTCCTGAATATTTTCCTTTATAATTTACTGAAATTCAGTGATATTACGAGTAAAATCGTGCAAATCGCCTTCAGGATACCGAAATGAATTAAAATTCAGCGTTTCTTAAAAAAGAACAAACAAAAAACCCGTTGCTTCTCAGCAACGGGTTTTCCTATTGGGTTTTACGCCCTTTTATTCTTCATGCATGAAGCGCTGTTTCGCCAACAGTTCTTCTTCCGTTTCTACATGGTCATCATCGGGCACGCAGCAGTCTACAGGACAAACCGCAGCACACTGGGGTTCCTCATGAAAACCTTTGCACTCAGTACATTTATCGGGAACAATATAATAGATCTCATCACTTACAGGTTCCTGGGCTTCTTCGGCATTCACTGATTTCCCGTCGGGCAGGACCACGTCGCCCTCCAGGTCTGTTCCATCGGCATAACGCCAGTCATCGGCGCCTTCGTAGATTGCCGTATTAGGACATTCCGGCTCGCAGGCTCCACAGTTTATGCACTCATCTGTTATTACAATTGCCATAGCTTTTTTTATTTGTAAATTTAAAATTCCTTTTAAAACTTCAGCCAAAATAGCTGCATTTTTAGGAGATGCAGGCCTGAAGTCTTAAATTCGCCGCTACAAATTTAAAGCCATTAGCATTCATAACCAAACAAGGAAATGACAATCGAGGAACGCAAAAAGTATTTTATTGAAGTTGGTAAATTCCTGCGGCAGTTCAGGCTGGATTCTGCGGAAACCATAAAAAAAGAGCCTGAAAACCAAGGGTTTTTGAATGAGATGAACCAAAAAATTGATTCCGCCGTACATCACAACGGCTGGTTTACCCGTGAAAATGTTGTTTTTGCCCTTCAGCAGTGGAGCGAGGCTCTTACCAAAGAGAATCTCGATGCCTGGCTTGGCCGTTATGAAATTCCTGAAATAGACCCCAAAACAGTGGGCATTGTCATGGCCGGAAATATTCCACTGGTCGGTTTTCACGATTTTCTTTCGGTATTAATGTCCGGGCACAACGTGCTCATCAAGCAATCTGGCAACGACAAACAGCTTTTGCCGGTGATTGCGGCCTACCTGATGAATCTCGATCCCGAATTTGAAGAAAAGATCAGCTTTACCGAGGAAAAACTGGAGAACTTTGATGCCGTGATCGCTACCGGGAGCAATAATACCGCGCGCTATTTTGAGTATTACTTCGGAAACAAACCGCACATCATTCGTCGAAACCGAAATTCGGTAGCGGTTCTAGACGGAAACGAAAGCCCTGAAGAACTGGATGCTCTGGGCGAGGATATCTTTCGTTATTACGGCCTGGGATGCAGGAACGTCTCCAAACTTTATGTGCCTAAAGGCTACGATTTCACCCCGTTTTTCGAGGCCATGTATGGCTGGAATGCGATCATCAATCAGGCGAAATACGCCAACAACTACGACTATAACAAGGCAGTTTACCTGATGAGCGAATTCCGGCTGTTGGAAAACGGATTTCTAATTCTGAAAGAAGACAGTAGCTTTGGCTCTCCTATTGCCACTCTTTTTTACGAAACCTACGAAGACGAGGAAAGCCTGAAGCAGACCCTCGAAGCTGAAAAAGAGCGGCTACAGTGCGTGGTTTCCAGAGACCTGCTGCCAAAGGAAGTCGGATTTGGGCAAACCCAAAAACCGGAATTGTGGGATTACGCCGATGATGTGGACACCATGGAATTTCTGTTAAAATTGTAGGTGTATTATTATCATAATGATAACAGCAATTACCTGCATTTTTAGCATCTTTGTTATATAAACAACTAACTTTTATGAAAAAGCACAACTATAGTGCAGGCCCTTGTATTTTACCCCAGGAGGTATTTCAGGAGGCCTCACAAGCCATTCTCGATTTTAATAATTCCGGATTATCAATACTTGAAATTTCCCATCGCAGCCCTGCCTTCGTAGCGGTAATGGAAGAGGCTCAAAATCTTGCCCTGGAACTCCTCGGATTAAAGGACAAAGGCTACAAAGCTCTTTTCCTTCAGGGCGGTGCCAGCACACAATTTCTTATGGTGGCCTACAACCTGCTTCAGAAAAAAGCCGCTTATCTGAACACCGGCACCTGGTCTTCGAAAGCGATAAAAGAAGCAAAATTCTTCGGAGAAGTAGCCGAGGTAGCTTCATCAAAAGACAAGAACTTCAATTATATTCCGAAGTCATACGAAATCCCTTCAGACGCCGATTATTTTCACTGCACCAGTAACAATACGATTTTCGGAACGCAGATAAAAGAGTTTCCTTCCGCAGCAATTCCGATGATATGCGACATGAGCAGCGATATTTTCTCAAGGGAGATCGATTTTGGCCAATTTGACCTCATCTATGCCGGAGCACAGAAAAACATGGGCCCTGCAGGAACTACGCTGGTAGTGCTCAAAGAAGATATTCTTGGAAAGGTGCAGCGCGAGATCCCTTCAATGATGGATTACCAGGTGCATATTGGTAAAGATAGCATGTTTAACACTCCCGCCGTTTATGCCGTGTATGTTTCGATGCTCACCCTAAGATGGATCAAAGGCAAAGGCGGAATTAAAGCCATGGAAAAACGCAATGCTGAAAAGGCAGAGCTCCTTTACGATGAAATTGACCGCAATTCGAAGTTTAAAGGATATGCGGCAGTTGAAGACCGTTCTCCTATGAACGCTACTTTCAATCTTGTTGATGAAAGCGGAAAAGAGACTTTTGACAAGATGTGGAAAGATGCCGGTATCAATGGCCTCAACGGACATAGAAGCGTAGGCGGTTACCGGGCTTCCATGTACAATGCCTTGCCGCTCGAAAGTGTGCAGGTATTAGTGGACGTGATGAAGGAATTCGAAAAAAAGGCTTAAGATCCTGACCACACAGGAGATCTTCCTAAAAAGCGAATAAAAACAATCAAAACATATTATGAAAGTACTAGCAAACGATGGCATTTCCCGGAGCGGCGCAGACGCTCTGGAAAAAGCCGGATTTGAAGTAATTATCAAAAAAGTAGCCCAGGAGCAGTTAGAGGATTTCCTCAACAAAAATGAGATCGACGTGATCCTCGTGCGCAGTGCTACGAAAATCAGAAAGGACCTTATCGATGCCTGTCCCGGTCTTAAAGTTATAGGCCGCGGTGGCGTAGGATTAGACAATATTGATGTAGAATACGCCGAAAAGAAAGGCATCAAAGTAATAAACACTCCTGCAGCCTCTTCCAGCTCTGTAGCCGAATTGGTATTCGCGCATCTTTTTGGCGGCGTTCGCCACCTTTACCATGCTAACCGAAATATGCCTCTGGAAGGAGATTCGAAGTTTAAGGAGCTGAAGAAAACCTATGCCGGTGGCGTGGAACTCCGCGGAAAAACCCTCGGAATCATTGGGTTTGGCCGCATTGGCCGGGAAGTAGCCAAGATCGCCCTGGGAATTGGCATGAAGGTAATTGCCAGTGATGAACACGTGGGAGAAGCTACCATCACTCTTAACTTTTACAACGATCAGACGGTGAAAATCCCCATCAAGACCGAGCCCGTTAGCCAGCTAATTAAACATTCTGATTTCATCACTTTACATGTGCCGGCTCAAAAAAAGCCGCTGATAGGGAAAAAACAGATCGAAGCCATGAAAGACGGAGTCGGGATCATTAATGCAGCCCGTGGTGGCGTGTTAGATGAAGAGGCCCTTCTCGAAGGTCTGGAATCAGACAAAGTAGCCTTTGCCGGGCTTGATACCTTTAAGGATGAGCCAAGCCCGTCGATCAAGCTACTGATGAATGAAAAGGTGAGCCTTAGTCCGCACATTGGAGGCGCTACGGCTGAAGCTCAGGATCGCATAGGAATGGAATTAGCCGAACAGGTCATCTCTATCCTGAAAGCAAAAAAGGCGTAGAACCATTTTCTTTTATAACAGCAGAAAGCTCCGGAACCAACCCGGAGCTTTTTTTATAATA
>JBAWAB010000279.1:0-7124 GCA_049589035.1 Salegentibacter sp.
CTCAGCGCTTCCAGCCCCCGTTGCATGGCATCGGCACTCAACCTGTTCTCCAGTCCCTTTTCGGCAAGAATGACCATTTCCTTCAGTTTGTCAATGGTGCGAAAAGACCCATCAGGATAAATATCTACCAATACGGCATGAAAGGAATTCGTGCCAAGGTCAATGGCTGCAATGCGTTTGGCGGGAGTAGAATTTACTGCTGGATCTGGCATGCTTTCGTCTTTGAAGGTGAAGAATTTTCCACCTTCCTCTAAATTAGTCATTTTTGAAGGAAAAGCTTTAAGATCAAGAGACAGAATACTTCAACAAAAAAGCCTCACAAAAATGTGAAGCTTTTCAACTGATTTTTCTTAATTCTTAGGCTTGTCCCGTGGGGCCAAAATTTAGCGGAAGCGGAGATTTCTCATAATCTCTGATCTCGCCATGGGCCTTTTCAAAACGCTGAACATTTTCGCCTAAAGCTTTCAATAGACGTTTGGCGTGTTGCGGCGTTAAAATAATACGCGACTTCACCTTGCTTTTGGGTTTCCCGGGCATAATATTAACAAAATCTACGACAAATTCTGAAACCGAATGGTTGATGATCGCCAGGTTGGAGTAAGTTCCTTCGGCTACGCTTTCATCCAGTTCTATATTGATCTGTCCTTTTTTAGGCTTTTTTTCTTCGCTCATGATATTTTTATTTTATTCAATTTACTCATTAAAATTTAAAATTCTGCACCGGCTTTCAGCGTTTGTAGAAAATATAGTCTGAAACCACAGGTTCTACGGCGCTTTTTCTGAATTCTGAAGCGATCTGTCCGCGGTGATAGGTAGAATGGTTCACCACATGAAACAGAATATCCTTTACGGAATTAGAAAACTCCCTGCCTTTCGAATTCTGATAGGAGATCATTTTTTCCAGATCAAAATTCTGAAGAATCTGAAGGCTTTCAGAATAATTCTGCTCTTCCAGGCTTCGGAATTCTTCCGGCTCATGCATTTGCCAGATTCCGAATTTCGGCTCTTTTTGCTCGATCCGGGAATTCCATACATGTTGTGCATTCAGCAGATGTGACATCAGGGAAAAAGATTTTCCGGAAAGTTTTTCAGCTGTATCCTTATCATTAAAGATATCAATCAGCTTCAGGTTGAAGTGATGAGAATATTCCAGCAGCTCCCGAAAATGGTCTTTCATATTCCAAATATCGGTATAAAAAGAAAAAGGCCCGCAATTGCGAGCCTTTTTTCAGATTTATCGACAGGTTTAGTTATAGTTAACTTCCTGTTTTTTCTCAAGCATTTCGTCAAATTCTTCTTTAGAACCAACAATAATGCTGTCGTATTCACGCATTCCAGTACCTGCAGGTATTTTATGACCTACAATTACATTCTCTTTCAATCCTTCAAGTTGATCGATCTTACCACTTACTGCAGCCTCGTTCAACACTTTGGTTGTTTCCTGGAAGGAAGCAGCCGAGATGAACGATTTTGTTTGAAGCGATGCTCTGGTGATACCCTGAAGAACCGGAGTAGCCGTAGCCGGAGTCACGTCTCTTGCAGTTGCAAGATTTTTATCTTCTCTACGCAAGATGGAGTTCTCATCTCTCAACTCACGCGGAGAAAGGATCTGACCTGCTTTAAGGCTCTCTGAATCTCCTGCATCTTCGATCACTTTCATTCCAAAGATCTTATCGTTCTCTTCGATGAAGTCTGATTTATGAACAAGCTGGTTTTCAAGGAAAATTGTATCTCCCGGATCAACGATTCTTACCTTACGCATCATCTGACGTACTACAACTTCAAAGTGTTTATCGTTAATCTTCACACCTTGTAGTCGATATACTTCCTGAACTTCGTTCACAAGATACTGTTGTACAGCATTTGGCCCTTTAATGTTCAGAATGTCCTCTGGAGTGGTAGAACCATCAGAAAGAGGCATACCCGCTCTCACGTAGTCATTCTCCTGAACAAGGATCTGGTTAGAAAGTTTCACAAGATATTTCTTAACCTCACCAATTTTAGACTCCACGATGATCTCACGGTTACCACGTTTGATCTTTCCGAAGGAAACAACTCCGTCTATCTCAGAAACAACAGCCGGGTTAGATGGGTTACGCGCTTCGAAAAGCTCGGTTACCCTTGGAAGACCACCGGTAATATCCCCTGCTTTAGAAGATTTACGCGGAATCTTAACCAGAATCTTACCAACTTTGATCTTCTCTTCGTTGTCCACCATAAGGTGAGCTCCTACCGGCAAGTTGTAAGAACGGATGATCTCGTCTTTCTTACCAAGAATGTGAAGCGTTGGAATAAGCTTTTTGTTTCTGGATTCAGAAATTACTTTTTCCTGGAATCCGGTTTGCTCATCGATCTCAACCTGGTAAGTAACACCCTGCTCAACATTCTCATACTTGATCTTACCGGCAAATTCTGAAATGATCACCCCGTTATAAGGATCCCATTGACATACGATATCTCCTTTAGAAAGTTCGGCTCCGTCTTCAATAAAGATTTGAGAACCATAAGGAATGTTGTTTGTACTTAGAACAACATTGGTCTTTTTGTCCCTGATCTTAAGCTCGGCAGTACGGGAGATCACAATGTCTGAAGTACTTCCGTCAGGTGCTTCACCTTTCACAACCTTAAGATCTTCAATATCGGCGATACCGTTGAATTTAACCTCAAGTCTGTTTTCTTCTGAAATGTTCCCTGCAATACCACCCACGTGGAAGGTACGAAGGGTAAGCTGTGTACCAGGCTCACCAATTGACTGAGCGGCAACAACCCCTACGGCTTCTCCTT
This sequence comes from Salegentibacter sp., assembly GCA_049589035.1. Taxonomy (GTDB): domain Bacteria; phylum Bacteroidota; class Bacteroidia; order Flavobacteriales; family Flavobacteriaceae; genus Salegentibacter_A. Next base: position 2,785 of record JBAWAB010000279.1, read on the forward strand.
TTTGTACCAGTTTATTGGTAGAAAGGTTACGGCCGTAACAGTTCACACAAATACCCTTTTTCGCTTCACAAGTAAGAGGAGAGCGTACTTCTACGCTTTCGATTGGGGCCTTGTTTATTTTCTCTACAACCTCTTCAGTGATCTCATCACCGGCAGCAACCAGCAATTCATCAGTTGAAGGATCGTGAACATCATGAAGAGAAATACGTCCTAAAATACGTTCTCCTAATGATTCTACTATTTCTTCGTTCTTCTTAAGTGGTCGAACTTCAACCCCTCTTAGAGTTCCACAGTCCTCTTCATTTACAATAACATCTTGTGAAACGTCTACCAAACGACGGGTAAGGTAACCCGCATCGGCTGTTTTAAGGGCGGTATCGGCAAGACCTTTACGCGCACCGTGAGTTGAAATAAAGTATTCCAAAATTGAAAGACCTTCCTTAAAGTTCGAAAGGATAGGGTTTTCAATAATTTCACCACCACCTGAGTTCGATTTCTTCGGCTTGGCCATCAATCCACGCATACCGGTCAACTGACGAATCTGCTCTTTGGAACCACGGGCTCCGGAGTCAAGCATCATATACACCGAGTTGAATCCTTGTTTGTCTTCGCGGATTCGCTTCATCGCCAATTCGGTCAATCCGGCGTTGGTTGAAGTCCAGATATCAATCACCTGGTTGTAACGCTCGTTGTTGGTGATAAGCCCCATGTTATAGTTACCAATGATGCCTTCAACCTGTTCGTTAGCCTCATCGATCATAGCTTGTTTCTCTTCAGGGATAATAATATCACCCAGGCTGAAAGAAAGTCCACCACGGAAAGCGAAACCATAACCTAATTGCTTGATATTGTCAAGGAATTCAGAAGTTTCAGGTACACTGGTGATCTTAAGGATTCTACCAATGATCTCACGAAGTGTTTTCTTGGTAAGTACTTCGTTCACGTAACCTGCAACTTCAGGCACAGTTTCGTTAAACAGTACTCTACCAACTGTAGTTTCGATGATCTGGAAAACCAGTTCTCCGGCTTCGTTATAATCTTTGGTCCTGATCTTAATAGTCGCGTTCAGGTCAACTCTTTTCTGGTTGTAAGCGATCACAACTTCTTCCGCAGAATAGAAAGTCAGGCCTTCACCCAATACTTTCTCCTCGTCGGTAGATCTCTTCTGCTTGGTCATATAATAGAGACCAAGAACCATATCCTGAGATGGTACCGTAATTGGTGAACCATTCGCAGGGTTAAGAATGTTGTGAGAAGCCAGCATTAACAGCTGAGCCTCCAAAATCGCCTCTGGCCCAAGTGGTAAGTGAACTGCCATCTGGTCACCATCAAAGTCGGCGTTAAATGCAGTACACGCCAATGGGTGTAACTGTATCGCTTTACCTTCGATAAGTTTAGGCTGGAAAGCCTGGATACCGAGACGGTGAAGCGTAGGAGCACGGTTAAGCAATACAGGGTGTCCTTTAAGAACGTTCTCAAGGATATCCCATACTACAGGCTCTTTTTTGTCGATTATTTTCTTGGCAGATTTTACGGTCTTAACAATACCTCTTTCGATCAGTTTTCTGATCACGAAAGGCTTGTAAAGTTCTGCTGCCATGTTCTTCGGAAGTCCACATTCGAACATCTTCAGTTCAGGTCCCACTACGATTACCGAACGCGCTGAATAATCCACACGTTTACCAAGTAAGTTCTGACGGAAACGTCCCTGCTTACCTTTTAGTGAGTCTGAAAGCGATTTCAACGGACGATTAGAATCTGTCTTAACCGCTGAAGATTTTCTTGTATTGTCGAAAAGTGAATCTACCGATTCCTGAAGCATACGTTTCTCATTACGCAAGATCACTTCAGGAGCTTTTATTTCCATCAATCTCTTCAGACGGTTGTTACGAATAATAACCCTTCTGTAAAGATCGTTCAAATCTGAAGTCGCGAAACGACCTCCATCAAGTGGTACCAACGGACGCAATTCCGGCGGAATTACAGGAATCACTTTCATGATCATCCACTCCGGATTATTTTCGCGGTTCTTATTAGCATCCCGAAGAGCCTCTACAACCTGAAGACGTTTTAGGGCTTCAGTTTTACGTTGTTTTGAAGTTTCGTTGTTAGCTTTATGTCTAAGCTCGTAAGAAAGTTCGTTAAGATCGATCCTTTTTAGAATCTCGATAAGACATTCAGCTCCCATCTTCGCGATGAACTTGTTAGGATCGCTATCGTCCAGATATTGGTTTTCCTGCGGAAGTTCATCTATGATATTAAGATACTCTTCTTCAGTCAAGAAATCCATTTTCTTAAGAGGTTTGCCCTCTTCATTCTTGGCGTTACCGGGCTGAATTACTACATAACGTTCGTAGTAAATGATCATGTCCAGTTTTTTGGAAGGAAGTCCAAGTAAATAGCCAATTTTGTTAGGTAATGAACGGAAATACCAGATATGTGCTACAGGAACTACCAAATTGATGTGCCCTACGCGGTCTCTACGTACCTTCTTTTCTGTTACCTCTACTCCACAACGGTCACAAACGATCCCCTTGTAGCGTATTCTCTTATATTTTCCACAGGCACATTCGTAATCCTTTACAGGACCAAAAATACGCTCACAGAACAACCCGTCACGCTCTGGTTTGTGCGTACGATAATTGATAGTTTCCGGCTTAAGGACTTCACCACGAGATTCCGCGAGGATAGACTCGGGAGAAGCTAAACCGATAGAGATTTTGTTGAATCTCTGTACTGTATTCTTATCATTATTTCTAGCCATAATAAATGCTGCTGTCTAAATTTTGTGAAAACCCTGTTTCAGAGGGTACGCCGGTGGCGCACCCAATCTTAAACAGTATATTATTCTTCTAATTTAATATCCAGGCCGAGTCCTTTCAATTCGTGCATAAGCACATTGAAAGATTCTGGTAATCCCGGTTCTGGCATAGGCTCACCTTTCACGATTGCTTCGTAGGTCTTAGCCCTTCCTATCACGTCATCAGATTTTACGGTAAGGATTTCACGCAGGGTGCTTGATGCTCCATAAGCTTCAAGTGCCCAAACCTCCATCTCACCAAAACGCTGACCTCCGAATTGTGCCTTACCTCCAAGAGGCTGCTGGGTAATAAGCGAATATGGTCCAATGGAACGAGCGTGCATCTTGTCGTCGATCATGTGTCCCAGTTTCAGCATATAGATTACCCCTACAGTAGCACGCTGGTCAAATCTTTCTCCGGTTCCACCATCGAAAAGATATGTGTGTCCAAATCGTGGAATACCGGCTTCGTCAGTAAGTTCATTGATCTGGTCAAGGGTTGCACCGTCGAAAATAGGAGTCGCGTACTTCTTCCCTAATTTTTGACCTGCCCAACCAAGAACAGTTTCATAGATCTGCCCGATGTTCATACGTGATGGTACCCCAAGTGGGTTCAACACGATATCTACCGGAGTTCCGTCTTCAAGGAACGGCATATCTTCCTGGCGAACGATACGGGCAACAATACCTTTGTTACCGTGACGACCCGCCATTTTATCACCTACTTTCAGTTTACGTTTCTTAGCGATGTAAACCTTGGCAAGTTTAAGTATACCTGAAGGAAGCTCATCTCCTACAGAGATCGTAAACTTCTCTCTTCTCAGGTTACCCTGAAGATCGTTTTCTTTAATTTTATAGTTGTGAAGAAGATCTGCAACCAAAGCGTTTAGATGATCATCGGTAGTCCAGGTACCTTGAGTAAGGTGGGTATAATCATCTACCGAATTAAGCATCTTGAGAGTGTATTTCTTTCCTTTTGGAAGGACTTCTTCTCCAAGATCATTCTGAACACCCTGTGCTGTTTTTCCTCCTATGATAGCGAACAACTTCTCTACCAATTCAGACTGAAGAACAGCGAATTTCGCTTCGTACTTCTTCTCAAGTGCAGCAACATCTTCTTTATCCTGCGCTCTCTTGCGCTTATCTTTAATAGCCCGTGCAAAGAGTTTCTTATTAATAACCACACCACTTAAGGATGGTGAAGCTTTCAAGGAAGCATCTTTTACATCACCGGCTTTGTCACCAAAGATAGCTCTAAGCAATTTTTCTTCAGGAGTAGGATCGCTTTCTCCTTTAGGAGTGATCTTACCAATAAGAATATCACCAGGCTTCACTTCGGCACCAACTCTAATCATTCCGTGTTCATCAAGGTCTTTTGTAGCCTCTTCAGAAACGTTAGGAATATCGTTGGTCAATTCTTCATTACCTAATTTGGTATCACGCACTTCAAGGGAATACTCATCAATGTGGATAGAAGTGAAGATATCATCTCTTACCACTTTTTCTGAGATCACGATCGCATCCTCAAAGTTGTAACCTT
>JBAWAB010000280.1:0-16689 GCA_049589035.1 Salegentibacter sp.
AATCCTTCTGACCTGCCTGAGCCTTCAACCCTCAATAGGGTAGAGGAGCCGTACATCAAGGCGAGCATCATTACCAAGGCCGATTTTGTGGGTCCTGTGATGTCTCTTTGTATCGAGAAGCGTGGGGAGATCACCAATCAAACCTATCTTACTCCTGAAAGAGTGGAGTTAACCTTCGACATGCCACTTGCAGAGATCGTCTTCGATTTCTACGACAGGCTGAAAACGGTGTCCAGAGGCTATGCTTCCTTCGATTATTCCCCAATCGGAATGCGCGTTTCCAAACTTGTAAAAGTTGACGTACTGCTAAATGCCAACAAAGTAGATGCCCTTTCTGCACTGCTTCACGTGGACAATGCCTACGATATTGGAAAGAAAATGTGCGAAAAGCTTAAAGAGCTCATTCCGCGTCAGCAATTTGATATTCCTATCCAGGCTGCCATTGGTGCCAAAATCATCGCCAGAGAGACCGTAAAGGCGCTCAGGAAGGATGTTACCGCCAAATGTTACGGAGGTGATATTTCTCGTAAGAGAAAACTTCTTGAAAAGCAGAAAAAAGGTAAGAAACGCATGCGCCAGGTCGGAAATGTGGAAATTCCGCAGGAAGCATTTATGGCGGTGTTGAAGCTGAACGATTAAATAGGTTTTCAGAGGAAAGTGGAGAGAGGAGAGTGGATTTTCGTAAGAAGTCCCTTAACTAATTCCCAAATGTCAGGCTGAGCCGCCGTAGGTGAAAGGTCGAAGCCTTACGTGTGATGACTTTTTCATTCCCAATTTCTAGATTAACCTTTTTTGATCAATTTTGCCTGGGCGTTCCGCCTCCTTAAGTCGGCGGCGGGCTATCCGTTTTAGTTTTTGTCCGCTGTAACGGCCAAAAAGCTGCCACTGCTACCTGCCTGCCGGTAGGCAGGTTCCTAACGCAAAACAGTAAATAAAATTCATACTTCACGGGTTGTGAAAACCTGTGGAGGTCTTTCAGCTTAGAGGAAATTCGCTCCACCATGACTTCCAAAAACATTTTTTTAACTTTGTAGTAATCTCAAATTTTTCTTTGAAAACCGGTAGAAAACCTACCGGCTACAGACTAAAAACTACAGAATACCAATGGCCGGACATAGTAAATGGGCAAATATCAAGCACCGAAAAGGAGCGCAGGACAAGAAACGTGCGAAGGAATTCACCAGGGCGATCAAGGAGATCAACGTAGCGGTGAAAGAGGGTGGAGGCCCCGATCCCGAAGCTAATCCCACCTTGCGCAACGCGATTTCGAATGCCAAGGGCGTAAATATGCCCAAAGACACCATAGAACGGGCAATTAAAAAGGCCAGCGGAGCAGATGCCGAAAATTATGAACTGGTGAGCTTTGAAGGTTACGGCCCCAATGGCATAGCGATTTTCGTAGAGTGTACAACAGACAATACCAATAGAACAGTGGCCTCGGTAAGGTCGATTTTCTCGAAAAATGGGGGTAGTTTAGGAACCAACGGCTCTCTGGAATTCCTTTTCGACAAAAAAGGGGTTTTTGTAATTGAAAGGGAGAAAATCGAAATGCCGATGGAAGAATTTGAATTGGAACTCATCGAAGGCGGCGCCAGCAGCATCGAAAAAGAAGACGATCTTATAACAATCTATACGGAATTCCAGGATTTCGGACTCATGTCTTCAAAGCTGGAAGAACTGGAAATAGAATCTAAAAATTCAGAAGTACAGCGAATTCCCTTGAACACCGTGGAACTACCCGTAGAAGACGCCAAAAAGATCCTGAACCTCGTTGAAAAATTTGAAGAAGACGACGATGTTCAAAACGTCTATCACAACCTTGAAATTTCAGATGAACTCATAGAGGCGATGGAAGAAAACGACTAATTCTACCTTGATTATTTAGAATTTTCCTCCAGGGTCTCCTTCTCTTCTTTCTTTTCTCTGGAAGCAGCAATCTTGGCAGCTTCGAGTTCTTTTCCGAGGTAAACCAGCTGATACTCTTCCCCAATCTCCATTTCCTTACTGTTTGAAGGAATGATCTCGAGATTTCCTTCGTTATCTTTCACAAAGATCGGGATGATATCGGGATCGGTTTTGGTGATCTCGATAAGACCGTCGTAATGCTCGCGGGAATTAAGATCGATCTCATGAACTTCAGAATACTTGCGGGCAAGATTGGTGAGTTTTATATAATCATCGGTTGGTGAAAACAAGCCTTCAGATGGATTTTTTTCCGGATCGAGCATCTCATCCTGGGACACCACCCGAAAAGATCCTTTTTCACCAAAGTGCTTTTTGAACTTCGTGATTGCATTCTGATTAATCTCACTGTTGCTGGTCATTGCCATAAGATAACCAATATCGTTCAGCTCGATATTGTTCACAAGATCATCAGAAAACACGTTATCCTGGATAGCGTCCAACCCAAGTTCCCTGGCTTTGCGAACATTGCTTCCGTTGTTATCAACCAGCACCACATGACGGTTATTTCTCTTCAGATAAGAGGCGATAAGACGTGAGAAAGTAGAAGCCCCAATGATCAATATTCCTTCAGAATCCTTCAGAAAAACCCCTACTAATTTGGCAAAAAGCCGGGCGGTGGTAGCATTCAGCAATACCGTACCCAACACCACCATAAACACCAGCGGGGTAATATATTCGGCACCTGCCACGCCCTGACGGGCAAGTTCAATTCCGAAGAGAGAAGCGATACCCGCGGCAACAATTCCGCGCGGCCCCACCCAACTGATAAAAAGTTTTTCATTGAATCGCAGGGAAGAACCCATACTGCTTAAGAAAACGCCCAGCGGACGCACCGCAAAAACGATCACCCCAAAAAGTATCAAAGCGCGGGCATTAAACACCAGGTACAGGTCTTCCATGTTGATATTGGCCGCCAGCAGGATGAACAGGATAGAAATAAGCAGCACACTCAGGGATTCCTTGAAATAAAGTAATTCCTTGATATTGGGAAGATTGATATTTCCCATCACCATACCCATGATCACTACGGCTAAAAGTCCGCTTTCATGCGCAAAGGAATCAGAAAGTACAAAAACGCCCAGTACAGTCGCCAGAGTGAGCACATTCAGCAGATAATGCGGAATAATGTTCTTTTTTATTCCGAAGGCAAGAGCATGGGCAAAGGTGAAACCGAAGGTAAGGCCAAAAAGCACAATTTTACCAAACTCAAGTAGGGCGGTTTGGGTGAATTCCCTGCCGCGACCGGCGCTGATGAATTCAAAAACAAGAACGGCAACCAGCGCACCTATCGGATCGATGAGAATTCCCTCCCACTTCAGAATGGCAGAGACGTCTTTTTTCAGGGGAATATTGCGGAGAATAGGGGTAATCACAGTGGGTCCCGTCACGATGATAAGCGCTGCGAACAGGAATGCGATCTCCCAGCTAAGGCCAAAAATAAAGTGAGCAGCAATTCCGGAGCCAATGAAGGTCACAACTACCGCTACGGTGATAAGTTTAACGATTACGGGGCCTACGTTCAGGACCTCGCCTTTCCGAAGGGTGAGGCCACCTTCAAACAGAATAACGCCGATAGCCAGAGAAACGAAATAGAACAGGCTTTGGCCGGGAAAAAGTCCGGAGGCCCCATTCCAGATGGGTTCAATGAGTTTACCGCCATCTGCAGTGAAAAGTGTGGCGACCGGGCCAACCGAGAGGCCGATAAGAATAAGCGGAAGAATAGCCGGAATTTTCAGCTTCCACGCGACCCATTGGGCCAATATTCCTAATATTATGATTCCTGCTAATTCTACCATTTCAGTTCAACGCGTTTGAAGTTCTAAAAGTATTAAAAATAGTCCATTCTGAAAGATTGGCGAAAATCGTCTTCTTCTACCAACAAATACTTGTTAAACCAATTCTTTTATATAATTATAAAATATACTTTTTCTATTTTGCATAGTAGATTTTTTACTCATTAAAATCAGCATAAATGAAATTATATCCTATTGAAGCCGGCAATTTCAAGTTGGATGGCGGAGCTATGTTTGGCGTGGTTCCAAAATCCCTCTGGAACCGCACCAATCCGGCCGATTCCAACAACATGATCGACATCGGCGCACGATGCCTGCTTGGGGAAGAAGGCGACCGTCTTACCCTGATCGATACCGGGCTGGGGGACAAGCAGAGTGAAAAGTTCTTCAGCTACTATTTTAGATGGGGCGATGCTTCCATCGATAAATCCCTGCAGAAGTACGGCTTTCACCGTGATGACATCACCGATGTCTTTATGACACATCTTCATTTCGATCATTGCGGCGGAAGTATTAAGTGGAATAAAGAACATACCGGCTACGAACCGGCCTTTAAAAATGCCCGTTTCTGGAGCAATAAAGAGCATTGGGATTGGGCAACGAAGCCCAATGCGCGTGAAAAGGCCTCTTTTTTAGAGGAGAATATCCTGCCGATGGAAGAAAGCGGCCATCTTAATTTCGTCGAGCGTCAACGTGACGCAAAATTCATCGAAAAGATCCCGCAGCTGGACTTCGGCACTTTATTTGTAGACGGTCATACCGACAAACAGATGATTCCGCATATAAACTATAAGGGGAAAACCCTTGTTTTTATGGCCGATCTTCTGCCTACCGCCGGGCATATTCCGTTGCCCTACGTGATGGGCTTTGACACCCGGCCGCTGCTAACCTTGCCTGAAAAGGACCAATTTCTCAGGAAAGCAGCCGATGAACATTATTATCTTTTTATGGAGCACGATGCTCATAACGAAATTATTACCGTCCAAAACACCGAGAAAGGTGTTCGACTTAAGGATACACACACATTTGATGAAATATTTAATTAAAACATGATGAAAATACCTTACTACAAGCCGCTGCTGGTACTTGCCGCAGCCGGAATGCTCTCTTCCTGCAGCAGTACTGCACCAAAGATCCTTTCCACTCCAATTGAAAACATTGATTCCATTCCTCTAAAGGTGACCGATCTTTCTGAAACTCAGCTGAAGGGCTGGGGCGGGGCCGACCTGGTGAGCGATACCATCCCCGGAATGAGTGTTAAAAAAGCCTATGATGAGATCATCAAGGACAATAAAGGCAAAACCGTGATCGTGGGAGTTGTAGACAGTGGTGTTGATATAGATCATGAAGACCTCAAGGATATTATCTGGACCAATAAAGATGAGATCCCAAACAACGGAAAAGATGACGATCACAACGGATATGTGGATGACATTCACGGTTGGAATTTTCTTGGCGGTGCCGTTAAGGAAAACCTTGAATATACCCGTATCTATAAAAGACTGAAGCCCAAATACGAAAATAAACCTGAAAGCTCCATAAGCACTGCAGATATGCAGGAATATGACCTTTACAAAAGGGCTAAAGCTAAATACGAGGAGGAATATCAGAAAACGCTTGATAGAAAAAATCGCTACGAGCAGATCAAGCAACAGCTCGTTACCGCGCATCAGGCAGTTTCCTCTCAACTTGGAAAAGAAGATTACACCAAGGAAGAACTTGCCGCTATGCCTGCAGAATCGGAGCCGCTTTCCCAGTATAAAGATATTTTGATGCAGATTCAGAACAATGTAGATGAAAATATCCCCGATGCTATTGCTGAACTGGACGACGCTATCGACTACTACAGCAACAGATTAAATTCACACTTCAATCTTGATCTGAACGGAAGAGCCGTGGTAGGCGACAATCCTTACGACATTACTGACACCAATTATGGTGACAATCGCGTAATGGGCCCAGATCCTGAAAAAGAAGATGTGCTGCATGGTACCCACGTATCCGGAATTATCGCTGCGGAAAGAAATAACGGCATCGGGATAAACGGTGTTGCCAATAATGTGCTGATCATGCCGGTTCGTGCCGTGCCAGACGGAGATGAGTACGATAAAGACGTGGCTTTAGGTATCCGCTATGCTGTTGACAATGGCGCAAAAGTGATCAATACCAGCTTCGGAAAAGCTTTTTCTACCAATCCTGAGTGGGTGATCGACGCCATTAAATACGCAGCCAAACACGACGTACTAATCGTCAATGCCGCCGGAAATGACGGGATAAATCTCGATGAGCAAAGAATTTATCCGAATGATCAGACTCCCGATAATCCACAGGAGATCAGCAATAATTTCCTTACCGTGGGAGCTCTGAATTATGAGTACGGATCTAACCTTGTCGCTGGTTTTTCCAACTACGGAAAAACCAATGTTGACGTATTTGCACCCGGAACAAAGATTTGGTCTACCACTCCTAACAACAGCTATAAATTCCTGCAGGGAACTTCTATGGCTGCACCCGCTGTGGCCGGAGTAGCTGCCATGATCAGAGAATTTTATCCTAAACTCACTGCAGGGCAGGTGAAACAGATCATTATCAACAGTGGACTTCCTGTGAGTGCTTCCGTAATTGTGGGAGGAGATGAGAACAATGTTCAAAAGTTCAGCGAACTTTCGACTTCAGGCAGAATAGTGAATCTTTACAATGCCCTGATTTTGGCCTCTCAATACGCAAACCAATAGAATTTTATGAGAAAACTGATTTTAAGTCTTACAATACTAGCAACAACCTGGGTACAGGCGCAAAATAATTTCCCATACTGGCAACAGCATGTGGATTATAAGATGGATGTCGACATGAACGTCGACAACTACCAGTACACCGGCACCCAGGAGTTGACCTATACCAATAATTCTCCAGACACCCTTCAGAGGGTTTTCTACCATCTTTATCCCAATGCTTTTCAGCCGGGTAGCGAGATGGACCGCCGCTTGCAGGATATTGCCGATCCCGACAGCAGGATGGTGAATAATCTTGGAACCAAAGAAAATCCGAAATTCGAGAGCCGCATCAGTAAATTGTCTCCCGATGAAATTGGGTATTTAAGGATCACTTCCCTGAACCAGGATGGTCAAGAAGTAGATTATTCCGAAGAAGGAACGATTCTGGTCGTGAACCTGGCCAATGCCATTTTACCTGGAAAATCCACCACTTTCAACATGGAATTCAAGGGTCAGGTGCCGGTACAGATCCGCCGTTCCGGAAGGAACAATGCCGACGGAGTAGCTTTATCGATGACCCAATGGTATCCAAAATTAGCCGAGTACGATTACGAAGGCTGGCATGCCGATCCATATATTGCCCGGGAATTTTTCGGCGTGTGGGGAGATTTTGATGTGAATATCAGCATAGATAAAGATTACCTGGTAGGAGGAAGCGGTGTGCTTCAGAATCCACAGGAAATCGGCTATGGATATGAAGCGGAAGGAACTAAGGTAAAACGACCTAAAGGCAAAAAACTTACCTGGCACTTTAAAGCTCATAAAGTGCATGATTTTGCCTGGGCCGCCGATCCAGATTTTGTCCACGATTCCATGAAAACCGACAGTGGGGTGACCCTTAACTTTATTTACAGAAATGACCCTGAAGTTGTGGATTCCTGGAAGAAAATTCAGCCGGAAACCGCCCGACTTCTGAAGTTTTACAATGAGCATATCGGCCCTTATCCATGGAAACAGTATTCTGTGATCCAGGGAGGAGACGGCGGTATGGAATATGCGAATTGTACCCTCATTACCGGCGGAAAAGATTACAGGGGGCTTATTGGTACCGTAGCGCACGAATTTGCCCATTCCTGGTTTCAGCAATTACTGGGCACCAACGAATCTGAACATCCGTGGATGGATGAAGGTTTTACCACCTATATTTCAACACTCGCTCAGCAACAGCTTGCCGGCAGGGAAGGAAAAAATCCCTGGAAGGGATCCTATCGCGGTTACAATTATATTGTGCAGTCGGGCAGGGAACAGCCAATGACCACACATGGTGATCGCTATGACCTGAATGTAGCTTATTCCATCGCAGCTTACAGCAAGGGCAGCGTTTTTCTTTCGCAGCTTGGCTATATCATTGGTCCTGAAAATCTTGCAAAAACCCTGAATCGTTACTATGACGAATGGAAATTCAAACATCCTTCTCCAAACGATTTTATAAGGCTTGCTGAAAAAGTGAGTGGTGCCGAACTAAACTGGTACCTGACCGACTGGACGAAAACCACCAATACCATCGACTACGGAATAAAATCTGTTAATGAGGCCGGGGATTCCACTGAAGTGACTTTGGAAAGAAAAGGTCTTATGCCAATGCCGATAGATCTAAAGGTGACCTACAACAATGGCAAGGAAGAGGTGTATTACATTCCGCTTAGGATGATGCGCTGGGAAAAACCCGCATCTTCAAATGTGGAGAGAACTGTTGCCGAAGACTGGTCCTGGGCGGCTCCTACCTATCAGCTGGAGATCGATAAGCCAAAATCAGAAATTTCTTCTATTGTTATTGATGATACCGGATTGATGGCCGATATTAACAGGGAGAACAATACTTATGAGGCTTCTGAAAAGCAGGAGAATCAGCAGTAAAAAAGACCAATTTTATAAATAGCAAGGCCTTTCCACATCTGGAAAGGCTTTCTTTTTTGCCCAATTCCTAAAAAAGAAGTCAGAGCATTCAGTAGTAAAAATTCTATTTCTATTTTTGGAGCATGGATCAGCGATTGAGAAAAAACGAAAAATTAAAGAGCAAAAAGCTCATAGACCAATTGTTTCTGAAAGGCCAACAAGTCAAAAAATTTCCTCTCAAACTCGTTTATCTGCCATTGGATTCTCCCCAAGAAACTACCTGCAAATCCTCATTTTCGGTTCCGAAGAAACTCATAAAAACCGCGGTGGGCCGTAACCGCATAAAAAGACTTATGCGTGAATCGTTTAGAAAAAATAAGTATCTTGTAGAAAGCCCCCAGCAGTCAAAATTCGCTTTCATGTTCATTTATCTCTCCAGGGAAAAAATAAGCAGCGAACAAATGACCAAAACCATGATCTTGTTGTTGGAAAAGTTCAATGAAAAGGAGAAAAGCCATGAAAAATCATCTCAGTAAACGAATTATAATTGTTCTTATTGGTGCCACTGTCTTCTTCGGTACAGTTGGTTTTAAATCAGATTTTTTCGAGATCGCCAAGCAGATAGAGATCTTCACTACCTTGTTCAAGGAGATCAATATGAATTATGTTGATGAGACCAATCCGGCAGAACTCATGGATACCGCGATCAAGGCCATGCTTGAAGATCTGGATCCATATACCAATTACTGGAACGAACAGGACGTAGAGCTGGCACGTATCAATAATTCAGGAGAATATACCGGCATTGGGGCGCTGGTAAAAAGCAAAAAGAATTCTTTGGTGATCGTAGAGCCTTACAAGGGATATCCCGCCGATAAAGCCGGTTTAAAGGCCGGAGACGAAATAATTCAGATTGGAGATGTCAAGGTTGCTGAATTTAAAGATGATGCCGGAGAATTGCTGAATGGTGCTGGCAACACTACCGTGGATATCGTGTATAATCGCCAGGGAGAAACCAAAAATACGGTACTCACGCGAAGTGCGGTTAACATCAAGGCCGTTCCTTTTTACAAGCTCCTCGACGATAAATCTGGTTATATTGTACTAAGCCGGTTCAATTCAAAAGCTTCTTCGGAAACCGCACGGGCGGTGAAAGAACTAAAAAATCAAGGCGCCGAAAAGATCATTCTCGATCTTCGCGGAAATCCCGGCGGCTTGTTGGGAGAAGCCATCAACGTTTGCAATATCTTTCTCAACAAAGGAGAATTGATCACCACTACCAGATCGGTGATTGAGAAGTACAATCGTGAATTCTATACCCAACGGGAGCCTATCGATACCAAAATTCCTCTTGTGGTCCTGGTCAACGGCCGAAGCGCTTCAGCCAGCGAGATCGTTTCGGGCGCTATTCAGGACCTGGACCGGGGCGTGGTAGTGGGAGCGAGGAGTTTTGGAAAAGGCCTTGTACAAAGGCCAAAGGAACTGGCCTATGGAACCCAGCTCAAGATCACCATTTCGCGATATTATACGCCTAGCGGAAGATGCATCCAGGCACTTGACTACAGAACGCGGGATGAAGAAGGGCATGCCATCAGGCGAAAAGTAGAGGATTATAACGAATTTAAGACTAGAAACGGCCGTAAAGTTTACGACGGCGGAGGAATTCTGCCCGATGTGCGAATGGCCACTTCTGAATACAGCAGCATTACCAATGCCTTGCTTCGGGAAGATGCCATCTTTGATTATGCCACAACTTATTACTATTCCCATAAACTTGCTACACCTGAAGATTTCAGGTTCACAGACCAGGATTATGAAAATTTCAAGAAATTTCTGAAAGAAAGTGGTTTCAGCTACAAAACAGAAACGGAAAAGGAAATGGAAAAACTGCTTTTAACCGCGCAGAACGAAGGTTTTGATCAGGAAATAATTCAGGATTACAATAACATTTCTTCTGAAATAGATCAGGAAAAGCTAAAGGAACTGGATGAAAAAAGGCCTGAGATAGCAAGTTTATTAACCGATGAGATCATAAAAAGATACTTCTACAAGGAAGGTCTTTATGATCATTATGTAATCCATAATCCCGAGATTCTGAAGGCGCAGGAAATACTTGGTAATCCTTCAGAATACAACAAGATACTTGAATAAAAGGAATATTACGGCATCCGGTAATTCTGAAGAAAAAGAACGGCTAAAATGATCTATTTCACCATCGCTATATGGGGAATTCCGTCTTCCAGATAGCCTTCGCCAATGGCTACAAATCCGTGAGATTCGTAGAATTTTAAAAGGTATTGTTGTGCCGAGAGTTTTATACTGTCAGTTTTATAATTTTTTCGAATGGCTTCCAGAGAGGCTTTCATGATGTCGTGACCATAGCCAAAATTCCGTGCATTCTTCCTTACAAGCACCCGCCCGATAGCCGCTTCTTCGAAATAGAAACCGCGGTCGAAACACCTGGTGTAAGCCACCAGTCGCCCATTCTTGTAGCCCAGGATATGAAGAGCTTTTTGATCTTTGCCATCTATATCCTGGTAAACGCAATCCTGTTCCACTACAAAGACTTCAGAGCGAAGCTGTAAAAGTTCATAAAGTTCAGCGGTGGTAAGCTCTTCAAATTTCTTTTCCTTGATGATCATAAGAGGATTTATAGGACACAGTATAATTTCCGAAGTGAAAACTTCAGCCTTAAAAACAGATTGGTGGAATTGTTAATTTCGAACGGGAATTTTTTCAATCCTTTTCTGATGCCTGCCTCCTGCAAATTCAGTATCTAAAAATACCTGTACCATATCTATCGCCTGCATTTCTGAAACAAAGCGGGCAGGAATACTAAGAATATTGGCATTATTATGTTCACGGGCCAGTTCGGCTATTTCTTTAGTCCAGCAAAGCGCAGAGCGTACCCCCTGATGTTTGTTGGCGGTCATGTTGGCACCATTCCCACTTCCGCAAATAATGATTCCCATATCAACATTATTATTTTCAACATCGTTGGCTACGGGATGAACAAAATCGGGATAATCAACGCTATCAACAGAATCGGTCCCGTAGTTAATAACTTCTATTCCCTTGTTTTTCAGGTACTCCACAACCCTTTTTTTGTAAGAAGTTCCTGCGTGGTCGTTTCCTATGGCTATTTTCATGCTTAAAGTTTAAGGTAACAAAGGTAAAAAAAGGCGTTATTAACCCATTGTTTTTTAATTGTTAATTACTTTTCAGGAAAGCTTAATTTACAAGCCTTTACTATTGACAATGGGATGTGGATAAGCAGGGACGAGAATCTTACAATCTCTTTTGGAGAAATTAAATTAAATTACAATACAGCGTTGAGGAGCAGAAACTCAAATTATAACTCCCTTATTTTTGATCAAGTTATCAGCACTAAAAATCCTGTTGTGAACAGCTTTAAATTCTTAAAATTTTAAGAATCGGTATTAACATATAATTTTCAGCTATTGTTAAGTTAATCTTAATTTAACAAGAGAATCAGGTGCTTAGGATCTCCCTGGGTTGTTCATAACCTGTTATCAAAAGATCACAACTGAAATTCCAAATATTTCTACGGAAACTTGTTCTACAAATTAACAGACAATAATAACATCCATTTTTAATTTTTATAAAAGAGAAAAGAAATAATAAATATATATAGTGTTAACAACTAAACGATTTTGAGATGGGGCGAATTGTTTTGAAAACTGTCCAGGATATCTTTGGCTTTTTTATAATCTGTGTTGTGAACGTGAAGTTTGATACCGCCAAAGGCGTAAGAGGAGAAGGGGAGAAGGCTGATGAGCGTTTCGTTCTCAAAGAAAAAGTCGATCCCTGCGCTGTCAAACAAAGATTTTATGACGATGCACTCATGGGGATAGGTGAAAATTGCGATACAGGTATAGTTCTTCATAGCAGCACAAGTTGCTACTGAAGATACCACTTATTCCTCAAATGTGACAGAAGAATTTTGAGTGTTGTATTGCTTTGGAAAAAGGTCCAGCTGGGACTTTTTATTCAGGGTTTTATTGATGAAGAAAACAAAGCCGATCACCCCCAGGATGAAGATCACGAGGAACAGAAGAGTTAATTTATTGGGCTTCTTCATTTTAACCTTTATTTAGCGAAAAGTATTGCTTTCTTTCGCATCCAATGTTAAAACAAAATTAAGAAATTTTTAAGATAGTTATAACTTTCTTTAAGATTTGAACCAAAACTAAGGGTTTTCCCTCATTTTTAAACTTTGCTTAAAATCAGTAAGATATAGTAGCAATGTACCAGGATAGCGGCTTAACAAATCTTTACATTTAAAAACTAGCTTTGTTCTTTTTAAGCTGTAATTTTATGTTTTAATTAGACAAATGAAGAAAAAGAAGACAAATAAATCTCCAAAAATTAGCAATCTCTCCAAAAGCATTATTGATATTTTAAGAAGTGATTCAGGTAAGACCTTTAATTACAAACAGATAGCTTCAAAATTAGGAGTGAATGATGCCAGTAGCAGGAATCAGATCATTAAAAAGCTTTCCCAACTTGCCGCCAAGAAACAGATAGAAGAAGTAGAGCGAGGCAAATTCAAAATAGAAGATAGCCGCGATTATTACCAGGGAATTCTGGATGTGACTACTAAGGGCTATGGTTATGTAACGGTAGAAGAACTTGAAGATGATGTTTTTATTCCTGAGAACAGCCTTAATACGGCTTTTAACGGGGATGAGGTGGAGATCTATATTTATAATAAAAGGCATAGAAAAAAATCGGAAGGAGAAGTGACCCGGATCCTGAAGCGAAAGCGAACAGAATTCGTCGGTACGCTGGATTTGAAAAAGGATTTTGGGTTTGTAGTTATCCAGGATCCCAAGATGTACACCGATTTTTTCGTGCAGCGAAACAAGATCGGAGATGCCAAAGATGGGGATAAAGTGGTAGTGGAGATGGAAGAATGGCCTAAAAAAGCCGATTCTCCTTTTGGAAAGATCACGAAGGTGCTGGGGGTACCGGGAGAACATCAGACAGAGATCCATGCTATTCTTGCCCAATACGGTCTGCCTCACGATTTTCCGGCAGAAGTAGAAGATTTTGCCAGAAATATTGATACTTCTATTCAGGAAGAAGAGATAAAAAAGCGGCGCGACATGCGGGAGGATCTTACCTTTACCATAGATCCCAAGGATGCCAAAGATTTTGATGATGCCCTCAGTTTTAAGAAGCTTGAAAATGGCAATTTTGAGATTGGAATTCACATTGCCGATGTTTCTCATTACCTGGAAAAAGGAACCTTGCTGGATGAGGAAGCCTATGAGCGCGCGACTTCAGTTTACCTGGTAGACAGGGTAGTGCCCATGTTGCCTGAAATTCTTTCTAATAATGCCTGTTCCCTTAGGCCAAATGAAGAAAAATACACCTTTTCCGCAGTCTTTGAATTAGATAAAAACGCGAAAGTGATAAGTGAATGGTTCGGGAGAACCGTTACTTATTCAGATGCGCGTTTTGCCTACGAGGAAGCCCAGCATATCATAGAATCTAAAAATGGTGAAATTCCTGAAGATATTTCTATTCAGGAAAAGGCTTACTCTACCAGTGAGGATATTGTGGATGCCGTTTTGACCATGAATTCTCTGGCAAAAAAGATGAGGTCGGTTAGAATGAGGCAGGGTGCCATTTCTTTTGATAAGGTAGAAGTGAAATTTCAGCTGAATGAAGAGAATGAACCCGTTGGAGTTTTCTTTAAAACTTCTAAAGATGCCAATAAACTCATTGAAGAATTTATGCTTCTTGCAAACCGAAAAGTAGCTGAATTCATAGGAAAACAAAAGCCTGAAAAGACCTTTGTTTACAGATGTCATGACGAACCGGACGATGAAAAACTCGCTTCGCTGAACAAACTGGTAGGGAGGTTTGGACATTCTTTGAATCTAAAAGACCGAAAAACCACTACTTCTTCGCTTAATGCACTTTTGGAAGATGTGCAGGGGAAAAAAGAACAGAATTTAGTAGATACCCTGGCCATCCGCACCATGAGCAAGGCTTACTATGGTACTGAAAATATCGGGCATTATGGTCTTGCCTTTGATTATTACACACACTTTACTTCCCCAATAAGACGTTATCCTGATATAATTGTGCATAGGTTGCTTCAGCGGTATCTGGAAAAAGAACCTTCAGCTAAGGAGGAAGAATATGAGGAAAAATGCCACCACAGCAGCGAAATGGAAAACCTTGCCTCAAATGCCGAAAGGGATTCTATTAAATACATGCAGGTAAAATTCATGCAGGATCACAAGGATGAAAAATTCCTGGGTGTTATTTCCGGAGTGACAGAATGGGGGATTTTTGTCGAGATCATTGAGAATAAATGTGAGGGTATGATACGTCTTAGGGACATAAAAAATGATCATTATGAATTTGATCAAGAGAATTATGCCGTGGTAGGCAAGCGGTCCAAGAAGGTATATCAGCTGGGAGATGAGGTATATGTGAGTGTGAAGAATGCAGATCTCATGAAAAGACATTTAGATTTCACCCTGCATGGTTCCAAGAATGAGGTGGAAGCATCTTAAAAAATTTTCAGAATGAAAAAATTAGCTTTTTTACTGGTAATGTTGTGTTCTGTGGCAATAAGTGCCCAGAATACTACCCACGACTTGGAATATTTCCGGCAGGTGAAGGTCTATAACGGCCTAAAAGTTAAACTTGTAAAGGCGAAAAAAGCCAGAGCGGTAGTGACCGGAGAAAGTCGGGATGAGGTAAATTTCGATATCGATCATGGTATCCTGAAGATCAGGTTAAGTATAAACAACATTTTTAAAGATAATAATGATACTCGTGTGGTGCTGTATTATGAGGAACTTGAAAAAGTGGACGCTCTTCAAAATTCTTCGGTGAACATTGAAGATAAGATAAGGCAGGACAATTTTGACCTGGAAGTGCAGGAAGGAGGGGATATCACCGCTGAAATCAATGTAAATAACTTCCGCGCTAAATGTATTACCGGCGGTGAAATTGAGGTATCAGGAAAGGCAGACCGGCAAGATGTAACCATCAGGGCCGGAGGCCAGTATTACGCAAAAAATCTCAAATCTGACGACGTAGATATAAGCATTAGCGCCGGAGGCGTAGCCGATATTTTTGCCAAAAAGGAAGTCAATGCCAAGGTGCGTGCCGGTGGAACGGTGAACGTTTACGGAGATCCTGAAGTCATTGACAAGAACACCTTGCTGGGTGGTGAAGTAAATAGAAAGAACTAAAGTTTTACATTTGTAAAATATTAGAACTGTATGCTACAAGATATTTTGAGCGCTTTGCCTCTTGGCCTTTTCCTATCTTTTCTGCTGGGACCTGTGTTCTTCGTGTTACTGGAAACGGCGGCTATCAAAGGCTTTAGAGCAGCTTTCTCATTTGATATCGGCGTAATCTTAGCCGATATCGTTTTTTTATGCATTGCATACCTGAGTACCACAAAACTACTTACCCGGCTAAAGGACGATCCGGCCTTGTTTATCTTTGGCGGAGTGATCCTTGCGACCTATGGAGTGATGAGTTTTATCCAAACCAAAAAAGTTTTACAGCAGGAAGAGGAGACGCCGGAAATCAGAAAACTTGGTAAAAGTGATTATCTTGGATTGGCTGTAAAAGGCTTTCTCATCAATTTTATCAATATTGGTGTGCTGGGTTTCTGGCTTGGGGTGATCATTGTCTTTGGTCCGCAGCTGGATATGCAGAATGACCGCATCCTGGTCTTCCTGGGAACGGTCCTGGGAACCTATCTTCTTGTGGATGTTTTTAAAATTCTCCTGGCCAAGAAGCTTAACCGGAAACTTACTCCTGGCCGCATTTACTTTATGAAAAAGGCCATCAGTATTTTACTTATTTTTTTCGGTGGAATTCTGATCTTTCAGGGCCTGTTCCCAAAACAGGTGAATAATCTCAAAGATCAGATCGAGACAATCACTCCCGGAGATACTCTGGGGGATTCTGAAGCTTATTTCAACTAAAATACTTTAAAAATTCAAGGTCAGGGGAAGATGTATTTTCATCAACCTGAAGGTGTTTAAGGTTCGAGTTGAGATTGGAGGAAATTTGAAGTCTTTTAAGCGGAAGTAAATAAAGTACTTTCCCGAAATACTCTAAAAAACCTTGATTTAAGGTATAGAAAGAGGCTGTCTGAAAAGTCTATAAAACGTCATCCTGAATTTATTTCAGGATCTTAACTATATGAAAATCAACATTAATTAGAAGCTGAACCTGCCTGACGGAAGGCAGGTTCAGCTTGACGAAATAAGAACCTTTTGGATAGCCTCTTGAAGAGGCATCGCGCGTCCCGAAGC